>CAYVTI010000001.1:0-4930 GCA_964454545.1 uncultured Rickettsiales bacterium
GCGGCCACGCCCGGCGAATAGGCGAGCGCCAGATCGCGCTGCGTCATCAGCGGCTTGGTCGGCGTGACCTCGATCTTCCCCGGCGGCGTGGTCGCGTGATAGGCGAGCGCCGCGTCTTTCAGGCTGTCTTCCATGGGCCAATAACTACCGTTTGCCTGCGCAAAAAGGGACGCGGCAGGGTAACGCGACGGACCGTCTCAGCTTCGAGAGAGATAATGAGGAAATTGGTGCGGTCGAGAAGACTTGAACTTCCATGGGTTGCCCCACAACGACCTCAACGTTGCGCGTATACCAATTCCGCCACGACCGCATCAGGTAAAAAAATAAATTTAGAGTGTGCCTGTCTAACAAATCGGCGGTTATTTATCAAGCGGAACGTCTAAAAAGAGATATCCAGTTGCATACCAATATTCCAACAACAACCGCAATATCACAATACCATTAATTATCAATATATTATAAATATACGCATCACTTGCATTATATAATATGCCGTTAACCAATTAGACATAATTAGATGCTAATATGAATTTCATTATCGCTGTGAAGTGAATATATTCGTACATAATATAAGGAGATGCATGGTCGATACCGAGAAGAAATCATCCACGCGCATACGTAATATCACGTGCTTCAGCATATTTATCATGCTGGTATTCTCGTGGATCGTCGTTGACCAGGTGTCCAAGTCGGAAAAAATCGCGCGCGACGAGGCCGTCAGCAACGACACCCGTCTGCTTAACGTCATGTCCCAGCAGATGGAATTGGCCTTCATCGGGGTGGATAATGCCCTGCACCGGGCGGTCGAGCATTATCTCTATACAAGAAAATCCGCAAATCCTGCCGACACTATAGCCAACATGCAAATGCTGGTGAACAGCTCACCGCGCCTGGCGGCCATGATCATGGTGGACGAGCATGGCATCCCGGTCATGGCGGCGAACAAGAAGCCTTACGGAGACCGGCTGGATTACAGTAAATATTCCTTTGCAAATAACACTGTTTTTCAGGAGCTGCGTAACGGCACAGACAAGCGTTATCATATCGGCCGGCTGCACAACGAGAAAAATAACGGCTTCGATTTTATCATCATGGGGCACAAAATCGCCAATCCGGACGGGAGTTTCGGAGGAGCGTTCATAGCCGCAATTGATCCATACTTCTTCATAAAGTATTTCAAGACAGTGGAACAGGGAAGCCGCAGCTATATTGCCCTGCAGATAATCGACTCTGGCGAGATTCTGGTGGACGGCCCCATGCGGGGCTCTTATTACAGTGAATTAAACAGCATGGCGCTGATAAGATTCAACCATGCCGGAGAGAAAGATGAGAACATAGTTAATACCTACCAGGTAAATGGCAGTACTAAGATTTATGGGTATGTCAAACTCAAATCCCTTCCGCTGCTCATCAATATCGTGCTGGACGATGCGGATTACCTCAAAGCCTGGCGCGAAACCCGTCTTAAGGATTACTGCTTCCTGTTTATCTTCATTGTTTTCGGCTCCCTGCTCTCCTTTTTCGCCGTGGCCATGGCGCGCCAGGTTATCCAAGTGCAGAAATCGGAATCCGCAGCGGTGCTTGCAAGCCAGGCGAAATCCGAGTTCCTTGCCAATATGAGCCATGAGCTTCGGACGCCGCTCAACGCCATCATCGGCTTCTCCGAAATGATGAATTCCGGTTACTTCGGGCAGCTTAATCCAAAGCAGAAGGAACGCATTCACGACATCAACCTGTGTGGCAGCCATCTGCTGAATCTGATTACTGACATCCTTGAATTTTCCAAGGGCGACGCCGGCAAGCTGGAACTGGTCGAGGAAAAAGTCGTCATGCGCGACATCGTAAGCGAGTCGCTTCGCATCATGAACAAGAAGATCAAAGAAAAGCAGATGAACATCATCACCGAGATAGAAGACATAGTGCCGGACATACTGGGAGACAAGCGCAAGATCCGCCAGATACTGCTCAACCTGTTGTCAAACTCAATAAAATTTACTCCCGACGGCGGGACGATAAAAATCTCCGTTGCGCAGGATGCGGGCAGAAACGTAACCATGACCGTATCCGATACCGGCGTCGGCATTGCGGAAAAGGACATTCCCATCGCGCTTTCGGTATTTGGTCAGGTGCACCGCAACCAGAGCCACGAGGGCACCGGACTGGGGCTTCCGCTCTGCAAGATGTTCACCGAACTGCATGGCGGCAGGCTGGCATTCGGCAGCGTGATCGACGAAGGCACCACCGTGCGCATCACCTTCCCGACTTCGAGGAATATGGAGGCTTAAGGTCTATTTCTTTTCATCGCCCCAACAAGAAATGCAACTCCCAACACTCCAAAAAAGCAGGATACATTCCTTATTGACGTGGCAGAAGAAATATCAATGTTCCGAGGCATATACTGACTGGTTTGCGGATTACCTCGATTATATTTAATCGTAATTATTCCACCCTTGCGGGGGACAAATGGCCAAGAATTATCTACAATAGTATGTCCGGTATAACTAATGCCGCCAACCGTATATTCATATTCAATCGCATTTGGTACTACAACAGTCTGCGCACTGCGCCTCGGATAAGCATAGCTATCTATTGCTGTAACTGTTGCTTGGGCACTTGCGCTCTTCGTCTCATATGCACTTTTTTGTATTTCGGAATAGTAAATGTAGCAGCCGGACAAGGCTATGAAGATAAGAAAGAATCCGGTCACATAACGCCCATTCATACAATCAATCCTTATCTGGAAGCCTGTTTATTGCTGTTGGCCAATAAATTGGCATTAAACCACAACGGATCGTTTTTAGGCAGCGTTCCCGGAACAAAGTTATACGATCAGTGCCGTTGACAATCCTGTCGCTGATGGGAAGCTGGCTGGGATTCACGGACTCTATGAAATTAAATCCCTCATCCGCAGCAGGAGGGGTTAAGTTGGCAAGCATGCTACGCAAATCCATAGCCCGCGCTCCCTTGCCATAATTTCCGCGTGTCCTTTCCTCTTGCCAGCGTTTCTTTATTTCTTCTTCCGGCGTATTCATGAAAACCGCCTTCTTGATATAATTGCGCTCGGGCGGAACCAGCTTCAATATTTCTGCGCGCTCTTTACGTCCTGCATTGGCCTGATCAATGATGATATCTCTTCCCTCTGCCAGCGCCTCTCTCAGTTTCGCCCGCGCGCGCGTCTGCGCCTCTTCCTGATATTGGGCCGCAACATCCGTCATGAGGACGCGTCCCCTTTCATCAGTAATACCAAGCTCCACGCCAATCTTGTATAACTCATGATCATCGGAGATCACCACATAACTTCTCCCCGAATGCAGGAGCTTGTGCCAGGACGTCCAGGTGGTTTTACCGCTGTAAGGAGCGCCTGCCATGATAATAATTTCAGGGTTGCGTTCAGGTTTGTAGTTCACGTCATCCAGCAGGCGCGGATCATATAATTGCGGATTATTGGCTGGAAATTTTCCAGGAGTAAAAAAATCTTTCTCAGAACTGGGAAGAATAAGACCTGCATTAGCTCTTTCGTCCGGAGGAACGATAGCAATCTTATCGAATCCCTCTTCGTAATTTACCGGTTCAAATCTCCGGATGCGGTCTGCTATAGGGCCATAAGGAACAGCTTTGGGAGAAGTCTTCAGGCGTTCGCGTATCATTTCCACAGGCGTTTTCATGATGACAGCCGTCTTTTCATAGTTCTGCGGTATCAGCTTCAATACCTGGGCGCGTTCCGCCTCCGTAGTGAAGGTACGGGATAAGATGATATTTTTTCCTTCTGCAATCGCCTGTTTCATTTCCTTATAGGCAGACGCTATGGCTTCTTCATAAAACAGCGGATTGGATATAACATCTACATAAAGGACTCGTCCCTCTTTATCCACCAGTCCTTCCCTGCAGCCAATTTCATAGAGTTTCCTATCGGAGGAAATAAGAGTCCAGTTTCCTCCCGGACGATCCTTTATGTATTTGATCGCATAGGTGTCTTTGCCACTGCCTGGCGGCCCTACCATGATCATAATCTTGTGACCAGCTTCCTTATGCGCCACAAATCCAAGATTATTCTCAGAATATTTTCCAATATGATCCAGAAATTTCTCAAGGGTACTTTGGTTCCTGAGTCCCAGGAAATGATTATAATCTATGCCAAAGTCCTTCCTGAATCCACCCGGCGAAATCATATACTGCCAGTTGTCAGCACCATAATAGGTTTGCATGATCTCTTTGGAAATAGCACCCCGCCCCAATCGCTCTGCCCGTTTATTAATGCGCTGCACACTGGTATTCACATCCGTCTCAAGAAATATCACGTGGCTGTCTTTATAGAAATCAGGAGAGAATTTTTCAAACAGGGCTTTGTAATTATCCCTTGCAAGCTCAACAATAATTAATGCATCTTTGTCTTTTTTTGTCACCTCATCCGCCTGTTTCTGAAGTTCCTTCAGAACATCGTCAAGCACAGAAAAATCCCTTACGGTAAAGCCTTGCTCAGGTCTATCTGGATTGGCAGGAGAGAATTTACGCTGTTTCTCAGGAACATTTTTCTCTATCTCATCCGTATACATGCGATAGAGCATTGGATAATCGTTGATGTAGGTATAGGCAACGCCTTTGTTTCTCGCTATATCTTCTATACGCAAAGAAGCTTCGGTCTTTCCGCTTCCCGGGCGCCCTATGATGAATACCTTCGTGGCCATTCACATCCTTACTTTTACGCAAGGATTTTACTCTAATTTTCTCGTTCCTTCAACAAGCATGATTAAGACATCGCCACATGTCAAATATAATATAACAATATTATTTAATGGCTTAGATCAAGCTTCCTCGCCTCTTCCACCAGCATGATGGGTATGCCATCACGTATCGGGTAGGCGAGTTTCGCCTTGTCGCTGATAAGCTCGTTATTTTCCTTATCATAACGCAGCGTGCTTTTGGTCAGCGG
>CAYVTI010000001.1:5030-31619 GCA_964454545.1 uncultured Rickettsiales bacterium
TTATCTTTATCCTGCGCCGTAACCGCCTTGTAATACTGCAATGCCTGCGCAGCATCGCCTGAATCAAGCAATTCTTTCGCTTTCGCCAGTATAGCCTTGATGTCCTCTTCCTCAGGCGAAGCCGCCATGAACTGGGAAAGCAGCTGCTTCAGCTGGCTTTCCTGCATGGCACCCGAGAACCCATCCAGCGGCTGGCCATTGACGAAGATATATACCATCGGCACAGACTGTATGCGAAACTGCTGCGCGAGCGGCTGATTTTTGTCGACATCCACACGGGCAAGCTTCAGCCGCCCCTTCGCTTCGTTCACCACCTTCTCAAGTAGCGGCCCGAACTGCTTGCACGGCCCGCACCACGATGCGGTGAAATAGACCAGCACAGGCACCTGCAGCGATGCCTGCACCACCTCATGCATGAAGTTCTGCATGGTTACTTCCACAACATTCTGCGTAGTGTCCACATCATCATGCGCTTTCAGCTTATCCTGCATCAGTTCCATAACATCCTCTTACTCAAATTTATTCGATCGCGGAAACCCTGTCGGCGGCAGGCGTCCGGCAGTGCCGCGGTGGCCGAGCCACGGCCTCACATCCGGCTCCACGCGCATGCGTTCACCAGATTTCCATGACAATCCTTCCTTAAGCCTGAACACTTTCGCATCCGCCAGATCGCTGCCTTTATATTTCTGCAGCGCCACGCCCTGCCCGCGCCGCATTTCCGGAACCTCCGTCAGCGGGAACACCAGCAGCTTGCGGTTGTCGCCAATCACCGCGACATGATCGCCTTCCGCAATCTTCATGAGCAGCGCCTGTGCCTTGTCGGTCACATTGAGCACCTGCCTGCCATTCTTCGTGCTGGCTACCACTTCACTGGAATCCACGATAAATCCTCTTCCCGCGGTGGAAGCAACCAAGAACTTCTCACCCGGCTTGAACACCTTCATCCCGATAATATCGTGCTCGTTAGGCAGGTCTATGAACAGGCGTACCGGATCGCCGTGCCCCTTGCCACGCGCTATCTTGTCACAGGGAATTGTAAAAAATCTACCATCCGTGGCAAATAACAGAAGCTTGTCGGTCGTCTGGGCGAAAAGCGAAAATCTTTCCTCATCGCCCTCCTTGTATTTAATATCGCTGACATTCGCTTCATGTCCCTTGATTGCCCTTATCCACCCCATCTTGGAGCAAAGCACCGTAATCGGCTCTTTTTCGACAAACGCTTCGATGTCAATATCCGGCGAGGCAGGGGCATCCGAGAAATCCGTGCGGCGCTTGCCGAGCGCGCCGCCGCCAAAGGCTTTCTTGGTTTCCTTAATCTCCTGGATAATGACCTCACGGCGATGTTCATCCGATTTGAGGATTTTCCTCAGTTCTTTTTGTTCTTTGAGCAGATCCTCGTTTTCGCGTTTAATCTCAATTTCATCAAGCTTGCGCAAGGATCGCAGGCGCATGTTGAGGATGGCTTCCGCCTGTACATCCGTCAAATCCCATTTCTTCATCATCTTGGGCTTGGGATCGTCCTCGTTGCGGATAAGCTTAATCACGGCGTCAAGGTTGAGATAAGCGATCAGCAAGCCGCCAAGCACTTCAAGCCGGTGAGCGATTTTATCGAGACGGAACTTCGTGCGCCTTACCACCACTTCATCGCGGTGAGTAAGGAAGGCGGAAAGCACTTCGCGCAGGTTCATCACCTGCGGCATGCTACCAGCCGCCAGCACGTTCATGTTCATATTAAAACGGGTTTCAATATCCGTCACCTTAAAGAGCGACTCCATCAGAAGCGCCGGATCGATCTGGCGGTTCCGGGGTTCCAGCACGATGCGCATTTCTTCTGCCGACTCGTCGCGTATATTGCCAAGCAACGGTAATTTCTTATTGCGGAAGAGCTCGGCAATCTTCTCGATCAGCTTTGATTTCTGCACCTGGTAAGGAATCTCAGTTACCACAATCTGATAGAGGCCGTGGCTCAGCTCTTCCTTTTCCCATTTCGCGCGCACGCGGAAACTGCCGCGCCCGGTTTCGTAGGCTTGCACAATATTCTGATGCGGCTCGATGATAGTGCCCCCGGTCGGGAAGTCCGGCCCGTGGATGAAACCTACAAGTTTTGCGATGGAACAGTTCGGATGCTGGATAAGATAGACCAGCGCATCACATAATTCCCCGACATTGTGCGGCGGGATGGAAGTCGCCATGCCGACCGCGATACCCTCGGAACCGTTGGCCAGCAGGTTGGGGAAGCTCGCAGGCAGCACCAGCGGCTCCTGATCCTCGCCGTCATAAGTCGGGCGGAAGTCCACCGTGTTTTCATCGATGCCGTCCATCAGCGCGAGCGATACCGCGGTGAGGCGCGCTTCCGTATAACGCATGGCTGCCGCATTGTCGCCGTCAATACTGCCGAAGTTGCCCTGCCCTTCCACCAGCGGATAGCGGACGGCAAAGGACTGGGCAAGGCGCACGAGCGTGTCATACACCGCCGTATCGCCGTGCGGATGGTATTTACCGATGACGTCGCCCACCACGCGCGCGCATTTCTTGAACCCTGATTTCGGATCAAGCTTCAACTGAAGCATGGCGTAAAGCAGGCGGCGGTGCACAGGCTTCAGCCCGTCGCGCACGTCCGGCAGCGACCGCGACATGATCGTGGACAGCGCATAGGCAAGATACCGCTCCGAAAGCGCGTCCTTGAAGGATACGTCCGTGATGATGGGCGTGTTGTCTGATTTCTTTATATTGCTCATAAGACCGATGCTTTATATAACAGGCAAATCCGGTAAATCAATAAGGAGACAATGATTTATGCGTATTTTATGCTTGTTTTTTGCTATTTTCTGCCTGTTTACAGCCAATTCAGCCTTAGCAGGCACCGTTATGATGGAAGGTATGACATGGCAGGAGATTACCGCAGCCATCAAAGCGGGCGATACTACCGTTATCGTGCCAACGGGCGGAACAGAACAGAACGGCCCGCATATCGTACTGGGAAAGCATAATTTTATCCTGCAGAGAACCGCGCCGGAAATAGCGAGAAGGCTTGGACATACCCTGGTAGCTCCGATTATGGCCTATGTCCCGGAAGGCGACATCCACCCACCCACCGGGCATATGCGTTTTCCGGGAACGTTGTCGCTGAAGCCAGATACCTTCGCCGCCGTGCTGGAAGACACGGCAAGAAGCCTTAAGGAACATGGTTTCAAACTCATCTGCTTCGTCGGCGAGCACGGCGCAAGCCAGCCCGTGCAGGCAAAAGTCGCCGCGAAGCTCTCCGCCGAATGGAAGATGGAAGGCGTGAAAGTCGTTCATATAAGCGATTATTACGACAGCCATAACGGCCAGGTGGAATGGATAAAAACGGAAGCTCCAAAGGAAGAAAATATCGAGGCGCATGGCGGCCTTGCTGATACTTCCGAAATGCTCGCCGCTCATCCTGAAGGCGTGCGCAGCAGCCTGCGCGGCGCTTTTACGCCGGAAGATTTTAACAAATTCGGCGCCGACGGCTCCTCCGTCAACGCAAGCGCCGCTTACGGCAAGAAATTTCTTGAATTGAAAATAGACGCCGCAGTGAAACAAATAAATAAAGAACGCGGACAGTAAATAACCATGAAACAGATACACATCATAGGCAGCGGCCTTGCCGGAAGCGAGGCGGCATGGCAGGCAGCGCAGGCAGGCGTTAAAGCGATCATCCACGAAATGCGCCCATTCAGGAAAACGGAAGCGCATCAGACGGACAAATGCGCCGAACTGGTCTGCTCCAATTCCTTTCGCTCCGATGATTCGGTGAATAATGCAGTTGGATTACTGCATGAGGAAATGCGCCGCGCCGGATCGCTCATCATGCACGAAGGCGACAGGCACAAGCTGCCTGCCGGTTCGGCGCTTGCGGTCGATCGCGAAGGCTTCTCGCAGGGAGTTACGGAAGCTTTGCAAAACCATCCGCTTATTACTTTCACGCGGGAAGAAATTACCGAACTGCCGCCACTGGAATTCGGCGAGACCATCATCGCCACCGGCCCCCTCACCTCGCAATCGCTTTCGGACTCGATTTTAAAAGTCACTGGCGAAGCCTATCTTTCCTTCTTCGATGCCATTGCCCCGATTGTACTCAAAGACACTATCGATATGGACGTGGCGTGGTTCCAATCACGCTATGACAAGGGTGACGGCGCCGATTATATTAATCTTCCGCTCTCGCAGGAACAGTATTACACTTTCATTGACGCGCTTATCAACGGCGGAAAAACCGAATTCAAAGAGTGGGAAAAGAACACTCCTTATTTTGAAGGCTGCCTGCCCATTGAAGTGATGGCGGAACGCGGAAAGGAAACGCTGCGCTTCGGCCCGATGAAGCCGGTAGGGCTTAAGAATCCGCATAAAACTGAACAACCTTACGCCGTGGTGCAACTGCGCCAGGATAACAAGCTCGGCACGATTTATAATATGGTCGGCTTCCAGACCAAGCTCAAATACGGCGAGCAGCAGCGTATATTCCGTATGATACCGGGGCTGGAGAAGGCTGAATTCGTACGTCTTGGCGGCCTGCACCGCAACACCTTTATCAACAGTCCCAAACTGCTCACGAATGATTTACGCCTGAAGGCCGCGCCGCATATACGCTTTGCCGGGCAGATTACAGGGGTGGAAGGCTATGTGGAAAGCGCAGCAATAGGACTGCTGGCCGGAAGGTTTGCGAGTGGCAGGACGATACTTCCTCCTGCCGTCACCGCGCTAGGCGCTCTGCTTAACCATATTACAGGCGGAGCGGAAGCAAAACATTTTCAGCCCATGAATGTCAATTTCGGCCTTTTTCCGCCGCTCACCGGCAAAATCCGCAAGGACCAGCGTGCCGAGCGCATGACCATCCGTGCCAAGGAAGCACTGGATCAATGGCTGGAGCGCTCCAAATCGGCATTACCCGAGAGAATCCTGAATGATGCATAAGAAATTAGAAACAACAAAAAGATCATAATGCCACGGTGCAATACTATGGAAATATGCTTCCCAAACCCGAAAGCGGCGCCCATATAGGGGACGAGCAACCATCCCGTTTTTTCCATCCTCACTAAATCCGGCGTGATTAAGACCACGACAGGCAACAGCAGATAATAATCCTGTATATGGAACCACGGAGAAAAATATAGCGCGGTAATGACAGCCAGGGGAAACATGTTCCCCAGATCAATTTGTCTTCTCGTGATATATCTGCCGAGATAGAAAGCAGATACAAGCAACGCGGAATACAATACGAGTGAAATTTTACTTATATATTTCCAGTTCTCCTGCGAGAAAGCACTGCTTAGCACTCCTCTCAGATTAACCATCTCGGAAAATGCGGCATTACATCCAACGTAACATTCATTCATTTTTGAAATAAAAGGAAGATAGTTAATCCAGTTCTGTATCCCAGCCAGCGGCAAGGTGAGTAAAACAATAAAAAACACGCACACTGACAACATTGCCAGTTTCCTGCATTCGCGTCTGCCCGCCAGAAGAGACAGGAGCGGCATAAAATAATGCGGCTTAACAAATACAGCCAATGCCAGCCACGCCATCGACACATTATATTTCTTTCGATACCAGCCTATAAAAAACTCCGTCAATGCCAGGCATATAATAATGGAGATCTGCCCGATGAATAATATATAAGACCAGATATAGATTCCAACAGTCAGGCTTTGAAACAGGCTTTTATATTGCTCTACGCGCATTATTTCTGCCAAGAGCCCTATTCTGCGTATAAGTGCAAAGCTCAGAATTATATTCACCGCTGTCCATATGCTATAGGAATAAAAATAGCTGAGATAACCGAGTGGATATAACAGCACGGCAAAAAGCGGTGAATAGAGATAAGGGAAAATATTTCGGAACTCTTCGCCATGAGGCTTATAACATAAGCTATGATAGCGGGTAACCTCGTACAGATTATTATCTGCATAGTGCAGTAGTTGTGCTGCGCGAAAATAAGAAAAAAAATCCTCTTCACAATGAGGAGAGCTGATATAATAAAGACCAAGCAATAACCCCAGGCTATAATGCACATAAGGCATTTCACGCCATGTACGGTCGGTAAAATGTCTACTCAATAATGCCAGCATCCAGCCTGACTTCCTTTTATATCCTTAAAGCTCACTATCCTGTCTGATAATAATACCATCCGGATAGGATTAACAATGGCTTTTAGCTTGACACCCATTTTCCATCTGGGTAGACCTTCTCCATCTTTAACTTTGCATGAGAATTCCGTGTCTGACGGCTCTGGCAGTCAACTGCTTATTATCCCGGCATAAGGTTGCGGCGGTTTCCTTTCACCGGAATAATAAGCGGTGAGAAATGTTCCTGATATTTTTTCAGATGGCTTTGGCGGACAGACGGATTTCCCACCGGACGTGATGATTGTGCCATGAAGGATACGGGAAGAAGCATTACCAGAAGAGAACCAGCGGCTGTCTCGCAACGCCTCATAGATTCATCCAAAGCGACTACTGATATAGCACTTGCTTCCCTTAAGACCTCCACGCACGGGCTAAGCGATGAAGAAGTCCTGCTGCGCAGGGAGCAGTACGGCCTGAATGAAGTCGCCCATGAGCGCCCCAATCCCTGGTATGTACAATTCATCGAGTCGTTCATCAACCCGTTCATCGGGGTGCTGGCCGCACTTATCATTATTTCCCTGTTTACGGATGTGATACTGGCGTCTCCGGAAGACCGCACCTTCAAGACCATTATCGTGCTCATCACCATGATTACCATCAGCGGCGTGCTGCGCTTCTGGCAGGAATTCCGCTCCAACCAGGCGGCGGAGGCGCTGAAGGCCATGGTACGCACAACCGCCACCGTCATCCGCAAAGATCACGACAGGCTTCAGGAAATCTCCATCACCGAGCTCGTGCCCGGTGATGTCGTGAAACTCTCGGCGGGCGACATGATCCCAGCTGATGTGCGCCTCCTCACCTCACGCGATCTGTTCATCAGTCAGGCGATGCTTACGGGAGAGTCTATACCCATCGAAAAATACGACATGCTGCGCGCCCAGCCCGAGGATGATAAGAAGGGTAAAGGGAACCCGCTGGAGTTCGACAATATCTGCTTCATGGGCACAAACGTGGTGACAGGCTCGGCGGTCGCCCTTGTGGTCGCCACCGGCAACAATACCTATTTCGGCAAGATGGCGAAGGATATCAGCGGCAAGCGCGCACTCACCAGTTTCGACATCGGCATAAATAAAGTCAGCTGGGTGCTGATCCGCTTCATGTTCATCATGGTTCCTGTGGTGTTCTTCATCAACGGATTTACCAAAGGCGACTGGATGGACGCGTTGCTCTTCGCCATATCAGTCGCGGTCGGGCTGACGCCGGAAATGCTTCCCATGATTGTCACCGCCAACCTGGCGCGCGGCGCCATCATGATGGCCAAGCGCAAAACCATCGTAAAACGCCTAAATTCCATCCAGAACTTCGGAGCGATGGACGTTCTGTGCACGGACAAGACCGGGACACTCACGCAGGATAAGATTATCCTGGAGCGCCATCTCGACATTCATGGCAAGAAAAATCTTGAGGTGCTTAAATATGCATATCTCAACAGCTTCTACCAGACCGGATTGAAAAATGTCCTAGACGTCGCCGTGCTGCGTTTCGGCGAAGATTACCACCTGCAAGATATGCAGCAGCATTATCACAAGGTGGATGAGATCCCGTTTGACTTCGTCCGCCGCCGCATGTCTGTCATCGTGCACCCGAACGCTGAACGCAACCTGCTGGTTTGCAAAGGCGCGGTGGAGGAAGTGCTGGCGCTCTGTTCCGAAGCCGACGATTTAGGCGCCGCAAACGAAAAATCCGCATCCATACCTGAAGAGAAAAGAACCGCTGCCCGGCCGGTCAGAATCAGGCTCGATTCTGAAAAGCGCAAAAAGATCCGCGCCATTACCCGGGAACTGAACGAAGAAGGGCTGCGGGTGCTTGCTGTCGCCTATAAGTGGGTCCAAGGCGAGGAACGCACTTACACCGTGGAAGATGAATCCGATCTCATCCTTGCAGGCTACATAGCCTTCCTTGATCCGCCAAAGGAAACCGCGCTTACGGCCATTTCAGCGCTCCGCGGTCATGGCGTGGCCGTAAAAATCATTACCGGCGATAATGAAGTCGTCACCCGCAGGATATGCAAGGAAGTCGGCCTTGACGCCACTCATATCATCATGGGCAAGGATATCGACTCGCTTTCGGACAGCGACCTGGCACAGCAGGTGGAAGCCACCACCATATTCGCCAAGATGTCACCCACCCAGAAATCGCGTATCATACGCATATTGCAGGGACTTGGGCATACGGTAGGCTATATGGGCGACGGCATAAACGACGCAGCAGCGCTGCGCGACGCCGATGTCGGCATCTCGGTGGACACCGCCGTGGACATCGCCAAGGAGTCCGCCGACATCATCCTGCTCGAGAAAAGCCTGATGGTGCTGGAAGAAGGTGTAATCGAAGGACGCAGAACCTTCGGCAACATCATCAAATACATCAAGATGACTGCAAGCTCGAATTTCGGCAATGTGTTCAGTGTGCTCATCGCCAGTACCTTCCTCCCCTTCCTTCCCATGCTCGCGCTCCAGTTGCTGGTGCAGAACCTGCTTTATGATATCTCCCAGATTTCCATCCCCTGGGATAACGTGGACAAGGAATATATCGAAAAGCCGCGCAAATGGGAATCTGGCGATATCGCCCGTTTCATGATGTTCATAGGTCCGATAAGCTCTATCTTCGACGTTACCACTTTCTGCCTGATGTGGTTCGTATTCGGCGCCAACAGTCCCGAGCACCAGAGCCTGTTCCAGTCCGGCTGGTTCGTGGAAGGGCTATTGTCGCAGACGCTGGTCGTACATATGATCAGGACGCAGAAAATTCCGTTCTTCCAGAGCAGGCCGGCAACGCCCGTCATGCTGCTTACGCTTGCCATCATGGCGATTGGCATATACATCCCCTTCTCGCCTCTTGGCGGAAGCCTCAGGCTTGTACCTTTACCCGCCACCTATTTCCCGTGGCTGCTTGCCACCCTGCTTGGCTACTGCATCATGACCCAGATCGTGAAGAACTGGTATATACGCAAATTCGGCAAGTGGATGTAAGCACAGACGGTTTTTGAAAACTGCGACTGGAACCATAATGCATATTACTCATATTAGGTATTTGCCAATAAACTTGACGATAACTTCGTAATAATGCTATTAAATATAGTTAGAAAGGCTATAGCGATATTTGTTCTAGCACGGTTTCTGACACGGAAGCACGGTCATGGTATTCTCATACTTATAATATGAATATGTTGTTTATTTGTTATTCCGTCTCATGACCTGAAGGCCGCAGATCCAAATCCTACCCCCGCAACTAAAACTTAAGACTCCAATATTTGCGTACTTATGTACAATGCATTGAAGAAACAGTTAAGACAGCCCTATTATTCAGCGAGGAATTTCGTCGCTACCCGTGTCAGGAAATACATCCCCTTGCGTCAGAATGCAGATTTCGTGAAGCAGGTCGAGAAAGCGATACCCGATCTGCATAAGACCCGCGCATTACTTGGCAAAAAGGCATATAATTATATACAATCCATCATCCACACTCCCGGGCAAACCTTTGAGCGTACGCTGCATAGGATAGCCGAGTTCCTCTGTCATGCGGGACTGCCGGATGAGGGGCTTGCTGTATACGAAACATTGCTCAAATGTTACGGCACACCGGAACAGGCCCCCGAAGCGCTGATTGTCTCTTATTTACAGCTGATGATGTTCGGTTCGCCGGAGGTGCAGACAAATGAACGCATATATCAGCAGCACGTATACTGGAGCAGCCGGTTTGCCAGCGGTAAAGTATATAAGGATTACCCCAATCCGCCACTCGAAGGCCGCCGCCTGAAGATAGGCTATACCTGCCATTTCATCACCAACCCCGTCTCCACCAATTCACTGCAACCCATGCTCAAAGCCCATAGCCGGGATCGTGTTGAAGTATTCTTTTACTCCGATGAAAAGGTAAATGAAAAGACGGACTCCGTGCGCAATGTCGTCGAACATTGGCGCGATACATATGGCATGAATGCAGATGCATTCTGTGAACTGGTGCGTAAAGATGGAATAGACATACTAGTAGAACTGAATGGGCATGGCGTTTTCCACCGTTACTATGAGATAGCCCGCCATCCGGTTCCCGTACAAGTAACAATGTATAACTATTGTTGCACTACGGGTGTGCCAGGCATGGATTATGCGCTCACTCCCGGTGATTACAATATTGAAGCGCTACAATCTTATTATTCAGAGACCATCTTTCACAAAGAAGGGCAGTTTCATGCTGTACCTATAGGCAACTATTATCCTCCCCTTACGGAGTCCCCTTTTGAAAAAAATGGTTTCATAACCTTCTGTAGTTTCGGACAGGCCCATAAAGTTTCACGACAGCAGATCCATTTATGGTGTGAGATATTAAAACGCGTTCCTAGAAGCAAATTCTTTATGAAGGCACAGGTGCTAGGCGAGCCTGCAAACCGTGCCGCATTTATTCATCATTTCAAAGATGGAGGCATAGATCAGTCAAGGCTGATTCTGGAAGGCAATTCCGATCATGCCACGTTGCTTAAGTGCTACTGGCGTACAGATATAGCGCTGGATACTTACCCTGCTAATGCAGGCACAACCTCTATAGAGGCGACTATGCAAGGCGTGCCGGTTATCTCCCTGACCGGTGAGCGCTATTCTTCACAGGTAGGACAAGCCATTGTCGGAGCAGCAGGCAACCATCCGGAGCTGCAATGCCAGTCACCGCAGGAATTTATAGAAAAAGCCGTGTCCCTTGCAAAGGATAAGCAAAAACTCAGCCACTACCGTCAAACCATGCGTAGCGATTTTGTAAACTCGCCACGAAATAATATGGATGCTTATATGGCGGAAATGGAAGACGCTTATTTTGCAATGTGGCAGCGTTATGCTGATGCTCACGGCAAGGAAAGCGCCAAGCAGCACCGTGCCGACCAATAGCCACTATATCATAAAAACGTTCTTCTCGTACCTGTCAGACAAATGGCTTTTGCACGAAGGCATTGGGGAACCATGAATTAGGTATGGTTTCGATTTTAATATTAGGAAGCAACTCATCAACTGCACGTGCCTCACCGGGAGCAAGCTCGTTACTATACTGATCAAACACCATTATACCACCTGGCACCATTCGCGGCCAAATGGCTTTAATGGCACTGGAGACTGCCGGGTAAAATCCGCAATCCAGATACGCCAATTTGAAACGCATATGCGGATGCTTCTTAAAAAATGCCGCCATCTGCTTAGATACATCGAGATTGTGAATTTTGAGTATATGTTCCAGCTTTTGCGCACGAACAAGTTCCCGCAGACGACCTTCATCCTCACCGTGCCAGGTGGCATTAATGAGGTTTTTCTCTTCTTTCGTGGGTTTTACACCCTGAAACCAGTCGAACCCATGCACCAACGTCAATGCTTCCGGCTCAAAAATCTGCACCAGTTTTGCAAATAAAAGAGAGCTTGAACCTTTATCAACCCCTACTTCGGCAATATGGCCGCACAAACCCAACGTTTTTTTGTATAATTCATAGAGCGTCAGTGCCTTCCACAGCGTCATATGTCCCACAAAAGCAGGAAAATGATAGAGGAAATCTGTCGGCTCGTAGCCTAATTGGAAAATTTTTTCTACCCCTTCATAGTAATCCTTACGCCTGCCGATGAATTTAACAGATTCAAATTGCCCATCATTATATACTTTTTGCTTAAGCTTCTGCCGTTTCATGTCGTCATCTCCTGTTTAAGTTGCCCATTGCAATTCCAAAACCTTCTTTGCCGAAATCATTGCCATTATAAAACATCAGATAGCGTCCATCACTAAAAGGAATAATACAGGGATAGGCAATCATTGTGTCATCCCATCCAGCCACTGAAACAGTGATGCCAACACGTTCATCGTGGCGTTCCCAATTCACACCATTTCTGGAAACCGCATAACCCATGCGATAACTACCTTTCCCGTTACGGTAATCTTCACTGGAACGATAGCAGAACCACATATGGTACAGCCCATTTAAGTATATGACAGTTGGACGTGTCTGCGCCTCATCTTCCGAAAGAGTAGGAATAAGATTGTGTTCGTGGATTGCCCAGTCAATGCCATTGGATGAGTGGGCATAACGCAGAAGATACACTGGCTCATATTTTGTACCAGCCCGATAAAACCCCGTGCCGGAAGAATACCACATATGCCACTGCCCATTTTCCCGCATAACGAACGGTGAAGAAGCATTAAAGGGATCAAACCGCGAACGCCCCACGATGGGACCTTCAAACATCCGGCTGAAATGCCGCCCACCATCAGTGCTCACTGCAAGCCCGATAGTATTATTGTAAGGCACATCAACTTCACGGCACCAGCCGGAATAATACATCCAGAGCTGGTCTTTCTCCTCAATAACGCAGGAAGGCATGACCCCATGCTGATCAAAACTTCCTGGCACTCCCACATCAATTAATGGATCAGGATAAACAGACAAAATGCGTGTTGGATCCAGAGGATCCAGATCCAGAAAAGCTGGAAGACTTAATGTCTGCTTCGGTCGTGCAGCAAAAAAAACACGAATACGATCCTGCATCCATAGTGCCGTTGGAACCTGACCGTGGCTGTGCATCCATCCACCATTGCTGCCCGTCGAATAGACCAGACCAAGCTTTTTCCATTGGATGGGCAGGGTCATAACTTGCGAAGCTTTGGTTGTCGAGAAGATTTTATTTCCCTTTCAGCCGCTTCCCGCACCACTTCGTCGAGCCAGTCGTGCATACTCTTACCGGATAAAGCCCGCGCCTGATGGGCAAGTTTTTTAGCCTCAACCGTCACTCCCTCAAGCTGTCCTAGATAGCGCGTCATATGCGTACCTCCACGCGCACCGGGAATTTTGAAGGTAAAATTAGCCCTCGGCTCCCCTTCGCCCACTTCAAAATCTATCAGGTAGAATACGCCACCGATAATCCATTCCAAACGCACTTTCCTTGCTTCTATCGGCAGATGCTCCAATGGCAAACCGAAGGCGTACTGTTTATTGTAATTGAGAAGGATATCAGCAAATTTGGTTCGGCCTCGCAACCATACAGGGAGATTCTCGTCTCCTACCACCACTTTTCCGCCAGGTTTTACCACCCTTGCAAGTTCAGAAAACGCTCTGCTTTTTTCGTCGAATTCTCCCATGCTGCCAAAATTGAATGCGGCATCGAAGAAGTTATCAGGAAATGGTAAATAAGCACCGTTCCCTAATGAAAAGTGACAGGAACATTTTACTTTTTCGAGTCGTTTCACAGCATGCTGGAGCATGGAAAGAGAAAGATCCTGTACATAAAGACTACCTTTTTCACTAAGCCGCTTGGCAATATTGATCGAATCTCGACCAGATCCAGCGGCCAGATCCAGCACCCTGTAATGCGACTGGAGATTAAGTTTATCCACCATCTGCTGGCGCACTGTATCTTCATCTTCATAAAAAGTTTTAAAGGTAAGCGGCAGGTACTGATCATAGACATCAGCTCGTTCTTCATACAGATTACGTGTGGCGTTTAGAACTTCAGTAATCTCGCGGGGATAAGTAAAGTCAGGTATTCCCTCCTTAATGGGATAGCGAACCCCTTCTTTGGAGACCACTAATCCTTCAATTATCCGCGCGCCTTGTTTGCGGGTAACTTCAAGGCGGAGTTTACTGCCCGTAGCGGGACAGCGGTATAATGTTGCGTCGGTTCTATTCATGTCTATCCTTATATACTGTGCGTATTCAACGGCAAATACTTTAAAATCCCTCTAATTTTTTTTATTTAAGGTCACCGGAAAATCTAGGGTGAAGTCCATTATAGCCGGATCGTCAAGATTAGGAGAAAAGTAGGGAGCATCGAACATAGCATCTTTAACTACCATACGCCCTTGCGAATCCTGCACAATGCGATCCTGATTCAGCCAGGACACGATTTGCAGCAAGCATTGAACTTCCTGGATGAAAAGCCGATGCCTGGTTTGTGCCTGTGTTTCGTTATAGGGAATATTCATGCTCGATACGATGATGGGGCATCCATCATCAACTTCTTCCGTCACAAGGTGAATGGTATTCCCTGTAACCCTGGAACCGAATTCAATAATCCGCTCATATATTTTTCTTGCTGGAAAAGTCCGCTTCACATCGCGTGTGTCATAATATCCCTTAAATGCCGGAAGTATGGAAGGGTGGCAATTAAAAATCCTGCCTCTGTAACGGTTCAGTATTTCGCCCTTGAATATCCGGGTAAAGCCGGGAGAAATGATATAATCTATATTTCTGCTGATCGCAGTGTCCAGTATTGCAGCGTTCAATCTGGCCGAATCTTTCTCCGCTAGATTCATGCCGAGAATACCGTGGGAGCTTCCAACATCCAATGCTCCGCAAGGCTCATCGGATACAATAACATTGATCGACTGCCTGAAAAAAGAGAATTTCAGACATTCATTGATTTGATATCCTGATCCGTTGGTGGCCAGTAATATTTTTTTCACGATCATTCCTACTTCAACGTATTCATTCTAAGGAACTGCTGGCTGGTGAGGCGGAAACGCGGGGTTTCCGGCTGGATATAGACGCTATTTTCCGGCGCGTCCTTTGTAACCAGTGCCCCTGCCCCGATCAAGCTTTTTCCGCCGACGGCCACCTCATGCCCAACCGTGGAACCCAGTCCCATGAAGCAATAGTCGCCAATCCGGCAGTTGCCACCAATTACTACTCCCGAAGTCACCCAGCAATGGCTGCCGACAATGCTGTGATGGCCCACCAGTGCATTGGTCCAGAGAAAGGTATCATCCCCGATCTTTGTATGCGGCTGCAACGGCTCGCCGGACATGACAAAGCAGTTCTCGCCTATCTGCTCACGCAGGCAATGCTTGTTCTGGGAGCTGATGTAGGTGGCGAGGCGGTATCCCTTCTGTTTTGCCGCCATATACCGATCGGCGCGGATCTGGTTGAGCTGGTGATAGCCTATCGCCACAAATATATCATGTTCCCTGGGCGAATAGTGCTGTTCGATCTCCTCGAATGCCACTACCGGCAAGCCGTCGAACTGCTTATCAGCAGGCAGGTAAGCCCGATCCAGCGTGAATGCCACCACATCATATTCACTGTCGGTCGCAAAATGCTGGTAGACCACCTGGCCGATTTTTCCGATGCCGAAGAGTACAAGCTTCCTACGCATGCGCTTTCACCTTACCGGACGCTGCCATCTCAGCCGCATACTGCGCTGCGAGGGTCTTACGATCCACCTTGCCGTTGGCATTTCTTGGCAATTCCGCCATAATAAGCACCGTTTCCGGAATCATATAGGGAGGAATCACCTCGCGCAGGCGCTCCTTAACAGCCGCTTCCTGAATATCTGTAGTAGGTTTAAGAAATGCCACAATCCGCCCGGCATACCCGCCGGACTTGTGATAAATCACGGCAGCCTGCGCAATCTCGGAAAAGCTTGCGAATGCATTTTCGATTTCTTCCAGCTCAATACGATAACCCATATGTTTGATCTGGTTATCTTTGCGGCCAACGAAATGATAAAACCCGGTCTGTGGATCGCGGTATACAATATCCCCCGTGCAATAGCAGGGTTGCGCAATATGCGGTATCATCGGATTGACAACGAACGAAACGCGGGTGCGCTCCGGATCGTTATAATACCCAAGCGCCACCTGCGGGCCGGAAAGATAAAGCTCTCCTGCTTCACCGTCCGGCACCTCATGTTTTCCCTCATCATCCATCACCAGTCCCTTGAAGTTGGGTGCAAGATGGCCAAGTGCCGCCAGCTTTTCCATACTGTCAAAATCCTGAGCAATAATCGGCTTGGCGGAACAGATACAGGTGCATTCTGTCGGGCCATACACATTCCATAACACCGCCTGTTTTCCATACATGTCGTACAGCTTCTTCAGTTCTGATTTTGCAAATCCTTCACCGCCAAACACAATGGCGCGCATACTGGGCCAACTGCTCTGTGTAAGTGCGCGCATGGTGGTCAGATAAATGAGAAGCGAGGGGACGGAGAACCACACCGTGCACTCCCGCACCCGTCCTACAAGCGCCTTAGGCTGTTTTACCGTTTCGTGGTCTGCCGGAATGAGACAGGCGCCATTAAAGAGCGAGGCGGTAAAATCAAAAACCGAATTGTCAAAATAAAGAGGATTGACGCCTGCCAGTTTATCCTCCGGTGATATCCTAAAGGTATCGCGTATCCAGTGACAGAAATTCAGCATGCTGGCATGGCTTATCGTAACGCCCTTCGGAAACCCGGTAGAACCGGAAGTAAACATCAGATAGGCCGGTGTAGTGCCTGTCACATCCTCAATAACCTTAATCGCCACAGGTTCTGCCGGTAACTCCAGATCGCTGAAACTGAGCGTGGACACCTCTTCCCACGAGAAATTCTTGTCTTCAGCAATGACAAGGGCCGGCTGGCAACGTTCCAGAATCTTATCCAGCCGCTGCCTGGGGCTTTTCGTATCGAGTACCACATACGGCGTTCCTATTTTAAGGGCCGCCAACATGGTAATATACGTCAACAGGAATTTTTCCGCAAAAATGGCCACTACCTCACCGGATTTTAGCCCGGCATTCAGCAGATGGGTTGCCAACTGATCGCTTTTCTTATCCAGTTCCTGATAATCCAGCATCCTATTATCAGGAAATGAAAGCGCTGGATTCCTCGGGTATCGCCGGGCCACTTCTTTGAAACGCAGCCCCATATTATATATATAATCACTCATGGTTTCATCACTAGTTGATTGAGATGCCTACTATATTCATATTGCCCTTCATAATAAAGTTGTTATTTTCACCCTGCCATGAAAGAAATATTCAACTGAAACACGATAGGTGGAAATAAACGTCTCATGACTACACTGCAGAAATTAATAGCCGGGGCGCTGAATATTCCCGAAACCCGCGTTTCTGACGATATGGAAATGAAAAATACGGTAGAATGGGATTCTCTAAAGCATATGGAGCTGATTCTGGCAATAGAGCAGGCTTATTCGATTGAATTTACTGGCGATGAGATTGCCGATATGATCTCGGTAAGCGCAATCCGTACAGCGCTGGAACGTTACAAGAAATGAGCCTTATATGGATCTGAAAGGGAAAACCGCATTAATTACCGGAGCTGCCGGGGATTTGGGCAGTGCCATCCTGCATGCCATCCTTGAGAAAGCGGAACATGTAATCGCCCTGGACAATAATGCGGAAAGGCTCGCTGCGCTGGAGAGCAGTAAAATTACTAAAATTTGCTGTGATGTAAGCGATTATTCCCAGATTACCGAGAAAATACAGGACATCTATCGCCTGCACCCTCGTATCGATGTATTAATCAACGGCGCAGGCATCCTCCACAGCGCCCCTTTGGTCAATATACTGGAAAAAGATGAGAATTCCCTAAAGAAGGCCGCGGAAGAATGGCAACGCTGCATTGCAATTAACCTTTCTTCCGTATTCTATCTCTCTCAATGGGTTGCACGTAAGATGGCCCAGGCGCGCATTAAGGGCGTGATCATTAACATCAGCTCCATAAGCGCCCAGGGCAAAGCCGGCCAGAGCGCCTATTCGGCCAGTAAGGCGGGAGTAAATGCGCTTACGCAGGTTTGGTCAAAGGAACTCGCGTTACATGGCATCCGTACCGTAGCGGTTGCACCTGGCTATATCGACACAGTCTCCACACATAAGGCAGTTACGGAGGTACAATTAAAAGATATTGTAAACCATATTCCACTGCGAAAATTAGGGCAGCCCGAATCCATCATACAGACAGTTCTTTTCGCCATTGAGAATGACTACGTAAACGGAACTGTACTTGAGGTGGATGGAGGGCTCACGGTCTGATGGCGCGCACCATCGCTATCATGCAGCCTTATTTTATGCCTTATGCGGGCTATTTCCGCCTTTTCGAAGCTGCTGATCTCTTTGTTTTTTATGACTGCGTACAATTTCCAAGACGTGGCTGGGTACATCGCAATAAACTTACACATCGTAATGGTTCTGCGGCCTGGTTGACTCTGCCGTTAGTAAAATTGGATCGTGATAATACACGTATCACGGATTTGCGCTTTGCTGATAACGCGCAGGAAGAATGGAATATGCGCATGGCTGAATTTCCGGCCTTGTCAAACCAAAATTGCCCCAATATTTCCTTCCTTCCAGCAGTTGAAGCACTTACCGCTCCACCATGCGATTATATTATCAACGGCCTCATCACAGTCTGCCAGCTTTTAGGCATTGAATGTACGTTTGCACGCTCCAGCGAACTTGCGCTGCCTGACTCTATTAGAGGCCAAGACCGGATTCTGGCGATTGCAAAACATTATAATGCGGATATCTATATTAATGCCCCTGGCGGACGGGAACTTTATGAGGAGAAAATCTTTTCAGAAACCGGACTTGCACTCAAATTCCTACCGGATTATCAAGGGAATTTCAACAGTATCCTGGAACGCCTAATGACGGAACCTGCACACAAAATCGCAGAAGAGATTCGTAGCAACCTGTGAATCAGGCGTATGCCCGTTCTTCTTGCATATGTTCCTGCATTGCACTTCCCAGTGCGTCCACAACCGCACCCGCCTCTTCTTTAGTCATATCCACCGCAAAAGGCAGGGCAAGAATGCTGTTACCCAATCTCTCTGTAACTGTAAGCTCCATGCGCGGATAGGCCATATAAGCAGGATGGGCGTGACAGCCATTGCCCCACCACTTGCGGCTTTCCACCCCTGCCTGATTCAGATACCTGATTACAGCATCCGCGCTTCTGTGCGACAGGCGCAGGCTCAAGGTCGAGCAAACCCAACTCCCCTCCAGGCAAGGAGCGTAGACAGGCAGCCTGGCTTCCGCAATAGCCTCCGCATAGCACGTTTTCAACTGGCTAAAGGCCGCACGTTTTTCTTTCCACCCGTCCAGCGCCGCAAGCCCCACCGCCGCATGATATTCACTTATCTTCCCGTTCGTTCCCGGTATGGTTATAATGCGCGAGTCGGAAAAGCCGAAATTAGACATCTCCCTGACACGGGATATCAAAGCGGCATCCGAAGAAATCACAATGCCCCCCTCGCCTATTCCCAAAGCTTTTGTGGCATGCAGGCTGATCATGACCGGATTCTTGCGCGGGCGCGAATAATCTATGGTGGAAAACGCATCAAACCCCGCCGCTGCGTCTATAATAACCGGGACTCCTGCTTCTTCACTCAAACGGTCCCACGCTTCCATGTCGAGCGGCGCACCAAACGGGGCCACCACCATGACCGAGCTTACCTTATTGCCCAATGCACGCAGGTGCTCCCGTACCGCTTCAGGATTAAGCGCCCATGTTTCTTCATCCACATCTATAAAATAAGGCACAAGTCCGGCGGAAATGACGGATGCAGGTGTGGCAATGAACGTCCAGGAAGGCAGCAGGCAATAGCTGCCGCGAGGCAGGTTAAGCGCACGCAGTATATTGGTAAGCCCTGCAGTCCCGTTGCCTACCGTTACGACACAGCCGTCATCCTGCCTGAAGAATTCAGCCATCCGTGTTTCCAGGCGCAGGGAAAGCGGTCCGAAATTCGAATACCAGCGGTTTGCATCGATCTCCCGCCAGTATGGCAATACTGCTTCATAACCGGGCAGTTTCGGACGCATCAGCGCTATCTTGTTACCAGTGCTCATCATATTTTGGCCGTTTCGGGATAGCTTAAAAAATTACTGGTAAAATAGCCGGTTTTTACACAAAGTAAAGTATAGGAATAATATTATTGATTATCAATATATTATAACCATAAACCACGGGTTATAACTTTTACTTGACGCATATATATGCATAGTCGATATTTATCATTTTCCAATTTTTATTGCCATTATGATTCTGAACCTAAAAAAGAGACTTCTCCAGAAAGCAGGAAATCACACGATCCACAATCCTGCACTGCATAGTCATGTCATTGACATCGTGCGCCCGGATGAAGAAGCGCTCAAGAAGATTAAAGCCAATAACTATCTGGCAAGCTACGCCAGAAACATTGCTTCACAAGGCGGTGAGGACGGTGTCCTGGAGAAAATACTTGAGACAATTGGTATCACTAAGCCCGGCTGGTGCGTTGAATTTGGTGCCTGTGATGGTAAACTCGACTCCAATACATGGAATCTTGTAAAAAATCATGGCTGGAAAGCCGTATACATAGAACCTGATCCGACATTCTTCCCGCAACTTCAGCAGCATTGCAATGATACGCCGAATACATGGTGTTTTAGTGATATGGTCAGTTGGGAAGGAGAAAGCCGTCTAGATGCCATTCTTGCCCGCACCCCCATACCATCCGAATTTGACTTTCTGTCTATAGATTGTGACGGGCCCGACTATCACATATGGGAAGCATTGGAGAACTACCACCCGCACGTTGTATCTATCGAATTCAACCGCCTCATAAATCCGAAAGTATCCTATTTCCCGGATCAGGACGCTCCCACCAGCCGTCCTTCTTCCATGAGAGCACTATATGAGCTAGGCAAGCGGAAAGGCTACGAGTTAGTCTGCGAGATTCACTGGAATCTTTTCTTTGTGCGCAGCGATCATTATGCAAAATTCGCTATACCCGATAACCATCCGGAAAAATTCTTCTACCCTTTCGATGAAATGCGTATCTTCCAAGGCTATGACGGGACATTGGTCCTTCATCCGATTGATCGCCATTACTGGAAATGCCAGCGCAATGAGGAGGGGGTTGTTGACTTCATAAAAATAAGCCAGCGGGATATCCAAGTGCTGCCGGATGGCCTGCGTTTATTCCGGCCACGTCATACTTACCGCTCTGCAGCGCTGGAAGCGCAAGCAGGAAAACTTGATATAAAATGGGTTCCAAAAAACACCCTGCTTAAACACCGCAAGAATGTGACCTCAGAAAACGGAGAAGATGGGATTATCGAACACATATTTGAAGCCCTATCCGTATCACGCGGTTTCTGTGTAGATATAGGGGCCTGTGATGGCAAAAAATGGAGCAATAGCTGGAACCTGATCGCTAACAAGGGATGGCAGGGTCTTTTAATTGAGGCCGATAGCGATGCCTTCAAGCAACTTACCGTTAACTATAAAGATAACGCGAAAGCAAGCTGTGTAAATGTCCATGTTACCTCCGAGACGTTAAATCTCCTGCTTGATAAACATAAAGTACCGCAGAATTTCGATCTGCTCACCATAGATGTGGAAGGAAATGATTACCACCTATTTGCTGCTTTAGAACGCTATACGCCTACTGTGGCAGTGATCGATTTCAACCCTTCTGTTGCCAACGACATTCGTTTTATTCAGGAAAATAATGAACAAGCGCATTATGGGGCGTCGCTCCTATCGCTCATCGAACTGGCAAGCAGAAAAGGCTATACGCTCGCCGCCGTCACCGACTGGAATGCTATTTTTGCGCGTAATGAAGCACTTCCCAAACTTGGCGTTGCGGAAAGCATTATCGATGAGATGTATTACCCGCCGTTTGAAATGCGCATGTTCCAAACGCTGGACGGGTGTTTACATTTGGCTGGATGTAAAACGCTTGTACGGCAGGATTATGACATAGAGTGGGAAGAGTTCCAGGTGTTGCCTGTACAATTACGGGGTCATGTGAATTCGTCTAAATACTTTGAACATATTGATAAGCTTCGTCCGCTAGATAATACAATGGAACATGCTTTCCAATTAAGAAGCACCTTCTATTAAAAAGTAACTTTTTAGGTCTCACAACCTGTGTATGCTACAGGTTCAGATCCTTCGGTCACAGGCAAAGCACCATCGCCCACACCAGGCAGGCCAGAATAATCGTCAGGAATACGGCAGCGCTGGAAGCGTCTTTCGCTTTTTTGGACAAGGGGTGAATATCGGTCGATACGCGGTCTGCCAACGCTTCCACGGCCGTATTAAACAGCTCAGCTATCAATACGAGCAGCAGGCTGCCGATAAGCAACAGCTTCTCAGGAACACTGACATGCAGGCAGATTGCCACAATGCTCAGCGGGACGGACACGATAAGTTCCTGCTGAAAAGACACCTCATCCTTCATTGCGGCACGCAGCCCATCGCACGAATAGCGGATTGCCTTGAGAAGTCTCGTGAGGTTTAAGAAAGTCATCCTGTTACGCCGCCCGCTGCGATGCTCTGCGGCCCGCCTCATCCAGTGCGCGGAAATCGTCATCGGACAGTGCAATCGAGGCAGCGGCGGCGTTTTCCTCCAGATGCTTCACCTTACCGGTACCGGGGATAGGCAACATGACCGGGCTTCTCTTCAATACCCAGGCAAGCGCAATCTGGCCGGGCATGGCTTTCATCCTGCGCGCCACGCTTTCCAGCACGGAACCGGGCTTGGCCAACTCTCCCGCCGCCAGCGGGAACCAGGGAATAAAGCCGATGTTACGCTGCGCGCAATAATCAAGCACATTCTCACTGGCGCGCTCGATAAGATTATAGCGGTTCTGCACGGTGGCGACAGGAAAGAACTTCTGCGCCGCTTCGATTTCCTCGGTATTCACCTCACTCAGCCCCACATGGCGGATTAATCCCTCTTTCTTCATATCTGCGATAACGCCAAACTGTTCTTCGCGCGGCACTTTCGGATCGATACGGTGCAATTGCCAGAGGTCGATGCGCTCCAGCCTGAGGCGGCGAAGGCTCTGGGCAACGGCTTGGCGCAGATATTCAGGACGCCCCTCAGGCACCCATATATCCGCCCCCGGGCGCACCAAGCCACCCTTGGTGGCAATCAGCATGCCCTTATAAGGATAGAGCGCCTCGCACAACAGGTTCTCGCTGGTTTCCGGACCATAGCTGTCGGCAGTGTCAATAAAGTTGACGCCGAGTTCCGGCAGGCGCTTTAAGGTGCGCAACGCCTCTGCGCGATCTTCCGGCTCACCCCATATGCCGGGTCCTGTGATGCGCATCGCGCCGAAGCCAAGCCGACTAACCGTGATATCCCCTCCTATTTTGAACGTGCCGGCACGTGATGCATTAACGTTCATAATTGTCTCCTTGTCAGTTATAAACCAAGTTCATCATAAATAGCCTAAAAGCGCTATAAGCATTTTACCGGGATGGGATACGGGACCTATTTCAAATCAGGCTTTTGCGCTTCAGTCCCATTCCAGCTTGCAGGAGCGACAACGGACAGTGCCGTCATGGGCGAACCATTGATGATTCTCGTCGTGCGCGCTACATAAACCAGAGTGCCGTTCTCTTTATCGTATAATCGGTTTATCTTCAGCGTCTTGAATATAATGGAACGCTTTTCATCAAACACTTCTTCTCCGTTCTCTCCCGCATCAATCTTGCCGTTATACGTAACAGGGCCGGTCTGGGCGCATGAGACGCTGGCAATGGAAGGATCTTCCGCCAATCCCAACCCGCCTTTTATGCCTCCTGTTTTAGGACGGGCGATGTAACAGGTTATCCCGTTTACTTTCGGATCACCGAAAGCCGATACTACGATTTTATGATTAGGTCCCAGAATCTTAAACGCAGTGCTCACGGCCCCGATCTCTCGCGATTGCGCAAAAACAGGGGACGCCACACCTGCCAGCAACAGGGAAACGGCCATACCTTTTATGAATTTCCTGAGAATATCACGCATTTTTAAAGTCCTTTTATGTAATACGGATTGTCCCATTAATACGCCCGATTGTGGATGCTGGCAAATTATTCGTGCGACAAGACAAAAGAAAAAGACGTCAGGCCATCGGCTTATATTTCCCCTGTAATACCTATAGGCCTGGCGAATATCATAATAGTTTTTTTACTGCCGTACGGGATAAACAGTCTTCAACTCGTGGAGAAGGTTTATGGCAATTCCCAGTACAGTAAAGCGCGTCAGCATGCATACATCGCAGAAGATTAATGATAGGATTCAGCGCAAGACGGAAAACAATATTCTCTATTATGCGAAAAATCCCCAGAAAATCGATGAGCGGCTTGAGGAGCTCAACCGGGAATGGGATATCGAGCGTGCGCTTGAAATCAATGCAGCCACCATCACGCTCATCAGCATGTTTCTTGGAGTGATCTCCAGCAGGAAATGGTTTTTTGTCCCCGCACTGGTGGGAGGCTTCCTGCTCCAGCACGCCATTCAGGGATGGAGCCCTCCCCTTCCTCTCCTGCGGCGGCTTGGCATGCGGACGCAAACAGAGATAGAGCGCGAACGCTATGCGCTTAAAGCATTACGGGGAGACTTCGGCAAAATAGGCAATCAGGCGGCAGGCGAAGAAGATCTCGACCAGCTGTCGAGCAATATCAGCGAAGCGGTACGGCATTAAACCGGATACAGCCAGATTCCAGCGCAAAATCCATCTGCTGGTAAAACTTGGCCGTATCTGGCTGTATTATATGAAAATAATATCGTTCTGTTCACACATCGTTTCCCGACTTATCCTATATAGGCGCTCCCCAGTGCCGCCAAGCCACAGGTAATTAACTTTCAGGCAGGCGCTGCCCTTTTTGTATTGCAAACAGGTATGCGATAAAATATTAATTTTACGTGTAAATGCGGTATAATGGTAAAAGATGTATTGTACTGCATAACATTAGTTAGAAATATAAGTGGATATTTCCAACTAATGTTAACGGAATAATGTATGAGCGTCGCAAAACGTTCTGGCAAAAGCAGGACAAGGAAAAGTAAAAGGCACCCCCCTCGCCACTGCCTGAAATGCGGCTTTCATGGCGTCACTAAGAACGGACTGGTCGGGGGCGAGCAGCGCTGGAAGTGTAAGAAATGCGCCTATCAGTTCACCCGCACCGAACCTCGCGGCAGGCCGCTCTGGCAGAAATCGCTTGTGGTATTCCTGTATAGCCAGGGCGTTTCCATGCATGCGATCGCGAAGATATTTCAGGTGCAGCCGAGCACGGTATTCAAATGGATACGGGCATATGGCAACAACAAAAACCACAAAACAGCAGGCGATGTATCGCTGATGGAATTGACGGACATGCGGAGCCATTTGAATCAGAAAGGCAAGCGCGCTCCCACCTTATGCATTGCCATTCATGACAAGACTTTCAAGGAAAGCATCGGCATTGCCATACAATGATGCGGCCATAAATGTAGCGTCCCCATTATTTGACTTTCGCACTGATGTGACTTGAGACCAACCAAATTCACCGATACGCAAGAAGTAAAACGTATAAGCGGACGCTACTTTTTATAGCGTTATATCCCTATAACTCTTCCATTATCAGGGAATAGAAATAATTTTTCTCTCCTTCCGAGGAACGAAAATATAAAAAACACATAAAATATATCAGGCTTATAGGACATGAGATTGATACATTCTCTTACGGGATAAATATTTCATGATTAATGCTAATATCATTATTAAGGAAATATTCGAAATTTTTTGATGACTTTTTTATCCCTTTGGATATATAGTGAGACTTACCAACCAAGTTCATGTAACCGACTAAGCCAACGCAAGGGGTATGCTTATGTCAAGCAATACACTCGCCCTCATGGATGAATTGCAGGGAGCCAATCAGGCGCTTTCTGCCGCTCATTTCGGCGTTGGAATCGTTGATCCGGACGGTTCAGGCTTATCCCCCTTCCCAGATGCACCAGCTACCAATCACTTTCTCTCAATGGCCATGCCGTTGTGGATATGGGAAACCACGGTTATCTTGAAATTATGGAAGACGCTGTGGAAAATTCCACGGCACATTATCTGTTTTAGGACAGAATTTCGGGCGGCGCAGATGTAGCCGCCCATGCCTCAGATAAGACAGGGGATGAGAGTAATATCTCCATCCCGAACATATTCACAATGCACGGTGGTATTATGCAGAAAAACGATAGCAACCTTCTTACGGAAGCATTAAGCACACTTAAACCCATATTTATATACATGGGGATATTCAGTTTCTTTATTAACCTGCTGTTACTGCTTTTACCCATTTACTCATTACAGGTGCTGGATCGCGTCCTCTCCACGGGCAGCATGGAAACGCTTTTCTGGCTCAGTTTCATTTTCATATCCGCATTTCTGGTAGCCGCCATCCTGCAGGCGCTGCGTTCATTTGCTCTAATTAAAGCTGGGGAATGGATGGAAACGCACTTAAGCCATTCATTATTCTCAGGCAGCCTCACTCACGCCGCAAGAACCGGCATACGGGGCACGCAGAATCTCCGCGATCTTGGCACCATCAAAAACTTCCTGACGGGCAGCGGCCTCATGACACTGTTTGACGCGCCCTGGTCCGTTATCTCTTTATTCATTATTTTCATGATTCATACAGAACTGGGCATTATTACGCTCATGGGCTGCGCCACGCTGCTTCTGTTTGCATGGATCAACGAAATCGCGATGCAGAAACCCCTTGATGAAGCCAATGAAGCCAACATAAGGAATTTCAGCCAGGTGGATATCGCCATGCGCAACGCCGAGGTAGTGGAAGCCATGGGCATGGTGGCCACCCTTTCTGATAACTGGCAAAAGATAAACCACAAAGTCATGGGATTGCAAAGCCTCGCCAGTTACCGATCTGCCATCGTACAG
>CAYVTI010000001.1:31629-67492 GCA_964454545.1 uncultured Rickettsiales bacterium
CTTCAGATCGCCATTACAGGCTGGGGTGCATACCTCGCGCTCCATAACCAATTGACCTCCGGCAGCATTATTGCCGCCTCTATTCTTGCCGGGCGGACGTTGTCTCCGTTTGATTCGGCGATCTCTATATGGAAAACCATTGTGGAAACACGCAAATCCTATCACCGGCTGCAGAAATCCATCGCAGACATGGCAGCGCGCCTGCCCGGCATCTCCCTTCCCCATCCGGAAGGACAGCTCAACATCCATGAATTACATTACGCGGTGCCAGGACGCAGCGAGGCCATCCTTAAAAATATCACTTTCAATGTAAATCCGGGGGAAAGCCTGGGGGTTATTGGCGCAAGCGCGGCAGGAAAATCCACTTTGGTCAAGCTTATCGTAGGAGCGTGGAAACCCTCCAGCGGCGCGGTACGGCTTGACGGCAGCGAAGTCAGCCAGTGGAAGCGCGAGGAGTTTGGAAAATATGTCGGTTACCTTCCTCAGGACATAGAATTATTCAGCGGCACCATCAGGCAGAATATCTCTCGCATGCTTCCGGATGCTTCAGACAGGTCTGTCGTATACGCTGCACAGATGGCGAATGCGCACGAACTTATCGCCATGCTGCCGGAAGGTTATGATACGGACATAGGACCGCATGGAGCCGGATTATCCGCAGGCCAGCGCCAGCGTATCGGTCTTGCGCGGGCATTCTTCGGCGATCCGAGACTGCTAGTGCTGGACGAACCGGATGCAAGCCTTGACGCAGATGGCGAACAGGCGCTGGCGGCAGCGCTGGCAAATGCAAGGGCAAAAAACATAACGACGATCGTGGTTACACACCGCCGCTCCCTGCTCACCCACGTAACCCGGCTCATTGTCATGAGAGACGGCGAAATCATGCTGGCAGGCCCCACGGAAGAAGTCATCACCAGACTGACATCCCCTGCCCCGGATCCACGCCCGAAAAAGCCGGAACCCGGCGGCAATCATGCCGCAATCAATCTTATCATGAACAGGAAACGCCAATATGCAGAATAAATTATATGCATCGGATGGACTGCTTTCGTCCGTCGTGCAATTGGCCCGCAGGATAAAGCGCTCTCCCCGTGTCCTGCAAACCATAACCCTGATGGATGAATGCGTCTGTTTCATGACGAAACGCGATTATCAAACGTCCAATTCCGCTGTCGCAGAGATCAGAATAGTGCTTGTTGCCGGTCTCTGGGTCATGCTGGCGCTCGGTATTGTCATTCTCGTATGGGGCGCCATCGTTCCCATAGAGAGTGCAGCTGTCGCCAGAGGAAACGTAGTGCTGCTTTCCAGCAAAAAAACCATCCAGCATCTGGAGGGGGGTATTATCAAGGAGATACTTGTCAGGGAAGGCGATCATGTGCAATCCGGGCAGGAACTGATCCGTCTCAACGACACCTCAGCCACTGCGGCAAGGGACATCGTGCAGCAGCAGTTATATGCAGCGCGCGCCGCTAATTCGCGTCTGATTGCCGAACGTGATAAACTGCCGGAAGTCACTTTTGACAAGGATATGGTTGAGATGGGCGGGACTCATGAGGAAGTCGCCAGAATTATTACCGCACAGACGAATCTCTTCAGGTCAGAGATGGAGATACAGAGAGCGAAGCTGGCCATTCTCGATCAGCGCATCGCGCAGTCCGACGAAGAGATAAGCGGCCTGAAATCCCAGATCGAGGGGACATCGGGGCAACTGAACCTTTACGATGAAGAGATCGGCATGGTGCAGAACATGTATAACAAAGGATACGACACGCGCCCGCATCTTCTGGAAGTGGAGCGTCATCATAATGAGTTGAAGGGAAACCGTGGCCAGTATGAATCACAGGTAGCAAAAGTTAAACAGAACATTGCGGAAACCAGAATGTCCATTATCGACCAGCAGAATGAATATCAGACCAAAGTCGGCCAGGAGCTGAAGGACGTACAGGCACAGATCGCCGATCTGGAAACGAAATTACGCGCAGCGAAGGACGTGGTCGACCGAACAAAACTCACAGCACCCGTCAGCGGAATCGTGATGGGGCTGAAATATCATACTCCGGGCGGAGTCATCGCACCCGGAACGCCTATCATGGATATTGTCCCGCAGAATGACCAGTTGGTCATTGAAGTGCGCGTGAAGCCGACCGACATAGCCAACATCCATACCGGGCTGGATGCGCGGGTGATTTTCACTGCTTATAAAATGCGCAGCACGCCCAAGGTTCCGGGAAAGGTGACGCAGGTATCCGCAGACATATTCACCGATGATCGGGCTGCCCAACCGAGCTCCTATTACCTGGCACAGGTGGAAGTGGATAAAAAATTCCTGGAGCATATGCAGAAGCATATAGAACTATACCCGGGCATGCCTGCCGACGTCATGATTAAAACCGGTTCGCGTTCCTTTCTCGGATATCTCTTCGGACCCATTACCGATAGCATGCATAGTGCGTTCCGCGAAGAATAGGCTCAGGCAATCGAAGCGTTTCTAGTAATAAATGTATGGTAAGGAAGCCGCGCCACATATTGCGTAATGACGGCCACGGAAATGATAAAAGTAATGAACGAAGACATGAAATAGCCAAAACCATAATAGATGAAGCCCGCCTTCATGCTGATATAGGTAAAGACAACATTGGTAATCAGGAATATCGATTGTATCAGCAATACCGCCCTGCGATTATCGAAATACGAAAGCAATATCAGAAGAAAAAAAGTAAGTATCTGGAACATGGCCCCAAGCAAGCCATAACGCAGCATGCCGATCTGAAGATACGAGTCCCTGAGGTATGCAACAATCTGGGGTGCTATTAGCATGCCAATCGCGGCAATGCTCCCCTGAAGCAGGAAGAAATTCCCGGCGCTGCTAAAAATACTGCGCGCCACTTCCTGATGGTTTCTCTGGATTCGTGCGAAACTCGCTTTCTTTTCAATATCCCGGTAAAACCTCATATAGTGTTCAAAGAAGTTGGTTTCCGTGCTGAACAGAAACATGGCCATAGCGGGTATTGTTGTCATATAGGAAATGAACATCGTGCTGTCGTAATAAGGAAATACAATGAAACCGCTGGCGGTTTTTGTAGCTTCCGGGGCGAACCACATGACCCATTTATCAGCCCAGATCGCCATGTTATATATGGCGCCGCTCACGGCTATTTCCCAGTATTTCCGGAAATATTTCAGGAACGCGAAGGGTTGGCTTATCTCATAGGGATATTCCGCCAGCACATGTCCCAGGAGAAATGCAATGGTAACGGAAATGCCTATGGAAAACCCGTTTATCATCCCGACAGCGCCATAGTGCCTGACAGCCACCGTGCAGGCAAGAACGGCCATCATCATCCCGTACAGGAATGCTCGCGTAACCAACTGGTAGTTTCTCAGCGCGGATATAAAAATACTCACCAGCCATACCGCGCTCACGAGCAGGAAATTAATAAGGGCGCTGACCGTCATGCTATAAGTAAGCCTGGCGTGAAGAAAGTAGAACAAACCTGCAATAACGAGTTCTATACCCCACAACAGGGACAACGCGCCAAACAGCATGCTCGGTGCAGTTCTTACATCGCGGCGGTAAATACTATCCGAGAGATAACGCGTGGCTATCATGAAAATGGGACCGGACATGACCATGGAGAAAGAAAAATTATAAATCAAAATCACCCGGAAATTAAATAGTACGCTGAGCGGAACCAGTTTTCTGCCAATGATCTCAATGCAGGACAGCGCAAGCACTGTAAAAAGCCACGGCCCTGCGGAAGCAAAGGCCGAATGCAGGCAGGCCCCTGCCAGACCGCAGATATTATCCTGGCGGTAAAGTTTCCTGAGAACAAATCCTATGCCTGCCATTATGCCCTCATCTGTCTGTTTTGATTGCCTGAATCACGTATAAGACGGCCATAGAGATCCGCATATGCATTATATTGATCCTCTTTGCTGTAATATTTGCGAACGCGGTGCATAATGGCCTGACTGCAGTTCTTATAATACTCAGGCTCGGTAAAAAGCTTAATCAGCGCATTGGCTATAGCCCGGGGATTGGAAAGCGGCACGACTATTCCACCATATCCAAGTTTGGGGGTTTCGTGCCTGCTGCCGTAAATCATCTCCCGGCAAGCGCCTACGTCCGTAGCTACCGTAGGAATGCCGGCTGCTCCTGCCTCCAGAATGACCAAGGGCTGAGCTTCGCTGATACTGCTAAGCACAATGACATCTATGACGCTCAGATATTCTGCAATATCCACTTTTCCGGCAAAGGTAAGTGTTTCTTCAAGATTTAAATTCGCCACAAGTGTACGGCACTCAGCCGCATATTTGGGATCTTCATCCTCCGGTCCCAGCATATAGGCGCGTATCTCCGGCAGGGATTGCTTCAGTATGTCGATAGCCTTGATATAGTTTTTTATATCCTTGATCGGCACGACACGGCCAATGAGCGCCACTGTTGGCGCATGCGGCTTCTGCCGGATAGAACCATAACGCTCCGTATCTATCCCGTTCGGGATGACGCGCAATTTCTCGGCATTCGCGCCATCCACGCGCTGGAATTCCTGGTTACCTTCATAGAGCGTGACTATATCGGTGCTGGCCTCATAGCAGAAACGTGAATAATTGCTGAACGTATCAATCCAGAAATCCTTCAATTCCCTGTCCTGTCCCGAACTGCTAATGGCCATGTTAAACCCGTGAGGATCCTCGATCCAGTCGGCACTTGCAATCTCTATCCGGCGCTCATTGGTATAAATGCCGTGTTCCGTCACTACGCACGGACGTCCAGTTTCAAGCTGCGCGCGCGCCAGCATCAGTCCGGCATATCCTGTGCACAAGGAATGATATACTTTAGCAGGCGGCAAGTCAGCCAGCAGGATACTGAAGAGCCCACCGAATAATCCTCTCCATGACCAGAAATAATCAAGGAACGGCGTCCTGGGCATTGTTGACTGATACATATGCAGCATTAATTCCCAGGCATTATGCGAATCTAACAGTTGCCGCTTCCCAAGCGTGCGACGGCAAGGGGCAAATGCTTCAATAATCACCGCTAGATCCTCCAGACCTGCCTGTGACTGGAGCCGGTGCAATGAATTCTTTAATATGGAAAACAACGCTTTATTCTCAACATTATCACCTTCAGGAAGGCTTTGCAGCCGTACATTTCTCAGGCCTATTATATTGGGAGGTAATTCAAACATTAATTTAGTGGGAGCGTCGGCGCTTATCAGCGTGATAATGGAAAACGACAGGTGCTTCTGCATCTTGATAAGATCATGCGTCCATGAGGATACTCCTCCTGACGTATAAGGATACGTACCTTCCAATATGAGGCATATATCCGCTTCTGGTAATGGCGCGGATTTATTATGAATTCCACGTACAGAGAACATTTTCCATCTCCTTCTGAAACATAGGGTTTCCTGCGCCGCTCAGCATGGGAATGTACTGCCCGGCAACCTGGCGTAATGGCTTGAATTTCTTGAGGTGGAAAAGCGCTTCCATATACCATAGCATCCCGGTGAACGGTATGGCACCTGATTCTATCTCCGGATAAAGTATTGCCTCCGCTTTTCCATAGAACCCGTGCCTTACGTAAAGACGGGCCAGCAAATGGCGTAACTGGGAATTGCCCTGCTCTTTCAAGCAGTTTTCATAGATCGATATGGCTTTTTCCCTGCATGATTTTCTGCTCTCCTCATCGATAAGACCTGCATGCGCATAACTATCATATAATTGCGCAAGCCTGAGCCGGGTCTCATAATCACCCGGATTGTTCTCCAACGCATCCTCAAGAGCGATATATTGTGTCATGAAATCACGCTCGATCTTTGCCATCGCGGTTGCAGCCTGCACTCTGACAGCCGGATTCTCATCCTGTATTGCCTGCAGCAAAAAAGGAGAGAATTGCGGGCAGAAATACCGCGTTATCTTTGCAATCACCATCTGCTTCTGCAATACGGTTCCTGTTTCCAGTATATCCTGCAGCGGCTCTATATCATGTGCCGGCTTCAGATTATCCAAGCCAAAAGTGATGCGCTCATGTATCTTCTCGCTGGCTTCCTTTTCTTCATAGAAAAAGTAACTGCGGATCCATTCATCAGGTAAAACCGCATTGGAGACCACGCAGCCGTAGATGATAGCAGCCAGAAGGCAAATGCCACACCCAAACGGCCCGGCAATCGTTGTCATGATCAAAAGGAACATGGCGAATTGCCTGTTATGGCGCGTATAGCGCAGCCATACAAGCTGCCACAGGATCACAGCCAGATAGATGGAAGCGGCCGGAGCGAAATGATAGGATCGCAGCAATGAGACAATCATAAGCTCCAGCACTCCACAAGCGGAAGCGGCTACGCAGAAAAGCGCCAGCCCTTCTTTTCCTAACGACGCCGGCTTTACGTTCATAAGGCGGCAGCTATATTGGATGGAGACGGGATGTAGGATGGAGGACGGGGGGTATTCTCCCTAATCGCCCTGACATGTCTTTCGTTCTCTTTATTCTTATATTTATCCACATTGGCATATATGCGCCCAGCCCATTTACATACGACCTGGAAAATCTCCTGATTGCGCGCGCCCAAATCCATAAACGCCATATCTTCTATTTTCAGCATGCCGAACACTTTTCCCGTTCTTGTATCAATGATCGGCCCCGCAAGCATTCCCTGCCCTCCCAGGATCATTTCATCTTCGGAATGAATAATATTAAGAAATTTCTTATGCTTTAATACATATTTGGAAAACGCGGCACCCGCATCATACCTTGCCACATAGCTATTCGTGTTTTCCCACCCGTACGATATCTTCAGTCTCATGCTTTCACCATCCGCTATGTAGATGGAAAACTTATCCGGGTTAAAAGCAAGTTTTACCAGTTTTGCTATCTCCAGATGCACATTGGCCGGATCAACTGTTTCGAGAGACTGCGCTATGTTATAGACAGAAAGCACGCTGCAACGTTCCCGAGCCAGGCGCATTTCCAGCTGTTCCTTTGCCTGCTTCATGACATTATATCCATCTGCTACTGTCTTTGCAGTCGCCCTGCATTTATATAATTTTTCTGTCAGATCTTTTCTTTCCTGCAAATGGCGTGAGCGTATGCTCCCCAGAACAAGGGCCGTTATAATCCAGAGCAATGGCAGATACATGACGCGGAAAATGTATTCATACATGGTTTCGGTGAAAGTCTGCTCCGGCATATTTCCCGCAAGCAGAAATACGCTGGCAAGCAGTGCGGTCACGAGCGCTTCGCCGGGACCGTATTGCACAATAACAAATAATATAATGGCCCAGAAGGGATGCAGCGGCATAGCGATAAACCGGGTTCCATCACCGAGCAGCATATTTAGCATGACCAGGAACGACAGGAAACTTACGCTTTCTACAAGCGCCAAGCCATTAATGTTGCGCGTGATGAATTTAATATGCCTTCCAATAACCGGCAGAGTGGAAAAAGATACGGGGTTATGTTCGGATTTATAAGGTATGGCTTGCATTACGAACTCTCATCAAAAGGTAAGAAGGTTATTTGTCAATAGACCAGACGTATCCTCAATAGAAGGGGATAAAAAAACTATTTATCAGATAGGATACAACCGTTAAAAACCTGTATATGCGTGCAATCTCTTGGCACAACACAACTTCATATATGCAAACAGCCGTGACCTAGAACAGTAAGTCACGGCTATCGCTTGCAGGTAACGAAGAAGACTGCAAACTACAGAGGTAAATTAGGCAGCTTTTACCGCAGCATTAATGCTGCGCAGGAGGCCACGCGCCTTATCCGCGTTTTCGTCGCTTGTGCGGACTATTACCACAGCTCTTCCTGCCTTGATCTCATCTTCATAACGTCTTGCCTCATCAGCGGCAAAACCGGCATTTATCAATGCACCGCTCAGGCCACCAACAGACGCACCTGCGCCAGCTCCGGCAAGAACTGCAATAATAGGACCAGTAACAAGCAATCCTACCCCCGGTATGGTCAGGCTCCCAATGGTTGTAAGTCCTGCAAGCAGGGCGCCAATGGCACCTCCCCATAAAGCTCCGGCGGTTCCGCCGCGCGTTGCTTTCTCGCCGACATCAGAAGTGGACATGGGAAAGATAGCATTACGTGCCTTGTCAGAGACAATCAGGCTTATATCCTCCTTCTTGAATCCGGCATCAAGCAGTTCGGAAAGCCCTTTGTTTGCATCCATCTTATTATTAAAAACTCCTGCAACATTCTGCATATATTCTTCTCCTCCAAAATAAGGTTGGTACGGCCCTGATTATGATTCAACACCGATAAAGATAATATATGCTTGTGGGCAAAGGTTATAAACGCACTATAAGATCACTGTATCCATGCAGGCGATTTATCGTACGGAGTCTAGTGCAAACGCTGGCGGAAGCCTGATCTATGCCACTGAGTTTTACAGTAAAATAAAAGCAATCCTTATTAAGATTTTCATTTCACCAACACATAGTTCCCTTATATGCGCATGGATATAAGGAAGGCACTTACTTCACATCCATCCATTCCTATGCATTATAATTTAAATAGAGGACGGATCATGTCTTTGCAGTACGGAGCAACGCCGCGCCGCCTCAACACTATAATAGTTGTAATCATAACCATACTGAACTCGGGCTGCGCCGTAGGGCCTGACTTCAAACGCCCGGAAGCACCCGCAGTAACGCATTACACTAACGAGCCACTGCCTGAAGAAACCAGCTTTGTCGACGCGGACGGCGGCACAACCCAGAAAATAGGCGATACACACTATATCCCGGCGCAATGGTGGAAATTATTTCGGTCAGAGACTTTAAACCAGATTGTCGAAGAGGCAATAAACGCTAATCCCAATATAGAAGCGGCGCTCGCTACGCTTCGCCAGGCACGGGAAACCCTCTACGCATCCTATAGCGGGTTCTTTCCATCATTCGATCTCAATGGCGGCGCCACCAGGGAGCAGGTATCCGGCGGCTCATTTGGCAATCCATTTGCCCCGAATTCGATATTCACGCTTTATAACGCATCGGTAAACGTCACCTACACTTTTGATTTCTTTGGTGGTATCAGGCGCCAGGTGGAATCTCTGCAGGCACAGGCGAATTACCAGAATTTCCAGTACGAGGCCACATATCTTACCCTGGTGGCGAATGTTGTTACGGCAGCCATACAGGAAGTCTCACTGCGCGAGCAGATCGCTGAAACCCAGAAAATCATCGCCATAGAGAAAAGGCAGCTTGGAGTATTACAGGACCAGTTCAGGCTGCGCGCGATTAGTATTACCCCCGTGCTGTTGCAAAGAGCAACCCTGGCGCAAGTGCAGGCTAATCTGGCTTCCCTTAAGAAACAGCAGGTTCAGAGATACGATCAGTTGGCAATATTATGCGGGCGTTTCCCAGGCGAGAAAATGAATGCGCTCACCAAGCTGAGTTCATTGCATCTGCCGGAAGATCTGCCTCTGAGCCTGCCATCCGATTTAGTGAGACAACGCCCGGACATTCGTTCCGCGGAAGAACAGCTGCATGCGGCCAGCGCACAAGTCGGCATAGCAACTGCTGCCATGTTGCCACAAATCACGTTGAACGGAAGTTACGGATCACAGGCAGTGGCAGGCACAGATACATTATTTACGCCAGCGTCCAGTATCTGGAATATAGGGGGAGCGGTAATGCAGCCGCTCTTTCATGGCGGCCAATTGCTGCATCAGCGCCGCGCGGCAGTCGCCGGATATGATAAAGCGCTGGCACAATATAAAAACACAGTACTGACCGCATTCCAGAATGTCGCTGATACATTGGCTGCATTGCAATATGACGCCGATGCGCTGGTCGCCCAGGTAGATGGCGCGTACGCGGCAACGCGCGGTATGGATGTTGCGCAGACACAATTCAAAGCGGGTATTATCGGCTACCTCTCGATGCTTGATACGGAGCGTACTTTTGAACAGGCGAGGATAGGAATGATTCAAGCCCAGGCCAGCCGCTATGCGGATACCGCCGCATTATTTCAGGCATTGGGCGGCGGATGGTGGAACAGCAGTTCCGGTGATATGCTTAACAATGTGAAATATATAAAACAAGAACAAGAATCCTCTGATTGAAAATTATACAATTATCATTTTTTATCTCCCAGTTGCTCATCGTCTTTTTATGGCATTCCCTATAATTAACACGCATGTTTTTTACACCTCTCAGTTACTCAAGAATTATTATGCGCGCTATTTTATTCCTGGCGTTTTCCTCATTCGGAACGGTGATGGCTGCGTCCGCATATGGTTCAGAGGAAGAAAAATTTATCCTGTATTATTCCGACCAGGCCCCCATCGAGAGTTTTAAAAGCTACCAGTTGCTTATCTTTGACAGGCTGCGACACCCGCAGCTTCAGTTCCTGCGAGAACAGGGAAAATCAATGCTGGGATATATTAACATAGGAGAAATAGAAGAAAGCGATCCTTATTTCTCCATGCTAAAGAATAAAGGCCTTGTGCTTCGGGAGAACAGAAACCGAAAGGATAACTATTATATCGATATCCGCACCCCTTTATGGCCGAAGATTCTGATCGAGGATATCATACCTAAGGTGCTGGAAGAGGGGTTTGACGGCATCTTCCTTGACAATCTGGATAATTATGCCGGGTTAGAACATAGCAACCCGTCGCGTTACAAGGGGATGCATCTTGCCGTCGCGCATCTTATCATGGCGATAAGGATGCATTATCCTTTCCTCAAAATTATGGTGAACCACGCCTATACTGTTTTACCCGACATAGCACCTTACATCGATATGACAATGGGAGAAGCGCTGCTTGGGGATTACGATTTTGATAAGAAAGCCTATGTCAGAACGGCAACTTCTCTTTACAGCACAAAAGCGATACAGCTGAAAGAGGTCCAGCGGCGTAATCCCACATTAAAGATATATACGCTAGACTACGCGGATACGGGAAATGCTTCCGCTGTCGCTGATATTTACCGTATACAGCGTGCGAATGGCTTTATTCCTTACGTTGCGAGTATCGGACTTGATGAAGTGGCAGAAGAACCGCAGCGGGTCAGAAAAGGTATATTCCAATGATACGTTTACTTTTAGGGACATTCCTGGCGGTATTTTTCACCAGCCTACCTCCAGGATGCGTTGATGCCAAAGAAAAGATCGTGCCGCGCACTATCATCGCCTTGTATGATGACCGGGGCGAAGGCCCATCATCATCCCTTATTCATCTTTTAGCGGAGATGCCGCTAAACCATCTGGGACTTGATGTAGAATATCATGATATACATTCCGGCGCATTGCCCTCCATCGCAGACCGCGATGACGTGCGCGGAGTAATCACATGGTTTTTCTCCAATACGAAGATAGATAATCCGGAGGCCTATATTAAATGGGCGGAAGACGCCATAAATGCCGGAAAGAAGTATATCGTCATCGGTCCTTCAGGGGTTCCGCAAGACAGCAGTGTATCGCTAGCAGCCGCCAATAAATTTCTAAGCATGATAGGCTATAACATCACATCGAGCTGGATAGAAAATCCTTTTGATGTAACCTATCTATATAACACCCAAGACATGTTTTACGAACGCCAGCCTTTCAAATGGATGCGCCCGCCCTACCAGATTACAAAGGCCGTAGGCAAAGAAACACAAGTGCATCTGGCCACACACAGAGATAAAAACCCTGCGGATGATTGCGATCTGATCATCACCAGTCCTACAGGCGGGTATATTGCCTCCGAGTATGCCTTCCGGGAGAATATCCGGTCCGGTGACGGCGTGAAGCAATGGTTTATAGATCCCTTTGAATTCTTCCGCCTTGTCTATGCTACGGATGATCTCCCCAAGCCCGACACTACCACTATTGCAGGACGGCGCATCTATTACAGCCATATTGACGGCGATGGCTGGAACAATATGACGCGGATAGAGGAATATAAGGAGCATCCGACTTTATCTGCGCGGGTAATCATGAACAGGGTGATAAAATCCTATCCGGACATGCCCGTTACACTCACCCTTATTGCTGCCGATATCGACCCAAAATGGGCTGCCGTGACACATAGCCGGGAAATAGCAAAAGAATTTTTTACCCTGCCGCAGGTGGAAGCCGGAAGCCATACCTATAGCCACCCATTCTACTGGCAATTCTTTGAACATTACACTCCCGAGAAGGAGATCAAGTATCTGCGCCTGTACAATAACCCCACATGGAAACCCGACAAAGCCGTGCAACCGACCAAGAAAGCCCCGCCAAGCATGCCGGCCGGATATACGACACCCAGGGCATATGCTTACGAAAAATTCGACATACATAAGGAGATAGAAGGCGCGCTTCAGAAAATAGCCGAACTCCTGCCGAAAGATAAGAAAATGAAAGTTGTTACATGGCCGGGCGATTGCCTCCCCTGGGAAGCGGTGCTGCGCATGACCCGGGAAGCAGGCGTGCAGAATATCAACGGCGGCGATACCCGCTTCGATCCGGAATACCCCACTCCTGCCTCAGTGGCTCCCGTCGGAAGGCCGGTGGGAAAAGAACGCCAGATATATTCCTCCATGAGCAATGAGAATACCTATACTAATCTGTGGTCGGAGAATTTCTATGCGCAAAGCCATCTCAAAAAGACCATATACAATACCGGAACGCCTTATCGCTTGAAACCCATAAATGTTTATTATCATATATATTCGGGCGAGAGGGATGCAAGTCTGAATGCGGTACTCAGCAATATAGAATATGCACGCAAACAGGATATAGTGCCTGTCACAACGAGCGATTACACCAGAATCGCGGAAGGATTCTACAGTACCCAGATTACTGTCCTGTCACCCGATATGTGGCGCATTGAGCAGCGCGGAGCATTACAGACGATACGCTTCGATCACCATAGCCTGGACGCTGTCGATTTCCAGCGCTCCAAAGGAGTGATTGGCGAGCGTTATGCGCAAGGAAGCCTCTATGTCTATCTCGACGCGGCAGTGCCCCAGCCAGTCATAGCGCTTAAAAAGAATGATACCTACTTTTCAGCCCCTATGGAAAATACTTCCTACCTTGTCGAGAGCCGCTGGCTTATCTCCAATGTGAACCGGAAGAAAGATACACTGCATTTTACGGCACAAGGGTTTGGAAAAGGCGAAATGATATGGCAGATGCCCGCTCCGGGACATTATATCATCCATATAGAAAATGAAGAAATAGAGGCGGATGTGGCAAAAGATCGCCTGCTCAGGGTGGCCCTTAAAAACAACGCCATGAATCCCGTTCATATATCCATTAGAAGCCTATAATATATGCGCAACACCGGCTGGATAATTTTATCTTTCCTGCTACTTACGCTTGGCGCGTTTGTAGCCGGAGTCTATCTGGCTCCAAGCCCTAAGGAGATGGGCATGATGGAGCTGAACGGTGGAAAATTAAAGCGGGCATTCCACTATTACCAAGCTATAAACAAGCAAGGCGATAACTCTATCAACGTACTATTCCCTCTTACCAAGCTGTATGTCTATTACGGCCACGTGGATAACGCGATCGCGTTGATTGAGACGTATGTTGAAATGCACCCTCATTCCATTGAAGGGCGCAAGAAACTTGCAGAATTATATAAAGATTCGCAAAGATTCCATAGCTATTGCAAAACTCTCGAAGAATTGCAGCAACTGAAACCTTCAACGGATTATCTGCGTGAACTTGCAGATACGTATGACTTTATAGGCGAATATGAAAAAGAGATGCATGCGCTTGCAAGGCTGGTTGAAGACAAAAATTACAAGCCGCGCGGGGAGGATTATGTCAAACTTGCGTCGCTTTACCGGATTAACAATCAATCCACCCAGGCCATCAATACTATAAATGCGTATATAGACATCCGCAAATACGATGTCAGTATGGATATTATCCGCCTTAGCCTGCAATTACTGTTTGAGGTAGATGACGATAAGCAGGCCTACTTGATTGCCAGCACTTTCCTGAGTAAACACGGCAGGGAAGAAGATGCGATTGCATTTTCTGAAACTTTTCAGGAAGAAGGTAATTACGACGACGCTTATGCATTGCTTAAACCCTTTCTTCCGAATGTCGAACATTCACCTGCCCTGCTCCAGCAACTGGTAAACGTGCAACTTACACGGGGCAAGAAAAAAGAGTTATATGCCCTCCTGTCCGATATGCATGACAAATCACTCCTGCCGGATCAATTTTATGCGACTCTTATAGATATCTCTATTGATCTCAGGAATTATTCCCTGGCAGAATCTTTGCTCCGCACAGCCCTACTGAAGGAAATACCTCCGGATGCCATGTTCCGTTATGCTAATTTCGCCTTGCAGGTCAAGCGCCCGGATATAGCAACGGTGATAAAAAGCAAGCTCAACAAGGATTACCTGCAGCATGCTCCTCTTCTTGTCGCAGTGCTTGATATCGCCATCAATGATACGCCGCAGTCTATGGGTGCGCTGCTCGCGCTTCCCCAGAATGCCATAACGCTGCCCGAGCAAAAGATGGCCGTTGCCGACATATATATGCAGCATGGATACACAAAACGTGCTTTTTCATTATTTGATACCATGCAGGTTGCGGATATCGTAAGTGCGCTGGACACCCTGGATTTTGTACAAGTATATCTTGACTCAAATGCGGCAGATAAGGGACGCCATATACTGGAAACCGCGCAACAGAAAAAGATTTTCTCCCGTATAAACATGGATAATGCAATGTTTTTCTTCGCAGCGGGAGAAGGGAAAACGGAAGCAATACAGAAATGGCTCAAGGCACACCCCAAAACAGATAACGCCATCTTAACCGAAGCCAATGATATTGCCCTGCGCTATCATCACAATGAGGTGGCCGTCTTCATTGCGCAGTATCATTACCAAATGTACCCCAGCATAAAAAACAAAATTCAGCTGGCTAACGCGCTTATAATGGACAAACGATATATGGATGCGCTCGCATACCTGCAATCTGACATTAGTGAAGACGCACATACCCGGTCACTGTACCTGGATATCATTTCAGAGATCGTGGATAAAACCGCCGCCAGTGGTGTTCCGGAAGCGTATAAGAAAGCGTTAGGTAATTTCGTCACTGCGGATTTGCGCAGAAGCAGCATAACATACGAGGAAAGATTCAACCTCGTTTATCTCCTGGAAAAGGCAGACATGAAAGAGCAGGCAGAGACTATTTTATTTAATCTTGCGGCCAACCAGCCTTTTAACAGCCATGCCGTAAACGAGCTGCTGGGATTATGGGGAGACCATTTAACGCCAAAAGCCTTGCATTGGATCGAAAGCCGTGCGCTCAACGCTTCTAATACTGAAAAGCCGATCTGGCTTGCCTATCTCAATAACACCGGCAATCCCCGGAGCGTTCTTACCGCATTACATGATATGAACAACATGCCGCCTGCAATAGCCGATGAATATATCAATGCGCTGGTTGCCATGCATGATCCCGATCAATTGGCTCCTGCGCTCGAAAAACAGATTGGGCAATCTACCGATGCCTCATGGGTTAAGAAACTGGCTAATATCGCCGTACAGGAGGATCTGGCTGAAACAGCGGATATGGGATGGCGCAGGTTGTATGCATTGGATCCCAATAACAGCACGGCTATAAAAGAGATAGGACTGACGGAATATGATGCCGGGCATTACGCGGAAGCCTACAAAATGATCGGGAGGTACCTGAAAGATAATGACGGCAATTACCAGGTCAACTATGCCTATGCGGACATTCTGGAGCATAGATCGGAGATGGATCAGGCAAAGAAATATTATGCGCTGGCGGAACAGCAGGTGTCCAGAATGAAACACAAGGACATAGACCTGCTGATGATGGAGGCGGATCTGCTCTATAAGGTCAACCATGTGGATGAATCGCTTGATCTCTACCGCAAGCTGCTTTCCCGGCACCCGGAAAATAATGCCCTGAAAGCCAACTATGCCGACCTGCTGATTGAAACAGGAAAATTCGACGAAGCGTCCGCGGTATTATCCCAGCAGTAAACTTACGCAAAGAATAAAGCGATCATGGCGCACAGGGCCGCATACTTCAGACCGTAATAGACTCTGCGGTTCCATTGTTTCAGTTGCCTGAACAGCATACGCATACGATAGATGGGCGGAAAAATGCGATTAGCGAGGCCGACTGGCTCACCATCCACATTCTGGGTGGAAGTAATTTTTATAACACGACGGATAATAAAACGGTTGAACGCCGTTGAAAGCAAACCACGCAGGGGACGTTCCACATCACAGAATAAGATAAGACGGTTAACATTACTATCATTCTTAGCCTCATGTATATAAGTCTCGTCAAAAATCATGGCCTCGCCATCCCGCCAGCTTCTACGCTCGCCATCCACTTCAATCCAGCAATCTCTATTGTTGGATGTGCGTAATCCCAGATGGTAACGCAGGCTGCCTGCCCAGGGATCGCGGTGCCGCCCCAATACGCCGCCGGGAGGCAGGAGCGCAAACATCGCCCCATGCACCGACGGTATATTCCTAAGCAATGCGAGCGTTTGTGGGCAGAGCGATTGGGCCGATGGCAAAGGATCGCCATACCATTTGAGATAGAACCGCTTCCAGCCCGTGCGGAAGAAGGCATGAAATCCCAGATCATTATGCCTTACGGAGGCACGCACATATCCTTCATTAAGCAGCCGCAATCCCTCCTCGCGAATGATAAGCCAGTTATCCGTAAATATCTTAAGCTCCGGGAAATCATGCAGGTTTAAATACGGTGTGGATGGCACGCGCGAAAAAAGGTAGATAAACATGTTGAAAGGCGCAAGGAAGGTGGAGTGATCCGTAAGCTGGCGCGTGAACCCATGCCGCACGCGCCCTCTTAAGTGGACATAAAGAGCGGACGCGAAGAACAGGGCTATTGCAATATATCTTGCATGTATATAAGAAAGGCTTTCCATCTGATTGCCGCAAACTATGGTTCCGGCGAATAGCCGCAATACCAGAGAAGAAAGGCTCTAGAAGATTCGCTATAAAATTGTCATGACAAAAACAGACGCACGGGTAAAGCGCGCAGAAAGCTTATACCCGCCTCTTCTGGAACGTATACCAGGCCACATGGCTGAACACGCGATTTAACATCGTATGCGGCTTAAGGCCGACCGCCTTGAACACCATCGCCGTCATCCGGTCGATGTGCGGCCTTCGGTATAATTTACGTACATTGGACAGGTACTGGTTAGCGTAAACCTTACGGTTATAGCGCTTGCCCGAATGGCTGTCCTGCGCCGCGTATAGCGCATAGGACAGTTCATCGTCCTCGCTTTCGGCAATGCGCCCGAGCGCCACGCCGAGACGGCGGACAAAACCGATGTTTTCTTTTTCCAGATAACGCTGCAAATGGGTATAAAACAGCTGGTAATGGCGAAATTCGTCGGCGGCAATCTTTCCGGCTATTTCCTTCAGCACCGGTTCATCGCTATATTCTTTTATGGCGGTATAATAAGAACTGGTGCCGGTTTCCACTATGCATCTGGCAATCAGTTCGCCGGAACGGGTTCCCCTGACGGACTTCTTCACATTTACCGGCAGTTTATATCCGTCCGTGAACGTCTTGAAGCATTTTTCAAAATCGAAATCGGGATCGGCAAGCTCCGCCCACTTGCGCAGCGCCTTGCCGTGTTGGACTTCTTCTTCCGCCCAACTCCATGCCACTTTTATGAATTCGGGGTCATCCTTGAACACCTCTTCAAGATACCGGGCATAATCACGGCCGTTATGCTCCACCATGCTGGCGGCTTTCACCACCGACACCAGTTCCGGACTGATTTTACTGCGATCGAATGTATCCCAAGATATATCGTCAAGCGTCCAGTGTCCCACTATCCTGCTCCTGCTTTGCGAGTACCATAAATCAGATTGTAAGTTTGTAAACCCTTAAGTTATAGAATATGGCATATGTGCTCTATACCCATTTTAGGCCATAAAACCATAATCCATGGATATGTAGCAGGCAGAAGAACATAATTTATTACTTTGTTTCCTGTGACCTTTTTACTTATGTATTATTTATAAATAATACGCTAATATCTATGTGCGTTTTATTTGTAAAAAGAGTATAATTATTTTAGTGGTATTAATAAATTTGCAGGAGGTGGTGTTTATGAAAAAGCATATAAAAATAGTAAGTTCTCTCGTTATTGTTGCGCTTCTTGCAGCCTGTGGCGACACACCCGGTCAACGTGCCCTCTCGGGCGGCGCGATTGGGGCAGGAACCGGCGCGGTGGGAGCTGCGGTGCTGGATGCGAATCCTGTGGCCGGAGCATTGATAGGCGGCGCTGCGGGTGCGGTTACCGGCGCAGTGACCACTAAGAAACAAATCAATCTTGGCGATATCAAGTAAGTTGCCGTAGCAGATAATGACAGACATTAAGCCGGGCATTTCAAGACCGATCTGGATAATATCCTGTGCAGTATCCCTTATTGTGGGAATTATAGGCACGGTTTTGTATCATAATACTGTCATAAGCCATGAATCACAACGCAGCCGTGATCCGTGGATAGTCCTGTCCACGCCTTCTGATAATGATGAAGCCGTGCTTACCTACTCTTCCGACGCCCTGTTCAAATCCGATATTAAACTGCCGCCTGTAAAATCACTGACAGGCAAGGCAAAGTTCATTCTGGATGCGACATCCAGAAATGAGGCGAACATAAAGCTGGGATATATTGTTGACACGGATATTGCCCCGCTTGACACTGCAAAACTTCCGGATAAATACAAGCCTGTCGCGGAAAACCCTGGGGATAAGAAACCTCCGTTAGATGCGGTATATTATGACGTGGTTTTCTACTTCATCCTGAAGGATAAGGATGGCTTCCCGCTGATGAAGGTTACAAGCAATAAGGAGACCGTGCATTCCGGCGCCGTCAATCATTTCCAGCTTTTCGCGAAAACCTACATACCGCAGCAGATAGCTTCCAGCACAAAGATAATTAATGTGCGGATGGAAGCGATAAAATGCATGACTTGCTCGCCTGATCATGAAGACGAACAAAAACCAGTGCGCAGGCGGCACTCGCTGTTTCCATTATAATAAAACGTCATTGCGGACGTAGCTATTTGTCCGCCGAAGCTTAAAAGAGCGAAGGAGAAAACAATCCAGACTTCTAAATCCCGCGCAAGCGGGAATGACGAAATCTGGATTGCTTCCCTCGCAATGATGCCTAAGCCACATCCTTCTGCTTGCTGGGATGCGCTTCGATAAATGCCGGGTGCTGGCTGCAGTTTTCAGCAATGTGCAGAATATTCGGAAACGGGGTAAGATCGCATTTAAACCGCTGGGCATTAAATAACTGCGGAATCAGGCAGCAGTCAGCCATAGTTGGTGTATCACCATAGCAGAAACGTCCCGCCTTTTTTTCCTGCACGAGGATTTTTTCAAATGCCGCAAGACCGTCATTAACCCAGTGCTGCACCCATTTCTGCCGGGCATCCTTATCCTGCTTCAATTCCACTTCAAGATACTTGCGCACCTTGAGATTGCCAAACGGAGAAATGTCGGCAGCTACCACCAGCGCCAGTTCACGCACATAGGCACGCGCAAACGGGTCTTTGGGCAGGATGGCAGGCGCAGGATAGTTTTCCTCCAGATATTCCATGATAGCAAGCGACTGGCTCAGCTTATGCCCTTTATCGATCAGTGCCGGCACCACCATCTGCGGGTTGACAGCAGCATAAGCGCTGTTTTCTTGCTCGCCTTTGGTCAGGTTGATATACTCCATCTCCGGCTTGAGCCCTTTAAGCGAAAGCGCGATACGCGCCCGGTAGGATGCGGAAGACTGGAAATAAGTATAGAGTTTCATGCGTTAGAACTGTCATCCCGGCCAGCGTGAGCAGCAAAGTTGCAAACAAGCGCAAGCCGGGATCTCGCGCTACACGTCGTGAATTTACAAGATCCCCGCTTTCGCGGGGATGACAGATATCCTAAGCCCGCTCCGCTTGCAAAGCATATCTGGTCACTTTCTGATCAATGGTTCCAAAAATCGACTTACCGGATTTATCCAGCATTTCGATCCTCACCGTATCGCCAAAATGCATGAACGGAGTTTTTGATTCACCCGTTTCCATTTTCTCCAGGATACGCTTCTCGACGATGCAGGACGAACCTACCGAACGATCTTTATTGGACACGGTGCCGGAACCGACAATGCTGCCTGCGCACAAATAGCGCGTCCTTGCCGCATGCGCGATAAGCGCCGGAAAATCGAATACCATATCCACACCCGCATTCGGCCTACCGAACAGTTCACCGTTATAATGCGTAACAAGCGGCAGATGCACCTTGCCGCCATCCCATGCATCGCCAAGCTCATCAGGCGTTACCGCAACCGGCGAAAAAGCGCTGGCAGGCTTGCACTGGAAGAAGCCAAACCCTTTCTGCAATTCCGGCATGGCAAGATAACGCAGCGACACATCATTTACCAGCATAAGAAGTTTGACATGTTTGCGCGCATCGGCGGGAGTCACTCCCATCGGCACGTCATCAGTGACTACGGTGATTTCTGCCTCGAAGTCTATCCCCCATGCCTCATCACCAAGCGGAATATCGTCATACGGGGCAAGGAACGAATCCGAGCCGCCCTGATACATCAGCGGATCGGTCCAGAAGCTCTGCGGCATATCCACCCCGCGCGACTTGCGCACGAGTTCCACATGGTTGACATAGGCCGAACCGTCCGCCCACTGATAGGCACGCGGCAATGGCGATGCCGCTTCATACGGATTAAATACAAACGCGCCTTTGGCTTTGCCTGCGCTCAGTTCATCATATGCCTTGCGCAGCCTGCTCTCCACTACTGTCCAATTATCAAGCGCCGCCTGCATGGTGGATGCAATCTCAGGCACTGTCACCGCCTGCGTGAGATCTTTATTAACAACAACCAGCGTGCCGTCACGGCCACCGGTTTTAAGACTTGCGAGTTTCATGCTTTTTCCTTCCAGCTGTCTACGTATCCACTCCATTCCACCGCCGATGCCTCAGCGGCAATCTCCACGGCGTCACGCGTATCCACCATCACCGCCACTTCGTCGGTTTCCTTGCGTGCAGCCGTCTGGCCGATCTTAAACGCGCCCGGATGCGGCCCATGCGCAAATCCCGCCGGGTGCAGCGTAATCATACCGGGATGGATATTGTCGCGGCTGAAGAACTGGCCGCGGTGATAAAAAATAATCTCGTCGAAATCGTTGTTGGAATGAAAGAACGGAATCTTGAGCGCACCCGGATCGGTCTCGATGGGGCGCGGCGCGAAAGTACAGACAACGAAACGGTTTGCAAGAAAAGTGGTATGCGCTGAAGGCGGCAGATGATAGCGGTGGCTCATCAGCGGCCTGATGTCGCGCCAGTTGACGCGCACCGGCAGGTGATCGCCGCGCCACCCCACCACATCCAGCGGATTGAAAGGAAAGGTGACTGCGGAAGTGCGGTTATGGCGCTTGATAACCACGCGCCATTCTTTCTCGTCCATCTGCGCCTTGTAGGCTTCGTCAAGCTGCGGTACGTCGAGTATGGCCGGATCAAATATGGCGTTCTCACCCACCATGCCTTTGTCGGGAAGGCGGTAACCGTCATTCGTCGCCTCAATCAGCAGGAATTTTGCCTGTCCCTTGCACTCCAGGCGCCATTTCAAGCCACGCGGAAGCACGATATAATCGCCGTCGCGGAACGAAAGGTGGCCGAAATCGCAGAACAGCTCCCCTTCCCCGTCATGCACGAATAGCAATTCATCACCGTCGGCATTGGTGACAAGGTGATCCATTTTACCGGAAGTTTCCCAGTAACGGAATTTGACGGCATTATTATGAAATACGGGCGTCACGTTCCACGGCGTGGAGGTAGTCTTTCCCACCTTGGTCATATCGAACGCGCGCGGCCGCAACTCGCCTTCCCATTTCACCCATCCGGTCGGCTTGTGTTTATGGTAAAGATGGCTTACGGGACCGAAAAACCCCTCGCGCCCGAATTCACGTTCGAACGTGCCTTCCGGCAGATCGCAATGGGCCTGACGTGAGGCATCCCCCTCGATGCGCGGAAAGGAAATGTATTTCTTCATATGCCTGTACCTTATGCTTCAAGCACGCCGCGTTTGATCTGATCCTGTTCGATCGACTCAAACAATGCCCTGAAATTGCCCTCGCCGAATCCTTCATCTCCCTTGCGCTGGATGACTTCGAAGAAAATCGGCCCGATAACGGTGTTGGTGAATATCTGAAGCAATAATCCTCCGTCTTTTTTGCCCGGTGCGGACTCAGGCGCGCCGTCGATGAGGATACCGTTTCTCTTCATCCTGATTAAATTCTCGCCGTGCCCCGTGAGCCTGTTGTCCACATTAGTATAATAGGTTTCCGGTGGAGGCGGCATAAAATCCACGCCCTGTTTTCTCAGCATTTCCACCGACTTGTAAATATCATCCGTGCCCAGCGCGATATGCTGGATCCCCTCGCCCTTATATTGGCGCAGGAATTCCTCAATCTGCGACTTATCATCCGCCGATTCATTGATCGGTATGCGGATTTTGCCGCAAGGGCTCGTCATCGCTTTGCTGTAAAGCCCGGTGAGTTTTCCCTCAATGTCGAAATAGCGTATCTGGCGGAAATTAAATACGCGGGTGTAGTAATCCGCCCAGACATCCATGTTACCACGGCTCACGTTATGGGTCAGGTGATCGATATAAGTAAGCCCCGCCCCCGCCGGATTCTTCTCCACGCCCGGCAGATAATTGAAATCCACGTCATAAATGGTTTGCTCGCCGTAACGATCCACCAGATAAATCAGGCTACCACCGATACCCTTTATGGCCGGGATATGCAACTCCATCGGCCCGACTTGCGTTTCATACGTTTCGATACCCAGCTGTTTCGCACGTTTGATAGCCTGCCCGGCATCATGCACGCGAAAGGCCATCGCAACCGCGGAAGGCCCATGCTCGTTATAAAAACCGGCGGCATGGCTGCCCTGTTCGGCGTTCAGGATGAAATTGATGTCTCCCTGACGGTAAAGAGTGACATTCTTGGAGCGGTGCCTGGCAACCGGCTTGAATCCCATTTTTTCAAACAGGGAATGCAGCATCGCAGGCTCAAGCGAAGCGTATTCGACAAACTCAAAGCCATCCGTCCCCATGGGATTGACCACGGAGGTTATGGGAAGTGGTGTTTCAGTATTCATAATAATGTAAATATAGTGAGGTTTTCACAGCCAATCAATAGGTAATAATAATTGCCCATTTACCGTTTATTCCTTATAATTATTATAAATAAGTCTTGCGAGGTAGATCATGCGCTTTGAACAGCATCCCGCCGACATGAAGGACGACTATACCTGTGAACAGCACCCGGAAAATTACACGGAGCAGGATCACGTAATCTGGCGGGAGCTTTTTAACCGCCAGTCGAAACTGCTGGCAGGACGCGCGTGCAATGAGTATCTCCAAAGCCTGCCCAGACTGGGAGTCACTGCAGAAGGCATACCTGACTTCCGCCGGATGAGCGAAATACTTGAAAAAACCACGGGCTGGCGTATCGTTACCGTGCCCGGCCTGATCCCCGGCTCCGCATTCCATGCGCATCTCGCCAAACGCCAGTTTCCCGTCACCTTCTGGATTCGCTCGCGCGAGCAGATTGATTACCTTGCCGAGCCTGACATATTCCACGATCTTTTCGGCCATGTGCCCATGCTGATGAACCCGGTATTCGCCAACTACATGCAGGAGTTCGGCAAAGGCGGCGTCAAGGCTGCCGGGCTTGACGCCATCAAGTTTCTTGACCGCCTCTACTGGTATACGGTGGAATTCGGCCTGATAAAAACGCCGGACGGATTGCGTATCTATGGCTCAGGCATAGTTTCATCTAAAACTGAATCTATCTACTGCCTTGAGGACAAACGCCCGTACCGCCTCGGCTTCGATCTGAAACGCATCATGCGCACGCATTACCGCTATGATAAACTGCAGGAGAGTTACTTCGTCATTGATAACTTTGAGCAGCTTTTTGAAGCTACCCACCCCGATTTCACGCCCATATACAAGGAAATCCAGCCGCTTGGAGATATAGAGCCTTATATTACCCTGCCAGACGACACAATATTCAGTGAAGGCACGGTCGCAAAGGAACAGCACTGATACCATAGCAATATACTGATAAATAATAATATTATAACCTATGCCTTTCTTATTGTAATAATATCTTAATTTTACTGCCTGCCCAAATCTGATAATATGGCAAGACAAGGAAACAGCAGTAATTTTATGCCTGAGGCGACAGAAGAAAAAAAGCAGCACACTGCTCCCGAAGAAAAGAAACCTGCAAAACCATCCGGTGAGCCTTTCGGCCTGCTTGAAGAAGACCGCCCGATGCTGCCCGGCGAAAGCAAAGTTCCGGAACAGCAGGAAGTTTCCGCACATCATAAGACAACCGGTGAAAAAGCGTATGACCGGATCCAGTTCGCCATAGGCAACGTCTTCATCCTCTTTTTCACCGCCGTCATCGCCTACGTGGCAAAATACGGCAAGGATAAATACGGCCCCGTTCCCAATGTATTCCGGAAATTCCAGGACTGGCTTTACGACAAGCTGCTTCACAACAAGGTATTCCCTCTGGAAGAGAAAGGCGAATTCGCCAAGCGCATGGCAGGCGCAACCGCAGGCACCATGGTATTGTTTCACGGCGGCAACCTGTTTGCCCCCGCCATGCGCTGGCTGGAAAACAACCGCGAGAAAATTGCTACCGCCATCAACAAGCGCTGGGGTAAACCGGGAGAAGTCGAAGCCGGGCATGAACGCCTCAAGGATGCTCCAAAACAAAGCTGGGGAGATGTCATAAAAGGCCGTATTGCCGCATGGCTTATCGTGTTCGCTTCTTTTGCCACGGCAGATACCATCCTGGGCAAAGATAAGAAAACCGGCATGTATAAATTCGACAAATACGAGGAATGGTTCGGCAGGAAGGTGGCCGGATTGGTCCCCAGCGGCAAGGAGTTGTCCAAGGTTCCGATGGAACAGCCGCTAAACCCGGCGCAAAGTAGTAATTCCGCATACCGCTTCAGCAAGATTCTCGCGCTGGATTTATACGCGACCAGCGCCGCTCTCATCATATGGAATTTCGTGAGCAGGCTTTCCGCCAGCCTCAGGTCCAAATCACCGGAAACGCCTTCCGATATGGTTAGCGGCAAAACGCCGAGAGAAGAACAGACCGTTGCTTCCGAGATGAAAGAGAATGATACTAACGAGAAAAAAACATCTTTCGCGTCACAGGAACGCAACCAGAAGAAGGATTTCATCACCCGAGCGACCGCTGTCCCTTCCGCTGACGCAAGTCCGGCTGTTTAGGTTCTAACATAAAAAATATGGCAGATAAAACAGAGGATAGCGGATTAAAGCGGCTAAATGCTATAGTCAAACCTATAATACCACATATAAAACATCATATAGATACTCCATTCCCATTTTGCCATCATGACAAATCCCCAACCACAAAACGGCAAAAATAGTTTCTCCGATTATAACGGATTGCGTAATCAAACGGCGTGAGATAATCCTGTCTCATGTTCATACGTTCTCTCATCTTCAATATTGCTTTCTGGCTATGGATTGCGGTTCTGGGACTAGCCGGATTGCCCTTCGCATTCCTATACCGTCCCTTTTCCTTCATGGTAGCGCGCATCTGGGGAAAAGGCTCCCTGTGGCTGCTGCGAGTCATCTGCAACATAACATATGAAGTGCGCGGGCGGCAAAACATTCCAAAGCATGCAGCCATCATAGCCTCCAAACACCAGTCGGCGTGGGACACTATTATTTTCTGGGTGCTGCTTAATTGTCCGGCCTATGTATTAAAGCGGGAACTCCTCTTTTTTCCCATTTTCGGCTGGCACCTCCTGTTGCTTAAAAACATCTATATAGATCGTAAATCCGGGGCATCGGCAATAAAGCGGATGCTGCGTGAAGCGGAAACGCGGGTAAAAGAAAGCAGGCAGATAGTCATTTTCCCCGAAGGCACGCGCACATTGCCGGGCGCAGCGCCTGCATACCAACCCGGAGTCGCCGCGCTTTACCAGCATCTGAAGCTGCCTGTCGTGCCTGTAGCGCTTAATTCAGGACATCTTTGGCAAAAGAACGCATTTACAAAAAAGCCGGGGGTCATTACAATCGAGTTCATGGAAAATATCACACCCGGCATGAAAAACCGGGACTTTCTGGTCAGACTGCAAAATATCATTGAAGAAAAAAACCAGAAGCTTTAACGATTTAGTAACATTTCCACTTTACTATGCGGGTAATAAGTTCATGTCCGCACAATCCGGACAGTAATAGAAATTTATCAGGAGGAATACCCATGGCTGATGCTAAAACCGCAAAACTTACTATTGGCGATAAAATCCTGGATTTTCCCATACTCAAAGGAACGGAAGGGCCCAGCGTAATCGATATAACCAAATTATACGCCGAATCCGACCATTTCACCTACGATCCCGGCTTCTTATCGACCGCATCGTGCGAATCAAAGATCACCTATATCGACGGCGACCAGGGTATTCTCCGCTACCGGGGATATAATATTGCCGATCTGGCCGAGAAAAGCGATTTTCCCGAAGTGTGTTACCTGCTCCTGTATGGAGAGCTTCCCAATGTCGCCCAGAAAAAGGATTTTATCGATAAAGTAACGCACCGCACCATTGTGCATGAGCAACTGCATTTTCTTTTCCGTGGGTTTCCACGCCGCTCCCACCCTATGGCCATTCTGGTAGGCGCGGTCGCATCGCTCTCCGCCTTCTACCACGACAGCCTGGATATCAATAACCCGGAACACCGCGAAATCGCTGGATTGCGCATGATTGCCAAGATGCCGACGCTCTGTGCCATGGCCTATAAATATTCCATCGGGCATCCATTTGTGTATCCGCAGAATCATCTGAGCTTCTCGGAAAACTTCATGCATATGATGTTCTCCAACCCAAGCGAGCCTTACGTGGTGAATCCGGTTCTGACGCGCGCGGTTGATAAGATTTTCATCCTGCACGCTGACCACGAACAGAATGCGTCGACCTCCACGGTGCGCCTTGCGGGCTCATCCGGCGCCAACCCCTTCGCCTGTATCGGCGCAGGTATTGCATCGCTCTGGGGCCCCGCACATGGCGGCGCCAATGAAGCAGTTATCAACATGCTGCTCGAAATCGGCAGCAAGGACAAAATCCCTGAGTTCATTGCCGGTGTAAAAGACAAGAAACGCCGCCTGATGGGCTTCGGCCACCGCGTATACAAGAATTACGATCCGCGCGCAGCGGTGCTGCGCAAGGCATGTTATGAGGTGCTAACCGAGCTGGGCAAACAGGACGAGCCGCTACTCGGGATCGCGATGGAACTCGAGCGCATCGCGCTTGAAGATCAGTATTTCATTGAGCGCAAGCTTTACCCGAATGTCGATTTCTACTCCGGCATCATCTATCGCGCTCTGGGAATTCCGTCGCAGATGTTTACCCCTCTCTTTGCCTTGGCACGTACGGTCGGCTGGGTAGCGCAATGGAAGGAAATGATCGAGGATCCGAAACAGAAAATCGGACGCCCGCGCCAGCTCTATACCGGAGCTGCCGAACGCCCGTTTGTAGAGATAGCCAAGAGAAAATAAGAACCCTTGTCATTCCGGCGGAAAACCGGAATGTCAGGCGCTATCTTTGCGGTACGGCGTTATCAAGCTGCCTTCAGCGTTTCGATAGTTATGTTGTGATTGGTGTAGATGCAGACATCGGCTGCTATTTTCATCGCCTTCTGGGCGATTTCTTCCGCGTCCATATCGGTGTCCATCAACGCACGTGCGGCAGACAATGCGTAATTTCCTCCCGATCCGATACCAATAATGCCATCTTCCGGTTCAAGCACGTCGCCAGTACCGCTGATGACGAGCGATACCTTGCTGTCGGCAACCGCCATCATGGCCTCAAGCCTTCTTAAGTAACGGTCAGTGCGCCAGTCCTTGGCCAACTCCACACAGGCGCGCGTAAGCTGCCCCGGGTGTTTCTCCAGCTTGCCTTCCAGGCGTTCAAACAGCGTAAATGCATCGGCAGTCGCTCCGGCAAATCCCCCGATAATCTTATCGCCTCCGAGCCTCCGCACTTTTTTCGCCGTCGATTTTATTACGGTTCCACCGAATGTGACCTGCCCGTCACCCGCCACCACCACTTTACCACCCTTGCGGATGGAAAGTATGGTCGTGCCGTGCCATAGAATATTATTTGTATTGTCCATATCTGTATTATCTGGTGAGAATTTTATAGATTTCAAGGGGGTTATTGATTATTATCTAAGCCAATGAAAAATAGTCCGTATAAGAAAACCTCCTGCAGAACTCGTTTATGCGAGTAAAGCACGAGGAGTCGGCGCGCGGAAAACCGGAATGTACAAAGAGTACATGAGGATCTGAGTACGCCGGTGACGAAGTGCTTTGCCACAGAAGTAGAGTTATGCAAGAGGGTTTATGAGAACCGCGACCATAGAACGTAATACCACTGAAACGCAGATCAAGGCAACGGTCAATCTGGACGGAAGCGGCAAGTATAAGATTTCAACGGGCATAGGGTTTCTCGATCACATGATGGAGCAGCTTTCCCGCCATAGCCTGATTGACATTACGGTTGAGGCCAAGGGCGATTTACATATCGACTGCCATCACACCACCGAAGATGTCGGCATTGCCATCGGCCAGGCTGTTGGGAAGGCTTTAGGCGAAAGGCGTGGCATTGTGCGCTATGGGCTGGCGATCATCCCTATGGATGAAACTCTCTCTCGGGTGGCGCTCGATGTTTCCGGACGCCCGTACTTTATCTGGAAAGTTAACTTCAGCAAACCCAAGCTCGGGGAAATGGATACAGAGCTTTTTCGCGAATGGTTCCAGGCTTTTGCTTTCAATTCCGGCACCACGCTGCATATAGAAAATTTATACGGCGAGAATAATCACCATATCGTTGAATCATGCTACAAAGGACTGGCGCGCGCGCTCCGCGAAGCCATCGCCATAGACGAGCGCAAGAAGGATGAGATACCTTCCACGAAGGGCGTATTATAGCATCATCCGGATAAGCGAGATAATCGCCTGCTTGCGATCCAGATAAAGATGTTCGGTTTCGGAAAACAGCGCGCTGCTTTTGTCCCAGGCTTCATTCCAGAAATAGGCAGGCTTGCGGGCGTGGATATTCTGCAATATGTCACCTTCACCCATGAAAACCTCTGCTTTCAGGCCTGTGCCCACTGAGGCGATACGGGAAACCAGCCAGAGCGTGAGTCGCTTCAGAATCTGCCAGTCCGGATCCGCATCCTTGCGGGCAAAGCGTTCGGCAAACGCATGCAGCTTCACGGTATCCCGCGCTGCCATTCTCTCCAATAGCTCCTCATAAAGCACATCCGCTTCGCCGCCTATCAGTTCCAGCGCAATGCCGGGCGACGTACCGGACAACAACGCCCACTTCCCATATTCACCGTCATGGATATGCGGAGCAATATCAGCCATGATGGCAGCAAACTGCGCTTCATTCAGGGACGGCATTCTGAATGTCCTGCAGCGCGAACGTATGGTGGGCAGGAGCATGCCGGGACTATGGCTGATAAGCAAGAGCACTGCCTGCGAAGGCGGCTCCTCCAGTGTCTTAAGCAGCGCATTCATGGCATTGCGGTTCATCGCCTCAGCGCAATCGATAACCACGACCCGCCAGCGGCTCTCCGCAGGGGTAAGCGAAAGGAATTCCGGAACTTTGCGCGCTTCCTCGATTTTTATGTCATCCCCTTCCAGCACCAGCAGGTCGGGATGGCCTCCCGATACCACACGCCTGAAAACCGGGTGGATTGCGGATACCTGCAACGACTCAACAGGCAGCGGATCGCCGAACAGGCTCGCGCCTGCATTGTCCTCCTGCGAAAGCAGGAACCGCGCAAGACGGTAGGCAAGGGTCGCTTTCCCTATTCCCTTCTTCCCGGCCAGCAGTATCGCATGCGGAAGCCGCTTTTCGTTTACCATGCGCAGCAGCAATTCCTGCTGCGCTTCATAAGCCACGATATTTTCCCGGCACCTGGGGTGCAGAACGGGGATTTCTTTTTCTTCCATCTCTTCAGCGTGGCGGCGGGACATTATTCTCTCACTATAACAAAAACTGTGTCTTCCACTTATCATAAGCGACTATCCGTCGGCTTGCCACATCAAAAATCTGGTAAAGAAATCTCTCATATCTATATGACTTTCTGAATGACTATAAAAGCCTTCTCGTCTAATATGCCGGCATGCAAACCATACCCACATTAACTAAACATATAGACCTGCACCCTCCGGGTGGCGAACGGCGCGTGCTGGTGCATAGCTGCTGCGCTCCCTGTGCAGGCGAGCTGATGGAACAGATGCTCGCCAATGGCATCGATCTGACTATTCTATTTTATAATCCCAACATCCATCCGAAGAAAGAATATGAAATCCGCAAGGAGGAAAACATACGCTTCGCGGAAAAGATGCACATCCCGTTTGTCGATGCGGATTATGACGTGCAGGATTGGTTCGCCCGCGCTAAAGGCATGGAACGCGAGCCGGAGCGTGGCATACGCTGCACCGCGTGCTTTGACATGCGCTTTGAACGCACCGCGCTCTATGCCCATGAAAACGGTTTTAAGGTTATCACCAGTTCGCTTGGCATCTCACGCTGGAAGAACATGGATCAGATCAATGACTGTGGAGTGCGCGCTGCGGGGCATTACCCGGATATAACTTACTGGACATATAACTGGCGCAAGGAAGGCGGTTCCGCACGCATGTACGAAATTGCAAAGCGTGAGGAATTCTACGCCCAGCAATATTGCGGCTGCATTTATTCATTGCGCGACACAAACGCATGGCGCGAATCCAAGGGCCGCGAGAAGATAGAAATAGGCGAAACCTGGTACGCAGAGAAACTGGCGTAATTATTCCCATACTATTAAAACCATCTTAATTTCCACTCCTGACTTCCGTATAGGAACTTTATCCATTTTCAGGCATGCCATGTAGCCAATTGCTATTGTGTTGGCCCGCCTGTTTCAGGGACGCCATCAAAACCGCCTGATAAAATGAGGAGAAAAACATGAGCAAGGCAAAGCCGCTTCAACATGGCTTGCCACGAAAAGGCCACGCCCTTGGAATGCTTCTTACTGCAATCGGAACAGCGTTACTGGCGACACCGGGCAATTGCGGCGAAGGTTTGGGTGAAGGCGTGCTCTCCCCTGTCGGTCCCATTGGCGATTCAGAGCGCATCATCCTGATCGACTCACTGGCGATCATGCTAGCCATCATCATTCCCACAATGATAACGATATTAATCTTTGCCTGGTGGTTCCGTACTGCCAATAGCCGGGCGCGTTACCTTGCTGACTGGTCGTATTCCGGGCGGCTGGAACTGATTATCTGGTCTATTCCTACCCTTGTCATCGTGTTCCTGGGAGGCATTACCTGGATCAGTTCCCATGAGCTGGATCCCGCCCACCCGCTCCGGTCACGGGCAAACCCGTTGGACATACAAGTAGTGGCTATGGACTGGAAATGGCTCTTCATCTATCCGCAGCAACATATCGCCAGCATAAACCACCTGATGGTACCTGCCGGCGTCCCTCTGCATTTCCACATTACTTCGGCTTCGGTGATGAATGTCTTTTTTGTGCCAAGACTGGGCAGCCAGATCTATGCCATGAACGGCATGGAAAGCAATCTTAACCTGCAGGCAGATAAGCCGGGCAACTATCCTGGCCTGTCCGGACATTTCAGCGGGGATGGTTTCTCAGGCATGACTTTCGGCCTGCACGCCGTCTCGCCGATGCAATTTGCCGCCTGGACAGCAGCGGCACGGCTGACTGGCCCAGCGCTCACCGATGCAACGTACCGCACGCTGCTGCAACAGAGCCAGTACGTCAAACCCTACACCTACCATGCAGTGCAGCCGGGACTATTCGATGCTATCGTGCTGCAGAAACTCCCTACCGGCGAAGGCCCCCGGGCAGAAAGGCCTGACTCAGCGGTAAAACCTGAACAGGGGAGAAACTGACATGAGGGAAATAGACATGCCGGATAATGGAATTCTAGGCAAATTAAGCTGGCAGGCAATTCCTTTTGACCAGCCGATACCTCTCGCCGCCGCCGCCATAGTCGGTGTGATACTGCTTGGCATGCTGGTCTGGGTCACGATCAAAGGATATGTTCCTTACCTCTGGCAGGAGTGGATCACAAGTGTGGATCACAAGCGTATCGGTATCATGTATTGCGTACTGGCACTCGTCATGCTGCTGCGCGGATTTATCGATGCCCTGATGATGCGTGCACAGCAGGCGGTTGCCTTCCATTCGCCCGGGTGGCTGCCCCCCGAACATTACGATCAGATATTCTCGGCGCACGGAACCATCATGATCTTCTTCGTCGCCATGCCATTCGTCATCGGCCTGATGAATTTCGCCGTTCCACTCCAGCTCGGCGTGCGTGATGTCGCCTTTCCGACATTGAACTCCGTGAGCTTCTGGCTGACGGCGGTAGGGGCATTATTAGTAAACATATCACTTGTCATCGGCGAATTCGCACGCACAAGCTGGCTGCCCTATCCTCCGCTTTCGGAACTGAAATATTCACCCGGCGTCGGCGTTGACTACTATCTCTGGGCGCTGCAGATTTCCGGCATCGGAACACTGATGACCGGGATTAACATGGTTACGACCATCCTGAAAATGCGGGCTCCGGGCATGAGCTACACGCGCATGCCGATGTTCTGCTGGACATCGCTTGCCTCCAGCCTGCTGATTGTAGCCGCCTTCCCCATTCTCACCGCCACCCTCGCCATGCTGCTTCTTGACCGCTACCTGGGATTTCATTTCTTTACCAATGAGGCAGGCGGTAACCAGATGATGTTCATGAACCTCATCTGGGCATGGGGACATCCTGAGGTCTATATCCTGATTCTCCCGGCATTCGGCATATACTCGGAAGTCGTTGCCACCTTTTCAAGCAAGCCGCTGTTTGGCTATCGTTCCATGATCGTTGCCACCATGGCCATCTGCATCATTTCCTTCCTGGTCTGGCTGCATCACTTCTTTACCATGGGCACAGGCGGAGATGTGAACGCTGTTTTTGGAATCGCGACCATGATCATTGCAGTACCCACGGGAGTGAAGATATATAACTGGCTGTTCACCATGTATGGCGGCAAGGTGCGGTTCACCACCCCCATGCTGTGGAGCATTGGCTTCATGATTACCTTTCTGATAGGTGGCATGACGGGAGTCCTGCTGGCTGTGCCTCCCGCAGATTTCGTCCTGCATAACAGCCTGTTCCTGGTAGCGCATTTCCATAACATGATTATCGGCGGCCTTTTGTTCGGCGCCTTTGCAGGTTATACGTACTGGTTCCCAAAGGCTTTCGGCTTCCGCCTTGAAGAGCGGCTGGGTAAGTATGCCTTCTGGCTCTGGTTCATAGGATTTTACGTTGCTTTCATGCCTCTTTACGTTCTTGGCCTGCTTGGCATGACGCGGCGCATGCAGCATTATGATCAGGTTGTATGGCATCCCTGGGTCATCATTGCCGGTATTGGAGCTCTGCTAATCTTATGTGCCATTGTCTTTCAGATCGCCCAGCTTGTGATCTCGATCCGCACGCGCGACAGGCGGCGAGATCTGACCGGCGATCCGTGGGACGGGAGGACGCTCGAATGGACAACTCCCTCTCCACCGCCTTCATACAACTTCGCCATCATGCCGGATGTAAAGGGAGAGGAACCCTATTGGGGAATGAAGCAGAAGGGTTATGAGACAATGCATCCGCCTGGGCACGAGCCACACTACGAATCAATCGAAATGCCGCGCAATAGCCCCACCGGCTTCGTCAGCGCCTTCTTTGCGACCATCACCGGCTTTGCGCTTGTCTGGCACATATGGTGGCTGGTCTGGCTGGGCCTCGCAGGCGCATATATAACTTTCGTTGTCTTCGCCTGGCGGGATGTGTCGGAGATTGAAATCCCTGCGGAAGAGGTGGCGCGCATTGACCGTCTTGCCTTGGAAGCGCGAGCGAATACATCGCGGGAAAGGAGGTTCACATGAGTGCAACGGCATTGCCCGCAGGCTACGATCCAAACCGGATCGGCCACCGGAACTACGATATTGAGGTGCATGTCGAAGCGCCGGGTCACGGCGCAGGCGGCCCTGCATCCAAACGCATTATCGTAGGTTATGGTTTCTGGATATTTCTCCTGTCCGATATCGTCCTGTTTTCATGCCTCTTTGCAGCTTACGCTGTCCTGTCAGACAACACCGCAGGCGGCCCTTCCGCCCGGCAACTTTTTGATCTGAATACAGTGGCGATTGAAACCGGATGTCTCCTGCTTTCGAGCTTCGCCTGCGGCATGGCCAGCGTGGCGGTAGCGCGGCACAACCAGTTGTGGACGCAGGTGGCGCTGCTCGTCACGGGCCTGCTTGGACTGGCTTTCGTGCTGCTGGAGGCACGCGAGTTTACAAGTCTGGTGAACCAGGGCGACGGACCAGATCGCAGCGCGTTCCTGTCTGCCTTCTTCACCCTTGTTGGCTGTCACGGCACACACGTTACCGTGGGCCTGCTGTGGCTCGGCACCATGATGGCCCAGATATTCGCCAAAGGATTCCGGCAGGATATCCACCACCGTTATCTATGCTTCAGCCTCTTCTGGCATGTGCTGGATATCATATGGGTAGATATCTTCACATTCGTTTACCTCATGGGAGCTATCGCATGAATACGGATCATAACATGCCTACGAACGACTCGCTCGGACAGGACAGCGCTCCCGGCGATGAGCTTGAAAGCGACAGCGGAATCTCTAAAGGTATCCGAGGTTATGTGATTGGATTGCTGCTGGCCGCAGGACTTACAGCAACTTCTTTCTGGACTGCTACCGCCGGTGCACATCTGATCTATGGGCCAGCCATTCCCGTCGCCCTCATCACGCTTGCAATCGCCCAGATGGCGATACATCTGGTGTTCTTCCTCCATCTCACCACGGCCCCGGATAATGAAAACAACATCCTCGCGCTCGCTTTCGGCATCCTGATTATCTGTCTTATAGTGTTCGGCTCAGTCTGGATCATGGATCACATGAACCACAACCTGATGCCGATGAGCAGGATAATGAGAATGCAGAAATAATTCCTGCATTTGTAACAGACGGAAAACTATCTGTCCGGCGTTATAATAGTGCCGAATTCTACCGGCGACCTTTGGACACCAAACCAATGACCACAGGCATGACCAGCAGCACCAGTGGAAGCTGAAGCAGCAATCCGGCGATGATGGCGATGGCAAGCGGCTGCTGCATGGCCGATCCCTGGCCGATGGCGAATGCCAGCGGCAGAAGCGTCAGTATGGCTGCCAGCGTCGTCATCAGAATAGGGCGCAGGCGGTTGCGGCTGGCTTCGAGCAGCGCATCGCGTTGTGGCATATTCTGCGCCAGATCAGTATATTCAGACACATAGAAAATCGCCATCTCGGTGGCAATGCCGATAATCATCGTCATGCCCATCATGGCGGTGATGTTCAATTCCACGCCTGTCAGCCATAAGGCCATAAACACCGCCGTGGTCGAAAGCAGCGAGGAGCCGACAATAATAAGGGGAAGCCACAGATCTTCGTAAAGAAACAGCAGCAGTACAAGCTCCGCAACAAGCGCGGCAAAAAATACTTTCATAAGGCCGGAGAATGCAATCTGCTGCTGCTCATACAGGCCGCCGAGACGATAGGTGACACCGGGGCCAACGATGCCTGGCCGCTGAAGCAGTTTCTTCACATCGGCAATCGTGGAGCCGAGATCGCGGCCTTCAATACGCGCCGTAACCGCGACCATCTGCTGCAAATTGTCGCGGG
>CAYVTI010000001.1:67592-95290 GCA_964454545.1 uncultured Rickettsiales bacterium
GCCGCAGGATCGATATGCATGTCAAGCGCATCCCCTGCCAGCGTCACGCCACTTTTGGCATCGACGACGCCCTGAACTTTTTCAATGGCATCCCTGACTTTGTAGGCTTCGGGAATAAGTTTGGCGGGATTATCGGCAAACAGCTTGATTTCGATCGGTTGCGGCACTGCCGTCAGATCGCCGATTAAATCCTCCATCAACTGAGCCAGTTCCACAGTCACGCCCGGTACCCGCAGTTCAATTTTCTGCCGTATTTCTTCCATCACGATGTCTATAGGCCGCCGCGTGCCATCAGATTTAAGCCGCACGAAAAAATCGCCGGAATTTGGCTCATTAAAATCACCGCCAAACCCAAGCCCGGTGCGGCGCGAGAATGTCATGATATCCGGAGTCTTTTGCAGGATTGCTTCCACCTGGCGCAGTTCCCGGTCGGTCTCCGCAAGCGATGTGCCTGGCGCTGTCCGGTAATCGATTACAAACCCACCTTCATCCATCGCCGGCATGAAGCCGGTACCTACATGATTATAAGCAATCCAACCCACGAGGAGCAACGGCACAAGAACTGCAATAATCCACTTGGGTTTTTTGAACAGAAGCTCCAGCAGCTGCCGATGCAGATTTTCAAAGCGGCCTGTTTTAGATGTAGCGGGATCATGCCAACGGTTGAAATCGATAAACTGACGCATCAGTATTGGCACGGCGAGGGCGGTAAACACATAGGAGATCACCAGGGCAGAGCCCATCGTTATGGACAGGGCTTTAAAGAAAGCGCCAGTGACGCCGGTAAGAAAACCGAGCGGAAAGAATACGATTAGTGTGGCAAAGCTTGAACCGGAAAGCGGTGGAAGAAACTCACGCGCTGCGTGAAGCACTACAAGACCTACGCCTTTCTTTTCCGGTTCATTCTCCTTATCCGCACTGCCTGCGCGGCGGGCAATATGCTCAATCATGACGATCACATCATCAATGAGAAGGCCGACTGCGGCAGCCATTCCACCCAAGGTCATGATGTTGAAGCTCATACCAGCAAAACTCAGCACAAGAATAGTGGTCGCCAGCGTTGCCGGAACGACAAGCATCGCCACAAGCGTAACCCGGAAGCTGCGCAGAAACATAAATAAAACAATCGCAGCCAGCACGAGGCCGATTAAAATAGCATCGCGGACACTGGCTGCGGATTGCACAACCAGAACACTCTGATCATACCAGTTGGAGAGGATAACACCGGAAGGCATGGAGAACTTGGCAAGCGCTTGCTGCACGGCTTGGGCGATCGCAACACTGTTGCCGTTTGGCTGCTGGTACACCTGGAACAGAACGGCGGGTTTGCCGTCCTCATCCACGATCGTCCACTGGGGGACGGTTCCGCTGATGACCTTGCCGATATCGCGGATGCGCACTACGCCGTTGGGGCCAGACTTCACCACCACATCTTTTACGTTATCCGAATGCGTAAGGATATTATTGGATAGCACCAGGTATAGTTTATAATGATCTTCCAGCCTTCCCATGGCCGAAAGAACGTTGGCGGCGCTTAACGCATTCGCCACGTCGGAAAGCGACAGGCCATAAGCATCCAGCCGGTGCGGGTTGACCTGCACCTGGATTTCCTCCTGGGCACCACCTTGCACATCCACACGGGCGACCCCCGGAATGGCGGAAAGCAAAGGGACCAGCTGGTACTGTGCCAGGTCGCGCAGCGCAACCGGGCTTACCGTGTCGGAAGTCAGTCCATAGGCGATGATGGGAAAAACCGTCGGGTCCATACGCCGGACGAGAAATGTGGTCCCCGGCGGCAAGGATGGCAGTATCTGGGCAATGGCGCTTTCCACCTGCAATGTCGTGCTGATCATGTCCAGCCCCCACCCGAAATCGAGCGAGACCTGCGCCGATCCGCGGCTGGATACCGAACGGACATTTAATACGCCCGGCACGCGCCGTATAGCCTGCTCCACCGGCATGGTCACCAGCAGCACCATCTGGCTGGAAGGCCGATCGCCTGCATCAAGGCTGATGACAACGCGTGGAAAGGAGACGGCCGGAAAAAGGCTCACCGGCAAGCTGAAGGCTGCAAATACTCCCGCCAGCGCCAGAGCAATGGTAACGACTATAAGGGAACGGCGATGTCGCAGTATCGCAGTGGCGAATTTCATTGTGCGCTTCCTGCCGCTGCCGTGCCTGCATTCGCAGTATCTGCGCGGATCAGGTCGCCATTCTTCAATTCATAATTACCAGACACAACGATTTCTTCTTTCGGATCAACCTCTCCGTCTATGGCATAGCTGTCGCCGGATTCCCCCAGGATATGGACATTGACGCGGACGGCTTTGTTTACATGTATCTGGTAGATATAATCTCCTTCCGCATCTTTCAGCACTGCCTGACGCGGGACTATAACGCCGGAAAAATGGTTTATTTCAATGGAGGCGCGGTACTGCTCTCCCGGCAGAAGGCTGGCATCTTTCTGCGTGGGTACCGCAACCAGTATGTTAATCAGCCGGGTTTTGGGATCGAGCATGCTGGCTACGGAAGCAACATTTCCTTCAAGCGTCGCTTTATCCATATCCAGAGGCTCAAGGCGCACAGGATCACCCATGCGTACATTCACGCCATCATCCAGAGGCACTCCCACGGCCACTGCAAGCCCACGGCTATGTGCAAGCTGCATGAGCGGCGTGCTGGCCTGCACGCGATCACCAGAGCTAACATGGATACTCGTCACCACACTGTCAAATGGCGCGGTTACCACCTCCTTGTTCTTATCGCTGCCCTGTCGCTTCTGGGCTTCGAGCGCCGCCTCGGCATCGTTCATGGCTTTATCCGCCTGTGCCATCTGGGACTTGGTCGCCAGTTGCTGTGCCAGCAATTGTTTAATATGCGCCTGCTCTTTCCGTGCAGTGGCGAGGGCGGAAACAGTCTGCTGATACGCCATCAGCACAGCGGGTTCAGCACCAAAATCAAGCAGCGGATCGCCCCGCTTCACTTTCTGGCCGGAGGAAACATAAAGCTTTGCCACCTGTCCCGCATGCAGCAAGCTGATGGTGGTGGCGCCATCCGGCATGGGCTCCACCGTTCCGTATGCCGTTATGGTATTGGGCAGCGTTCCCTGCTTTACAGGTATGGACGCAACCAGAACGCTCGGCTGGGCAGCAGGTTCCTGAGCTTTTATAAGAACGGGAAAGCATATTATGAATACAATAAGTGAATATAAATATCTCATGGTTTTTCCTTTAACTGAGCTGCTGGCAGCGCAATAGCAGGCATATCTGCGCCGATGAGCGTGGCCAGAGCTACTTGCTGCTCAAGCAATGCCTGCTCCATGGTTACTGTCTGCTGGTGTAGATTAAACGAAGTATTCTTCAGATCAACATAACTGCGCTCATCTATATTGCCAGCTTTAAATGCCGTATCCGCATGCTGGGCTATTTTCTGCGCCTGCCGGTACGACTGGAGCATTTTATCGAAATGTTTTTGCAGCAATGTCTGCCCCGACATCATGGCTTTGACCTCACCTGTCGCGCTATCAAGACGGGCGGTATATTCGTCATGCAGTTTCTGGCGCGTCGAGCGCTCAATGGCAATATTACCCTGGTTACGGTTGAAGAGGGGAAGATCCAGGGTAACAACCGGCCCGCCGGATGCGACACTCGTGGTATCGCTACCGTAATTACCGCCAAAAACCAATGCCGGGAATTGCCCCAGGATAGCCGCACGCAATTTCTCTTCCTGTGACTGGTAACCTAATTGCAAGGCGACCAGATCCGGGCGGATGTGCGGCAGGTCAGGTAAAATTCCAACAATTTTTTCAGGATCGATTTTAGCGAAAACAATATTTTTATCCAGTACAAGCCTTACATCCGGCATAAGTCCCAGCAATGCGTCCAGCTCCTGCCATTTGATTTGTAGCTGCCGGTTGAGATCGCCTAATTGCCTTGCACTATCTGAAAGCGCGGACAGATCAGGCGCTACCGTGGTCAGATCCGCATTGCCCTGCAATAGCGCCCGATGACTATGCTCATAGCGGGCGGCAAAAAGGTCGTGATTCTGTTGGGTAATATCACGCAGTTTTTCCATCTCCACCAGATCTACGTACAGAAGCCGCGCCTTGCCGATAAGCTGCCATTCCTGCCAGAGGATGTCCGCATCCGCTTTCCCGGCGGCATATTGCGCGCTCTTGCGCTGGGCGCCGCGCACGATCAGGGCCTTGATATCCTCCGATAGCCCTAGGCCAAACGCATCGGCAGTACCCGGGCCGCTTATGAGAAAACTGTAAGATCCGTTGACCACAGGATTGGGAAGTACGCTCGCCTGCAGCACCTGGGCACGGGCAATAGCCTGATCATTGCGGGCGGTGCGAAGATCGGGATTATATTGGATAGCCAGCAGAGTCACATCGGCGGCAGTTAAGGGCTTCGCCGGATCAATACAGGAATTTTCATGTTTATAGGCAATGCCATCCTTGCAGTCCGCCTGCTGTAATTCGCCCAGGCTGGCGGCCAGATGCGGTTTAGTCTCCAGCGGCAATGGCGAGTAAACTGCACAACCGACAAGCAGAAAACATATGCCAATTGCCAGGACTGTTTTATGAAAGAACATAGATTTCAGGTTCATTATACCTATTTACATGTTGTCTAGCAGTACCATAGACCCGCATCGCAAGTCCACTCCCCTGACTCTTTTTTCACGCTCTGTGAGCAGAAACTTTTGCAGGAGAAAACCCTCGGTTAGAATCCCTGTTCGGGATTATCTAAGTCAAGAGCGGCAGCCACCACATACAATTATTTATCCCATATTGATTGTTTATCCCATATTGATTGTTTATCCCATATTGATTTAGGCAAGAGAAGGTCTTCCAACCCTATGCGCCGGAACATCCCAACTCGCACGCGGTCGTCAACGTCGTTGACGGTTTCGGCTCCGTCTTGCGGGTTACTCATAGTTTGGCGGTGCCAGACACAACAACCCAAGAATAGAAAGGCACACATCATGAATACGCGGCAATCCAACACCAGCAATAAAAAAGCCATTGTTCTCGTCCACGGCGGTTTTGTGGATGGATCGGGATAGGCAGGAGTGTACAAAATTCTGAAGGACAAGGGCTATAACGTCCTTGTGGTTCAGAATCCAACTAAATCCTTGGCCGACGACGTTGCGGTTACGAAATCTGCAATCGACAGCTTAGGCGGCGAGGTTGTTCTCGTGGGGCATTCCTAAGGCGGGGCCGTAATAACAGAGGCGGGAACTCATCCCAAGGTTTCTGGTCTTGTTTACATTACAGCATTCGCGCCTGATAAAGGAGAATCTGTAGCGTCGTTGATTGCGAATCCGGCACTCGGTGCGCCCGTGCCTCCTATTTTGTCTCCTCAAGACGGCTATCTTTTCTTCGATCGGACAAAGTTCGCTGGCGCATTTGCTGCAGACGTTGAAAAGGATACAGCAACTTTGATGGTGGAAATCCTCAGGGATAATGCGCGACCGGAGGCCGGCGAGGTGTACGGAGCCATGGACATGGGCTAGGCCAAGCTTGTCGGCCAGGTCGCCCACGCCTACGGAAAGCAAACGGCTGAGCGCAAAGTCGAACATCGGTATCGGCGCATACCTTGAGAAACCCATTCAACATCATGACTGGAAAGCGGTCATATCAAGAATGGCGTGCCCGGCGGGATTCGAACCCACGACCTACAGCTTAGAAGGCTGTTGCTCTATCCAGCTGAGCTACGGGCACAACTTAAGAAATGTCGAGGGTTATTGATAATGGTTTGCCGTTTACGCCACAATATAAAACTTTATTCGTGCGGCAGATTTTCCTGAGAGGGGTTCTCGCCTAAAGAGGCCGGCTGGGTAATGAACGCAGGCAAGGTGCTAGCGGCTGGCATTTCCGCCTGCCTGGTTTCGCTGCCGTGGGACGATTCGCCGCCCATTGCAGAATCGCCCGCTTCATAACCGCCATCTTCGGCCTGACCGCCATTGCCCGGCGTAAAATGGCGCGGCTGGCGCACTTCTTCAGGAGGAAGGGAAAGAAGGATGCGGTAATAATGATCGGCATGCTGGAGGTAATTTTCCGCGAGCACCCGGTCACCCATCGACATGGCGTCACGCGCCATGTTCTGGTATTTCTCACGTGCCTGGGTGGCATTGCGGCGGGTGCGCGATACATTGGACGCGTCATCTCCGCCACCGCTGCGGCCCATGCCGCCGCCGAAACGCCTCGGGCGGTTGCCGTGGCGTTGCTGTCCGCCGCCATTACCAGCGTTCATGTTATTTTGCCTGCGTTTGGGATTATGCATATCTGGGCCTTACACTTGTTGTTATTGTTATTGTTAGTTGTTAATTCTTCTTATGCGCGATCACGCAGCGGGGTATTCCTGCCAGATCATTCCTGATCTCGTCAATGGTAAGACCGCTTTCCTCTACAATTCCGGCGACTTTCCGCGCCTGCCCCTGCCCGACTTCGAGCAAAGCATATCCGCCCGCGTTAAGCCTGCCGGGAAGCTCGCGGGAGATGGCGCGGTATGAATCCATGCCATCCGGGCCCGAAACGAGGGCGGAATAGGGCTCATAACCGGTAATATCTTTTGTGAGATGAATAAAATCACCTTCTGCTATATAGGGCGGGTTGGATAGTATCAGATCAAATGTTCCTTCAACGCTTTCGCACCAATTACTTTTTACAAACTGCACGCGACCACTTACTCCATGCTTTTCTGCGTTATGTTCTGCCACCAGCAATGCAGGCCCGCTTATATCAGCCCCTATGCCATGCGCAAGAGGCAATTCTTTCAAAAGCGCTATAAGGAGACACCCCGTGCCGGTTCCGATATCCAATATTCCAATATCCGTTAATTTCCGAGGACCAGCCCGCTCATTGGCTATATTTTCAGCGCGCCGGAGCGCGGCTTCAACAAGAGTTTCGCTATCTGGCCTCGGTATAAGTGTATCACGCGTGACGAGAAAATCAAGGCTCCAGAATTCTTTTTTGCCGGTGATATAGGCAACCGGCTCATTTTTCAGCCTTCTTTCAATCAGTTGGTTGAATTTTCCCGCTTCTTCCGGATTAAGCTCCCTGCCCAGCTCCAGCAATACCTGCTCCCGCGAAATGTCTAATACATGGGCCAGCAGGAGCGACGCATCCAGACGGGCGGTTTCGATGCCGGAGGCTTCGAGGACGCGGGTGGCAGATGCCATCAGGTTTCTGAAAGCAAGTTCTTTTTTCTTATATATCATTTCTTAATATAATCCCGGCAAGCATGGTGTAACTGACAACGGTCACACCTGCGATCTGCCTGCCGTACAAATGGCCGAAATCTTTTTTGTCGCCTGTAAGCAGATAGGCACATTGCGCCGCTATGGCCGAACCGAGAATAATGCAGTCCTTATCCGCAAGCATTACATCCCTGTCCAACGGGACATCGGCAACTAACGCTATCTCTTGTATTAATTGCCTGAAATCCCGCGCCCATTGGGGCCTCTTCAGGAGAATATTGCGCTCCGCTTCCTGAAGGGCGTACATGCTCGTGACAAGGGAACAGCCTTCCCGCAGCAGATGTAGAAAACGATGGATATTGCTTGCGGCGTTACTTGCCGAAAACAGCACGTTCGCATCAAGAAAGACTTTCACTAATGCGAACCATTGCTTTTATCCAGCCGTTCTCCAAGGGCGGCCTCTTCTTCTGAAAATTCGGCAATTCGCTCTTCGGAATATATTTCCAGCGGCACCGTGGCGGCAGGACGCAGCAGCAATTCACCTTTAGGTGTGGTGGCAACAATAAACTGCTGCCCCGCTGTAAGCCCAAGAGCCTTTCGAATATGTGATGGCAACGTAAGCGTGCCGCGTTCGGTAAGCGAAACAATGTCCTGCATAATGAAGGATCATAGCAGCATTGCAGCATTTCTGCAATATTTTTGTCGCTTTTTGCATGTGTGTGAGGAGAAAAACGGCGTCAAGGCGGGCGGATTCGATGCCGGAGGCTTCGAGGACGCGGGTGGCGGAGGTGAGAAGTTCTTTACAGCTATACATCCTTTTGATCAAAATGGCATGATTATACCCATGCACCTGAATGCATCAAGATGAAAGGTTTCCAACACTGGAGAATTCAAGAGTGGGTATTATAGAAGATTTAGTTTAAAGTAAGTTTCTTCCCGATCCCGGCCCCGGCCCTTGCCTACCAGGCCTAGGATTGGATAGAATTTTCATAACCTCATTATGGCAATTCTCAGCTACACGGTATCGGGTGGTGTTACCCTGCGCATCTTGTAATCCATTTCCTGCCAATTTATCTACTGCGCATTCGGCGCATCGTGCGGATACTACAACAGCAATGCCCTCTGCAAAACCGTGAACTTGTACATCACCAGTATGTACTGAAATTCCCGATTGACTCAATGAATTGTCCTTTTGCAATACCTGCATTAAATTATCTTTTAATCCCGTTGCATTTCCGGAATCTTGGTCAACAAGATTTATACGCAATGTCCCAGCTATTCGCATCCCTACTTGTATACTTTTAATACCAGATCCCGGAGTATTCAGTACGGGGTCAGAATAATCACGAACAGGTAACGGTGGAGTATAAGGCGGCGACACAGGGATTGGTCCAGCGCTCGGATTAGTAGGTCCTGTAACTGTAGACGGCTGAATGGGAGCAGGAAGTGTCGGTGCCGTGTTTGGTGGCGAACTCCATCCTGCCCCTTGAATAGGCCCTGTGTTTTGTGCTTGATTGCCAAAAGGAGCAGGAAGTTGTTGCGAGGCTCCCGATGGAGGTGTAGGTGGAGTCGGAGGTGTAGGTGGAGTCTTATATGCTGGGGAAGATTGAGGGTATGGTGGGGCTGGGGGAAATTGAGGGGCAGGGAATTCTCCAAGGTCTATAATTCTCCCATCTGCAGCCGACCGCTCCTTAGCATCCCTTTGGGCTGCTGCTCGTATTGCCTTCAGCCACCTCTCATCTGCATGTAATTGTTCTTCGGCTTGACGGGTATCCATCTTTGACTGCCGGCGTAGCTCCTGGAGTATTTCTGCAGAGTTAGATTCTCCCAGCCTCGTTACTATATCGTCAAATACCCCTGCTGTGTCTAGAATTGAGAATAGTATACCTTTAGGATTATGTGGTATTCCTAATATACGTTCGAGTGCCTTTATTACCAATTCATCTTCCTGCCCACTAACAGGCTTTTTATCGTGTAATTTCTTACTGTCATTTGGCCCCACTACTCCTATGCAATCTTGATGTTGGGCATCCCGAAACTTTACTACACTAACATCACCTATGCCTTGCAAATAGATAACATCAGCAGTTCCTCCAAATGCTCCATTTTTTAATTTCTCGACCCTTCTAGAATTCATACATGCCCCTTAAAAATATGTCTGATAATAAATCCATTTAACCAGAAAAATGTGGCTTTTTTATGACAAGTGGCAATTTTTTAAGTTCAGAATAGGCCAACCCAGTTTTTACTTCATGCCAGATTAAGATAGATGTTCGCAATATAAGCAAGACCATATATCGTAGATATATTATAATTATCAGTGATATAAAGTATTATTTTCCTAAAGCATAGCAAAACATTCCATAAAACTGAAACGCAACTGTAATAATATCGTAACAAGAATTTAATACATTAATTGATCACAATAATATAAAATGAAATTTATGGAATTATATATGTTCAGTAAGGTTTTCTATGGCTGATGCTCCTACCGTAATACGTGAAGCTCCGGAGTCTCTGTTTCTTACCAAACCGACTGCGCCTAAGGCTGATGCGCATCCGGACTATATCCATGCCATGCGAAGGCTTGCGGAGTTGATTGATCGGGAAAACGCAGAGCGGTTTGAACATTTCAATCATTTGAAGCTGTCTGGCCAGACTAAAGCTCTGAATGGAGCAGAACTTGCAGCGATCGTAATGGAAGAGCGCCTCCGGAAGAACGCGGACGGCGCATTTGAACGGGAATATCAGAGACGCGTGAACGCAGTTGAACAAGCTTCGGGGCATGGAACACGAAGATTAATACGTGGGATCACTAGTAATATTATCAGGGCAGCGGGAATTGGGGGCGGTATTGCTCTTTTCGCTACTTTTGCAGCTTCTTCAATTGTCTGGGCATTAGTAGGTCTCGGAGCCGCTCCTATTGCCGGTTTTATCCTTGGACCAGCAGCGGGAGGCTTGGTGAGTAGCTGGTTTAATCGATTAAGTACTTATCGTCCCTATGGAGCGCCAGCGCTAAATCGTATACCACGTACAGGAGATCCTACTTCTCATGACTATGTTGAAGATGCCATTTTCGAAAGCCCAAAGCTGACCCCCAACCGGCAAATGCAAGATCTGGTCGAGTCAGCCCGGAGTTTTTCTACTAATGTTACTCGCGGCCCGATTGGCGCAGGTGACCATGATTACCTTAAGGCAATGCTGCAAAGTTTGAACGAATCCGCTCATTCCAATGATTCTATTCACCACACCAGCCCGGTAAGACCCGTTGCCAGATCGGCAGCCAGCAAATCAAATTCACCCTGATACTTCTCTCCTATCCCTTCGCCTGCCGAAGTCCCCCCGGATGCATGGGGGCGTTCCAACGTTTGTCATTTTTTCATTTTCCTACCCCAGCACATATCCGAATATCAGCGGAGCCACGATGGTCGCGTCGGAGTGGATGACGAATTTGGGGGTGTCGATTTCCAGCTTCCACCAGGTGATTTTTTCGTTGGGCAGCGCGCCGGAATAGCCGCCGTAACTTTCCTGCGCGTCGGTGATCTGGCAGAAATAGCCCCATGCCGGAACGCCGCGCTCTAAATCCTTATTCAGCATCGGCACCACGCAGATCGGGAAATCGCCTGCGATGCCGCCGCCGATCTGGAAGAAGCCGATTTTACATTTGGCGGAATTCTTGGTGTACCAGACAGAGAGATGTTCCATATAGTGCAGGCCGGATTTCATCACGCTGAATTCAAGCCCGGTCTTTATACGGTGCGCGACGAAGAAATTGCCGAGCGTCGAATCCTCCCATCCCGGCACGTAAATCGGGATGTTCTTTTCCGCCGCCGCCAGCATCCAGCTGTTTTCCTTCGGTATCTGGAACAGCTTCTGGAATTCCGGATTGAGCGCAACCTTATAGAGATATTCATGCGGGAAATAAGACTTCTTCTCCGCCTGCGCCTTTTCCCATTCGGCGATCACGAAACCGCCCACCAGCCGCATCGCCTCTTCTTCCGGGATGCAGGTATCCGTCACGCGGTTCATATTGGTGTCGCAGAGATTCTTTTCATCCTGCGGGGTAAGATCACGGTAATTGGGGAGGCGCTTATAGTAATTATGCGCGACCGCGTTGAATAAATCCTCCTCAAGGTTGGCGCCCGTGCAGGAGATGGCGGCCACCTTGCCTTTGCGTATCATCTCGGCAAGCGACACGCCAAGCTCCGCCGTGCTCATCGCGCCCGCCAGCGTCATGAACATGATGCCGCCGTCCGCTAAATGCTTGCGATAAGCAACCGCAGCCTCGCGCAGCGTCGCGGCGTTGAAATGGCGGTAGTTTCTGTCGATGAATTCGGAAATGGCTGACATATTACAGACTCCTTTAGAATTTCGTGAGGGTCTTTTTAGTTAATTGCCAACAAAAATCAATCACTATTGTCACCCCGCACTCGTTGCGGGGTCTGGATGCCGCAACAAGTGCGGCATGACATACTTATGTTCCAAGCTTTCCACCACTTTCTCTATGAACTGCTTGGTATTAAGCCATTTCTGCTCCTTGCCCACGAGCAACGCCAGATCCTTGGTCATAAACCCTGCCTCAACCGTAGAAACCGTGGCCTTTTCCAGCCTGTCGGCAAACGCTATCAGCTCCTTGTTGCCATCGAACTTGCCGCGGTAGCGAAGCGCCGCCGTCCATGCGAAAATCGACGCTATGGGATTGGTGGAGGTTTCCCTGCCCTTCTGGTGCTCGCGGAAATGGCGGGTCACCGTGCCATGCGCCGCCTCTGTCTCCACCGTCCTGCCGTCCGGCGTGATGAGCACCGAGGTCATCAGGCCGAGCGAGCCGAAGCCCTGCGCCACGATATCCGACTGCACGTCACCGTCATAATTCTTGCAGGCCATGAGAAACCCTCCTTCGGACTTGATCATGAACGCCACCAGATCGTCAATCAGGCGGTGTTCGTAGGTAAGCCAGGCCTTCGCATACTGCTCCCTGAACTCCGTATCAAAGACCGCCTGGAAAATATCCTTGAACCTGCCGTCATATCTCTTGAGGATGGTATTCTTGGTGGCATGGTACACCGGGACATTGCGGTCAAGGCCGTAATTGAAGCATGCGCGCGCGAACCCGGTAATGGAATCGTCAAGATTGTACATCGCCATGACCACGCCGTCGCCTTTGAAATCATATAATTCATGCTCTATGGGGGCCGCACCGCTTTTAGGCGTGAACCTGACAGTCACTTTACCGGGTTCTCTCACGGGAAAATCGACGGCCTTATACTGATCGCCGAAGGCATGGCGGCCAATGATAATCGGTTTGTTCCACCCCTGCACATAACGGGGAACATTGCGGCAAATGATAGGCTCGCGGAAGATCGTGCCGTCGAGGATATTGCGGATCGTGCCGTTGGGCGACTTCCACATCTGCTTGAGATTAAACTCTTTCATGCGCACCTCATCCGGAGTAATGGTCGCGCATTTCACCCCGACGCCATACTGTTTAATGGCGTTCGCAGCCTCTATAGTGATTTTATCACCGCTGGCATCGCGTTTCTCTATGGACAGATCGAAATATTTTATGTTTATGTCAAGATACGGTAAAATGAGCCTGTCTTTTATTAATGCCCATATGACGCGCGCCATCTCATCGCCGTCGATTTCAACCAGCGGGGTTTTAACCTTGATTTTTGCCATGAGTGTACTCCCTGAGAATTCTAGTGATAATACGGATGCAAGTGACAGGTTGCAAGATTCATTATTAAAAGGGGGCGGAGCATTCGTTCCTCCGAGTTCTCTCACAATTCACGACTCGCAACTGGCAACTATCGATTCCTACCATCACCATTACCACTATCAGTCCTCAGCCCAATATCTCTGGCTTGCGGAAACCTGTGTGGCCTTGGGAAAAGCGAGGGAAGCAATGTCAGCGTATGACAATGCCATATTCCAGGATCACTTCAACCAGGAGGCCCTCTCAGGCAAAGCGTGGATAACAGACAGCGATACGCTGATGGCCTATACTCCGCATTATGACAAGCACCCGCCGCTTGACTCCGCATTCTGCGCCTCCATAGGCAGAGAACCGGATTCAGCCACCGCGCTGCATGATGAAATGGTGCGGATATACCTTACGGGGGACTACCTGAAAGTGTTGTCGTCCATTCTGCACGACACGAACCACAGCAATATCCGTTTCCTGATTGGCAAATGCTGTTTCATGCTGCACGAATATGAAACCGCACGCAAGAATTTCGCCGAAGCGATACGCCTTTCCCATGTCAGTCATGACGTCTATCACCGCCTTGCGTCAGGCGAGCATTACAAGCGCGGAAAAGCTTTCCTCCTTGATGAGAACTTCGATCTGGCAATTGCGGATTTCACCAAGGCGCTCGACCTGCACCCTCAAAATCTTCTTGCCAGGCAGGCAAGAGCGCATGCATACAAAGCCAAGGGCAACATCAGGCTTTCAGAGGAAGATGAGCTTCTGCTTGCTTAGAGTCTGCGTGCCTTCCGGTCGGACAAACATAGCATGCTTATGGCTATAAGCACACCGACATTCACGTACATTAATATAATTACCCACGGATTCTTTATAGCAATCTGCATGAACCCTACTGACGCGGCCAATGCGATTCCCGCGACGACTACCACGGTGGTAATCCGCTGCCACTGGCCACGGCGGTTGAACTCCCCGGAAAGCAGCACCGATACCGCAAGCAGGGTAAGCGCCAGCGGGTAAAGGGGCCAGCTCAGGCGGTTATGCCCTTCCGCCATCAGCCTTGCCTCTTCGAGACCCGTTACATTCCGCGGAAAAAGCAGCTCGGGCAGGAACATTTCTTCCGGCTGGTTTGCGCGGTTATTGTCTGCGGAAGTATAGAAACTGATATCCAGCGTATACTGATCAAAATTGAGGAAAGACAGCTTACCGTTCTGTACTTCCTGCCGGTTGCCGTTATACAGCACAAACCGCGGCCCCTGCGGCGTCTGCAGCAGCTTTCCTTCTTCCGCCATCATCGTTACAGGCGGCTTTTTCGAATTGCGGCTGTCATGCACGATGATACCATGCAGTATTCCGTCCTTGTCGTGATCGCGAATATACACCGTAAGCCCTTCCACAGGGCTGTTGAAGACCTCTTCCTGCAGCAGGAGAGAAACGTAATTGTCACGCAGGAAAGACTGCATGTTCTTGAATTCGTGGTAGCTGACGGGTAATATATAAAGAGATATGCAATAGGAAATGAGGCATCCGGCAAGAGCTACCTTCACCGCAGGCGATGCTATCTGGAATCTGCTCAGTCCCGCACCCGAAAGCACCAGCAGTTCGCTATCCATCATCAGGCGGTAATAAACATAAAGCGCCCCGCATAGGAAAGCGAACGGAATCACGAACAGCATGAGCGACGGCACCAGCAGCAGGGTAAGCTCCAGAAAGCTTAAAAATGATATGCCGCGGTTGACGATGAAATCAATGAAGCGAAGGGCTTGCGTAAGCCATATTATGCTGGTAAGGCTCAGGGTAATAAGCACCACCGCCTGGGTCAACTGCTTGGCAATATAAATACTGTAACGATACATGAGGACATCAGCTTATGTTAAAAATTTCTTTTACCGAACATACGACTCAAACACAAAATGCAAAAGGAAAATCTTCGGCGGACAGCCTGGTCGTTTTCATATATGACGGCGGGAAATCATCCCCATCGGCCACAGTTCTTGACAAGCAGGTGGACGGCGCCATCAAAACCGCGCTTGCCTCCGGCAAATTCATCGGCAAGAAAGGCCAAGCTTTATCCATTATCGCCCCGAAAGGATTGAAACTAGCGCGCCTGGTATTGCTGGGGGCCGGCAAGGAAAAAGATTTTGACCTGCTGGCAGCGCAATCCATCGGCGGAACGCTCACCGCGCATTTAAACAGCAACGGCGCGAAAAAAGCCCATGTCCTCGTTGATTTCCCTGCCGGATCTAAAATCCACGCGGATTCCATCGCCGCCAACATGGCGTTTGGAGCCATACTGCGCAGCTACACCTTCGACAAATATTATACCAAGAAGAAGCCGGAGGAAAAACATACGCTTGCGGAAATTGAATTCTCGGTCAAAAACGCAAAAGGAGCGGAAAAATCCTATGACGTGCTGGAGAAGATGATTAACGGCATATTCTTCACCCGCGATCTCGTCAGCGAACCACCCAATATCATCTACCCGGACAGTCTTGCGAAGAAATGCAAACAACTGACCGCGCTGGGAGTGACGGTGGAAGTGCTGGACGTCGCCCATATGCAGAAACTTGGTATGGGGGCGCTGCTGGGCGTCGGTCAGGGTAGCGCAAAGGATTCGAGACTCGTCGTCATGCAGTGGAAAGGCGGAAATAAGTCCGAGGCGCCGCTCGCCTTCGTAGGCAAGGGCGTCACGTTCGACACCGGCGGCATCAGCATCAAACCGGCAGCCAATATGCATGAGATGAAATACGATATGGCAGGAGCGGGCGCAGTTATCGGCCTTATAAAAACATTGGCCGGGCGCAAGGCGAAAGTAAATGCGGTCGGCGTGGTGGGGCTTGTGGAAAACATGCCGGACGGCAATGCCCAACGCCCCGGTGACGTGGTGACTTCGATGTCCGGTCAGACCATCGAAGTGCTCAATACCGACGCGGAAGGCCGTCTCGTGCTTTCTGACGCGCTCTGGTACACGCAGGAACGCTTCAACCCTTCCCTTATCATCGATCTGGCGACGCTGACCGGCGCTATTGTGGTGGCGCTCGGCACCAGCCGCGCCGGGCTGTTCTCGAACAACGACAAGCTGGCTGAACATTTGTCTGAAGCAGGAAAGAAATCAGGCGAGGAAGTCTGGCGCCTGCCACTGGCCGATGTCTACGATAAACAGATTAATTCGGATATCGCCGATATGCAGAATATCGGCAAGGATCGCGAGGCGGGTTCCATCACCGCCGCGCAGTTCCTGCAGCGTTTCATCAAGGACGAAAAGACTCCTTGGGCGCATCTTGACATCGCCGGAGTAGCCTGGGCACACAAGGACATGGACGTCACCCCCAAAGGAGCCACCGCCTTCGGTATCCGGTTGCTGAACCAGCTGATACTGGATTATTACGAGTAATTCTCAATAGTAAGGCTCTCAAACCGCCGATCTTCCTATCGAGATATACCTGATCCCGGCTTTCTTCATCTCTTCGCGTTTGTAGATGTTGCGCAAGTCTATAATCAGCGGTGATTTGAGCAACGTCTTTACCTTCTCCAGATCAAGGCGCATGAATTCGTTCCACTCGGTGAGCAATACCAGCACATCGGCTTTTTCCATCGCCTCATAGGCATTGGCGCACCATGCGATATCGCCGCCGAGCAGCTTCTTCGCCTCGTTCATGCCCTGCGGATCATACACCTTTATCTTCGCTCCTTCATTCAGCAGTTCCGGGATAATCACCAGGCTGGAACTGTCGCGCATGTCGTCCGTGCCCGGCTTGAAGGTAAGGCCCAGAATCGCGATTGTCTTGCCGCTCACATAACCGCCACAGGTATCCACGATCTTCTCCGTCATGCGGTATTTGCGCAGATCGTTGGAGAGCACCACCGACTCAACGATGCGTGAGCGCATCCCGGCGTCTTCCGCCATCTTCACAAGCGCCAGCGTATCCTTGGGAAAGCATGAGCCGCCAAAACCCGGCCCCGGCTCGAGGTAACGCTTGCCGATACGGTTATCGAGCCCCATGCCGTGCGCGACATCAAGAATATTGGCACCCAGCTTTTCGCACATATCCGCCATCTCGTTGATGAACGCAATCTTGGTGGCGAGGAAGCTGTTGGCAGCATATTTGATAAGCTCCGATGATTCCACGGAGGTAAAAAGTATGGGCGTATTATTGAGCTTGAGCGGCCGGTAAAGCTCAGAAATGAGATCCTCAGCGCGCTTGCTTTCCACACCCACAATCACCCGGTCAGGACGCATGAAATCCTCAATCGCCGACCCTTCACGCAGAAACTCGGGGTTAGACGCAACGTCAAAATCCAGTGAAGGATTGGCCTTGCGGATAACTTCGGCAATCCTCCTGCCGGTACCCGCAGGTACCGTAGATTTGGTCACAACGAGAATATATTTGCTGCTTGAATGCGCAATTTCCTCGGCAGCGGCAAACACATAGGAGAGATCTGCATAGCCATAACTATCGTCATAGCGCGAAGGCGTGCCGACGGCGATGAATACCACATCCGCATCCTTGAGCGTCTCCGCCAGATTATCGCTGAAAGACAATCTCCCCGCCTTGACATTCGACTGCATCATGCTCTCGAGGCCCGGCTCGTAAATCGGCGTCCTGCCGGAATTGAGCATTTCAATCTTCCTCTTATCTTTGTCTACACAGGTGACAGTAAATCCAAACTCAGAAAAACATACACCCGATACCAGCCCGACATAACCGGTGCCTACAAAGACTATTTTCATTTGCCGTCCACGAATTGTTTCAGAAGTTTCTTCACCTGACCACGTATCTCCTCACTGGCAAGCGCAAAGGCAATATTGGCCTCTATATATCCCACCTTGTGGCCGCAGTCGTAACGCTTCCCTTCAAAGCGGTACCCGTAAAACGGCACATCGCCGATCATCTTGTTCATGGCATCCGTCAGCTGTATTTCGCCGCCGCTGCCGGTTTTCTGGTGCTCGAGCACGTCGAAAATTTCCGGTTCCAGAATATATCTTCCAATGATGGAAAGCGTGGACGGCGCATCCTTGGGATCCGGCTTTTCCACCAGCCCCTTCGCCGTGACCACGTTGCCCCTGGAATGCGCGATATCCAGTATGCCGTAATTCTTCGTCTTATCACGCGGCACATCCATGACCGCCGCCATGTTTCCGCCATCATACTGTTTTATCATCTGCTTGAGGCACGGCGTACCCGCAAGCACTATATCATCCGCAAGAATGACCGCAAACGGCTCATTGCCCACCAGATGGCGCGCGCACCAGATAGCGTGGCCGAGGCCAAGCGGCTCCTGCTGGCGCGTATAGGCGATGCTTCCCGCAGGCGGCAACCAGCTGCGCGTAAGCTCAAGCTCCCTTTCCTTCTCGCGCCGCGAAAGCCGGTGCTGCAACTCGTAGGAATGATCAAAATGGTCCTCAATCGCGCTCTTATTGCGCCCGGTCACGAATATGAACTGCTCAATCCCGGCGGAAACCGCCTCTTCGAACGCGTAATGGATAATCGGTTTGTCCACCACCGGCAGCATTTCCTTGGGCATGGACTTGGTCGCAGGTAAAAAGCGCGTGCCAAGGCCGCCTACAGGAAATACGACTTTACGAACTTTTTTCGGCATAATTACACCCGTTGAAAACCACCCCGCATTGATACTATCGGAGCGCCGCACATGTCAAAGAGTTTGATTCAGGCGTTAGGTAGAGAGAAGGGATTAGGGCATGCGCAACTATACACTACGTTTGGATAATAATAATGCAAGGCTGGATGCCGCAACAAGTGCGGCATGACAATCCCTTCCGCAGCAAGTTACGGGGAATGCAACATGGAGAAATTCACAGTTTCCTTGCTTTTATAACAAGCTACTTATCAGGGAACAGGCTGATAATATGCCCGGATTCTTTCTCTATTTTTACACGCAATGGAGCTATTGGCTTGCTGTGGTCGCTTAATGGCTCACTTTACAACTTCCCAGATCTTCTTATCTTTACTCAAACGCGCGGAGAAATGCACAGCGGCGCACCCTGTACTGCTGAGCTCCTTTTCTTTATCTCCATCAAAAGCATCACGAGATTTCACCAGTATGCTACCTAATACCGTTAACTTCCCTTAACCCCTCTTACCCTATTCTCTTACAGCCCGAACATGCTCATCATGGGCGAATCCGTAAGCTCCGCCTGCCTGTCGGAATAGAAGCCGTTGAACTTCGTCTGGATGGTCTTGCTGTAAGCCCCCAGCCCGCCGATTTCTATCCAGTCCCCCTCACGCACGTCAGAGGGCAGAACAAAAGGCCCCTTCATAACATCAAGCGAATCGCAGGTAGGGCCGAAAAAGGTAAATTCCTCCGTCTTGCCCGAAAATCCGCCGGACATGCGCACCGCGCGTGCCGGATAGGTAAAGCCGGGATGGCCAGCGTCAAACAGGCTGCCGTAAACGCCGTCATTAATGTAAAGCGCATTGCCTTTACGCAAATCGACCTTCACGATGAGAGAACCGTTTTCCGCAACGATGGCGCGACCCGGCTCGCAGAGCACCTCAAAGCCTTCGCTGAATTTATGCTCTTCAAGAGCGGTGCCGATAACATCCATGTAGCTTTGCAGCGAAGATGGCGCCAGATCGGGATAGATGGACGGGAAACCGCCGCCGACATCAATCACGTCAACCGTCACTCCCGCTTCATCGATCAGGGTGCGCGACTTGGCGATTGCCTTACGGTAATCCTCCGGATCCATACACTGCGAACCGACATGGAAACAGACTCCAAGCTTATGCGCAGTCTTTCGGGTAGCGCGCAGCAGCTCTACCGCTTCGGAATCCCTGACACCGAATTTGCCCTGCAGCCGGTATGCGGCGCTTTCATTGGAAACGGCAATACGGACATACAGCGTGAGATCACGAGCGTTATTGGTCATCTTTTCGATTTTCACGAGCTCGTCCAGCGAGTCGAGCGAAAAGCTGCGCACGCCGAATTTATTATAGGCGAACATGATAGACTCGCGGCTTTTAACCGGATGCATATAATGCATGGTCGCTTCCGGGCATTCATTGGCAATGAGCGTTATCTCGGTCAGGGAAGCAACGTCGAAGTGCCGGATGCCGGCATGGAAAATGGTTTTAAGGGCCAGAGGCTCCGGATTGGTCTTTACTGCATACATCACCTGCCCGGGAAAGCTCGACAGGAACCACCTGGCAGCAGTTTCTATGGCATGCGTGCGGATACAGTGAACGGGCTCGGAAGGCTTCATGCGCTTCACCAGATGGTGCGCGGAGGAAAATCTCGGCAAAGCCGATTCCTGATCTTTAGGCTGGTTGTTGATTACTGAGAATTTGCTGCGATCTGCGCGCGCGGGCTTGGGAGATGCTAATTTTTTCATTTCTTGTCGGTATCCTTATATTGAGGTTAAAACAGCTACGGAATCTTGGAACGAAAAAACATAAACTACCTATTAGTTGTTAAACAAAATCTCTACACGACTATATATAGTATATGCAAAGATCACACAATTGTATACAGTAATTTACCATTAAGATCAAAGAATTTTATCATGAATTTTTACCTATTGCATAAGACCGTTGCATAATTACCGCCATTACGTTAGATGGATATCTCGTCGTATATTTTCAATATATAATTTTTGCAAAGAGACTGCCCCTCATGAACAATACCATCCTCAACACCATAAAAACCAACGTAAAAGCCTATTGCGATGCGAATTTGAAATTCGTATTCGATCCAAAAAATCCGGTGGTGCGGCTACACGAACCCAGCTTCGGCGCCGATGAAATAAACGCCCTGATCACGCAATCGCTTTCGACAATGGTAACGATGGGTAAGCAGGTCCGCACATTTGAGGAACAATGCGCCACATATTTTGGCGCGAAATATAGCATCATGAATAATTCCGGCTCTTCCGCCAACCTGCTGGCGCTGGCCGCTCTGGCCAATCCGGCCTGGAAGAATCACCTGAAGCCGGGCGACGAAGTCATCGTCCCTGCCCTCTCATGGGCAACCACTGTCTGGCCGATCATCCAGCACCAGCTGGTCCCTGTGTTCGTCGACTGCGATCTGGACACCTACAATTTTGATCTCAAGAAGCTTGAAGCAGCCATCACACCCAGGACGCGCGCCATCATGCTGGTGCATGTCTATGGCAATCCCTGCGATATGGATGCCCTCATGGCGCTTGCAAAGAAGCATAATCTCTATGTTATCGAAGACTGCTGTGAAGCCATGGGAGCCACTTTCAATGGCAAACCAGTGGGAAGCTTCGGCGATGTCGGCACCATGAGCCTTTACTATTCGCACCACATTACCACGTTTGAAGGCGGACTTTGCTTTACCAATAATTTCGAGATGACCGAATTATTGAGGGTACTGCGCGCGCACGGCTGGTCGCGCGAAGCGGACGAAAAAGAAAAATACATCGCGCAATATCCGGACATCGATCCGCGCTTTATCTTCATCAACCTCGGCTACAACCTTCGCCCAACGGAAGTACAGGCGGCGATGGGCATGCAGCAATTACCCAAGCTCGAAGGCTTCGTGGAAGCACGCCGCGCAGCGCAGCAAAGATACCGCGCCGGGCTGGACAAATATTCCAGCTTCCTCCGCTTCCAGGAAGAGCAGGAAAAAGGCTATTGCAGCTGGTTCGGCTTCGGCATTGTTCTTAAGGAAGGCGCGCCGTTCTCACCAAAGGACATTACCTCTTTCCTGAATGCACAACATATTGAAACCCGCCCTATCATCGCGGGCAATATGGCCAGGCATCCGGCACTGAAAATGTTTGAGCACCGCGTATCAGGCACGCTTGATAACTGCGACACCATGATGAAGCGCGGGTTCGCCATCGGCTGCCACCATGCCATCGACGAACAGGCGACCGACTATGTTATAGGCCGCATTGACGAATTCATGCATGCGCAGGGTGTCAAAGCCGCGGCATAGCCGTGCTCGCTCTGCGTGACAGTTTATACTATAAGGCCTTGCCGTTCTTTCTCGGCGTGCTGGAGCGCTTCGAGGCAGGCGAATATGCTCGACAAAAAAGCAGAATATCCAAAATATCAAAGTCAGGAAATAACCACCTGTTTCTCACACATGGACGCGGAGGCGGCGTGGATAAATACGTCGAGGATGCCGCTTCCCTTAGAGAAGCTAAAAGCGAAGAGGCGTGGATATTGCATTTTCACCCGATAAAACGCCGCTTCTTTCTCTCACACGGAAAGATACGTACGGACAACGCCATCACTTTTAAATTTCCGGGCGAATTTGCCAGAATGGTTTCACACCTGCAAACGCTCGGCATTAAGGAATTTCATATCCATCATATACGCTACCTGCCATTTTTCATGGTACAGGACCTGCCGGATTTTGCTTCATCCCTCGGCGCGCCTTACGATTACACGATGCATGATTTCATTGCATTCTGCCCGCGTATTCACCTCATAGACAAAGATTCCCGCTATTGCGGGATGCCGCAGGAAGCAAGCAAGTGCAATTCCTGCGTAGCGCAGAATGGCTTTCTGACAACAGCGCCTGGAAATGTAACCCTATGGCGTGAAACCTGCATCACATTGCTCAAGAAAGCCTCTGCCATCCTTGCACCCAGTCATGACACAGCAGAACGGCATAAAAAGATTCTCGGCAATCTTGACATAAAAGTGATACCGCATGATGTCCCTGATATGCACGTGCGCAGGTTGCCAGCCAAGAAACCAGATGAACCCTATACTATCGCGGTCATAGGCCGCATCCACCGTTCCAAAGGCGCGGGTATCGTGCTCAGTTGTGCACGAGACGCAATGCGCCGCAAGCTGCCATTACGTTTCGCCATCATAGGCGACTCGACTTACACAAATAAACTGCGGAAGGCCGGAGTAACCATTAGCGGCATATTCAAGGAGAACGAATTACCGGAACTTTTGCGCCGTAGCGGTGCATCGCTTGTGTTTCTCCCAAGCATCTGGCCGGAGACCTTCAGCTACGTATTGAGCCATATATGGCAGAATTCCTATTTTCCCGTGGCATTCGATCTGGGGGCGCCTGCCGAACGTATCCGGGCGGCAAATAATGGCTTGGTATTGCCGATGGATATGATAAATTCGCCGGGCTCCATCAATGATGCATTACTTGGAGCTGCCCAAAAACAACATGAACCCTATGCATGAAAAACTGATCTGCCTTCTTGGCGCGCGCGGCCTAGTAGGCACGCATCTTATCCCCCTGCTGAGGGAACGCGGATTTGCCATCCATGCCCACACTCGCCGCAATCCATCGAAAGCCGAACAGTTTCCCAATGTCATCTGGCACGCTATCACGCCTGAGGATCCTCTCGCAAAATCGCCGATCTGCATTTCCATGATGCCACTGTGGGAACTGCCTTTCTATTTCAGAAACTTGAAAGATGCAGACATAAAGCGCTTGATTGCTTTTTCTTCAACCCATGTCATCGCCCCCATTGAGTCGCTTGATTACAGCCAGCGCCAGATGGCCGTACGTCTGGCAGCCGCGGAAGAAAAGGTCGCCGCATGGGCCGACAAGAACAAAATACAATGGACTATCCTCCGCCCTACGATGGTGTATGACGAGGGCAAAGATAGAAGCATCACTCCGATCGCCAATTTTATAAAACGATTCGGCTTCTATCCGATAATCGGGAAAGGAAGCGGCCTGAGGATGCCGGTTTTCGCAGGGGATCTGGCAGACGCAATCATAAAGCTCCTGGAAACGGATCATGAATGGGCCAATTATTATGTCCTGTCCGGAGGGGAAGCGCTTACCTATAAAGGTATAGTGACAAAAATCTTTCGTGCCCTTGATGAAGAACCCTTTATTATTCATATCCCCTGGTGGCTGGTCACCGGCACGCTATGGATGACGCAGATCTTCCCGCGATTCCGCCACCTGCCGCCCAGCCTTGCGCTGCGCACGCAAGTTGACCAGACGTTTCCGCATGAAGATGCAAAAAATGACTTCGCATACAATCCGCGTGCTTTTCGTCCCGTTTTCAGGTAAGAGGACATGACTCACAATAAATATGTACGGTATTATTATGGATAATCCGCCAAAACTTTCCGTCATAGTGATAGTACGTAATTCCGTAGCCACCATTGCGCGCACGCTAGATTCTCTTGCCGCGCAGCATTATCCTAACCTTGAAGTAATCGTATGGGACGGTTTCTCCGACGATGGCACCGTAGAAGTCATCAGGAAATATTCCAGCCTGGTAACCGTACTGAAAAGCGAGCTCGATAACGGGCCTCCGGACGCATATAATAAGGCTCTGAAACTTGCCACGGGCGACTATGTCGCTTTCCTGAACGGCGATGACGAATATGAACCGGGAGTGCTATGGGCGGTAGCGGATAGTATAGCGAAGCAGCCTGATGCAGAAGTCGTGAGCTTCGGAATCATTTACCGGACAACCGATAGGCATGGGCATCTTAAAGTGACGGGCTATTACGCGGATGAAAGGCAGTTGTCCATGACACTTAACTATATTCTGCGGGATAACCAGACATTCTTTCTCTCACGGTTTATAAAGCGTTCGCTGTTCGCTGAAATAGGGCAGTTCAACTCCAATCGGACATTATGGTACTATTCGAATGATCGCGAATGGCTGGCGCGGCTAGCGGTAAGGGGATGCAGCAACGTCGTCATTCCAAAGGCACTGTACGGTTATTCTTTCAGCAAAAAGAGTCATTCCATCAATCCGGATAACTATGCCCGTATCATTGAAGAACACATAATGATTGCTGAACAGTTGCTGGCAAGGAAGGATTTGAACGAAGGCCAGGCGGCCGCAGTAAAGAAATGGCAGAGACATCAGCTGGCGTTCGGATTCTGGCAATCACTCATCAGCATCAAGATTGACAAGGCCGAAACATTCTTAAAGCAGGGGCTTGCGATCGCAGGATGGAAATTTATTATCCTGAGTCTTTACCTGCTGCTCAAGAAGGTTATCAAAAAGCTGGGGCTAAAGCTCTCCTGCGGTATCGATCGCGGGACCGTTTAACATACTATATTTGGATATGTTCATAACCATATAGGATAGGGCGATTCCAAGAACGATTGCTATGGTTCGTATCCACCATATTTGTACCAATCCGTAGCTCGCCATGATATAGCAAAGAAACATCCAGCGTGCATTATTACACGCACGCAGCGCAGCGGTGATTACAACACATACAGGCAATAACAACAATGCATCATGTATGGGAGAATAAATGGAAAAGAATATCCCTGCGAGCATAGCCGCCGCCGCAGGAATGACATCCGGTTTCCTGTTCGGAATCCATGCCAGCAGGAAGGAAAGCGCACAGGCCACCAAGTATAATGCCTTTCCCATATTGATGAGCAGCGCACTATGACGTCCATCCAATATGCCCCAGAACACACTGCTTATATTAATCATGCTTTCGTAATATTTGCCCAAATCTCCATAACTGGAACTGAACTGGCGTACAATTTGCACATAATCAAGCCAGACGTGCGGGCCTCCCAGAAAAGGAAGGGTCACGATAATAAGAACGCATGAGTAGAGGATAACAAGCTGTATAACGCGCCATTGGCGGCAACCGGCCATGTAAAGGAAGAGCGGCAGGAATAAGGGTGGCTTGATCTGCAGCATTGCAGCCAGACACAGAGCGCATCCCACCGTTTTATTGCGCAGGACATAAATGAAGAAATACGTGAGAAACAGGCAAGTCATGACAGAAAGCTGGCCCTTGAGGATGACATTGGAAGTAACCCAGACACCAAGTACGCAACTACCCAGAAAGAGGCGGATATCTTGCATTCTCATCAGTTGCGCAAGTGTCACCGTCGCCCTTATCAGCAACGCGCAGAATATAAAATTAAGCAACGACCACACCACATAAGCCTTCTGAAGGCTCATATAGCTAAATGGCAGGAAAAAAACGGCCAGAGGCGGTGGAGCAAGATAGCCAAACCAGGGAAAGGAGACAGAATATACTATCGGCCTCAACATGGAATAGAAATGCAGGTAAGCCGGATAGTCATACAACAGACGGGATGCTTCCCGGATCATATGACCAGCGGAATAATATACTATGAAATCAGGGTAGCCCGGATCATCCGTTGGGATACTATTGTAGACTAGATAGACATAATAAGGGAGAATCACGATGCCGAATACTATATTGATAGCCGCAAATAAAGTCAGAACGAACTTCTGATCGCGGCGCCAATCGATATTAACATGCATATGATACGGGTGGCTTCATTAATCCCTGGGTAGCTGGCGTCTTTTTCTGTCAGGCCTTACTCTGCGGTTCTGGGTAAAGTCCGCCATCCTGCGGGTGATATAGTCTTCCGTGATGGCATTCAGATCGTCCAGGTTATTGCGGTAATAATGATCTGCTCCCGCGATGATCTTATATTCCAGATTGGCGCCTTTCTGCCCCGCCAGCTTGTTGGCCAGCTTGCTTACCGCTTCTTCCGAAACGACTTCATCCTTGTCCCCCATGGTAATAAGCCCGGCGGTCGGGCACGGCGAAAGGAATCCGAAGTCATAAAGATTCGCTGGGGGAGAGACGGCTATAAATCCGTTAATCTCAGGGCGGCGCATCAGCAGCTGCATGGCGATCCACGCCCCGAACGAAAATCCTGCTATCCAGCACGCAGACGCATCCATGTTCTGCTGCTGAATCCAGTCAAGCGCCGTAGCGGCATCAGCCAGTTCTCCTATCCCGTCGTCGAATTTGCCCTGCGATTTGCCAACGCCGCGAAAATTAAAACGCAGCGCCGAAAATCCGGAACGCACAAATGTCTGGTACAGGTTATAAGTGATCTTATTATTCATAGTCCCGCCATAAAGCGGGTGCGGGTGCAATACCACTACAATGGGTGCACCTTTCGTTTCATTATGGTAATAACGTCCTTCTATACGCCCTTCCGGACCGCTGAAAAATACTTCTGGCATTGGGTTAATGTTGATTATTATTCGCTATTATTATAGAGATTGTAGCCTTATTTAGTCTATTGTTTTAAGAATTGCAATGTTCAAGCGCATTTTACAGGAAATTGATGCCGTATTCGGTCGCGATCCGGCGGCGCGTTCGCGCCTGGAAGTGGTTCTGTGCTATCCCGGCTTCCACGCCATGCTGTTCCATCGCCTGGCGCATAAGCTGTGGCGGCTGAATTTCAAGCTGACGGCCCGTTTTATATCCTCGCTTAGCCGTTTCCTGACCGGCATAGAGATACATCCCGGCGCAAAGATCGGGCACCGGCTTTTTATCGATCATGGCATGGGAGTGGTTATCGGGGAAACCGCCTCCATCGGCAATGATGTGACCATATATCATGATGTTACGCTTGGCGGCACTTCCTTCGAGAAAGGGATACGCCATCCCCAGATCGGCGATAATGTCATTATTGGCAGCGGCGCACAGCTTCTCGGTCCCATTTATATCGGCGACGATGCGAGGATCGGCTCCAATGCGGTCGTGGTAAAGGACGTTCCTGCAGGAGAAACAGTAGTGGGCGTGCCTGCGCACCGCGTAGAGCTGCGGGTTGTTTCCCCTGCCCCGCATTTTTCCCCTTACGGCACGCCTAAGGACGAAGAAGACCCGCTTATCAGGGATTTGACACAACAATTAGCCGAACTGCAAAGACGTATAACGGACCTGGAGCGCGAATCGGAACAAACCGCAGGACGTTGGGAAACGCATAAAAAATAATTGGAAATTTAGAAATTAATCTCTAGAATTCTATGGAGAAATCGCCTTATTGGAATTACTTGGCTATCTTATGATGCTAGGAGCAAAAGCCCGCTACGCGGTTATGGCCATGG
>CAYVTI010000002.1:0-56506 GCA_964454545.1 uncultured Rickettsiales bacterium
CCGCCATCATCAGGGATGCTATCAGCAACACCACGCTCAGCTGGATTAAGCTGAAGCCTTTTTGAAGGTGGAAAGAAGAAGGAGCTTTGATTTGCACGGCTTTGCCTGAAAGATAAAATTTATATAAATTCTACTGGAAAAGTATTAAGGAAGAGTTAACGGTGGCGGTAATGTTAAGAAATTCTGCCGAGTCCGCGCTATTTATTGATTGTTTTGCGCAAGTATACTGTTGCCACCTCGTCCCTGTAGACCAGTTTCCAGTCCGGATTCCAGTCCCACAGTCCGTATTCCCTGTCATTATTATCAATGATAAGGCCTTCTAATTTATAATGCGATGCGATCATTTTTGCCTGGCCACCGAAGCCGTGGGCTTGCGTGAATATCTTGTAATCGTTCAAAAATTCGTCACTGTAAAGGCTGTTGGCGCGGCCATCGACGAACACTTTCACCTTACCTCTCCAGAGATAATCCAGGTAGCCGCCGATGTTATAGGAATTGAGAAACCGCAGGCGGGGATAATGCTTTTCTATGAAAGCGGCTTCCTTTACGGGAAAATGCTTTTTCGGGAATCCCACAGGCTCCTTCAGGATTTGATCGCGCGGCCAGGGCAGGGAAATGACGGCACATGCTATAAGCGCCATGAACGCCGCCAGTTTCCTGACATCAGGCTTGCGCATATCCTGCATTAGCAGCAAGCCTGCCGTATGCATTCTTCCCCCCATCTTGCTGTCTTCCATAATATGAGTAATCCTCAGGGACAGGTAAGGCAGCGTGAGAAGGGCTGCAAGCAGCGAATGTCTCAGGCTGCCGAGCGCCATGACGATCATGAAAATAGCGAGGAGACGGTCCGGCAACGCTATCCTGCCGTCGAAAAAATTACCTGCGAGCAGTACGATGATGAGCAGGGCGGTCATTTCCATATTATGCCCGATTTCCACAGGCTTCCATTCGATGAGGTAACTGTTGAAAGCGGCAGTGAGCGTCTTGAAAGCGCCATAATATACCTTGATACCATAAGGATTGAGCAGGCTCGCCAGGAGGCAGAGGGCAAAGATGGCAAGATAATCCCTTCTCGTCTTATGATCGCGCCTGATAATAGCTTCCACGAGGAAAAAACCTATAAGCGGAAAGACGAAAGTGAATCCGCCATGCAGGTTGGCCCACAGGGCAACAAGGGGCAGGAGGATGAGAAGAACGCGAAAACGGGGGGCTTCCCTGTAGGCATGCAGAGTCTGGTAAGCGATGGCCGTCAGCAACACCGAGCACATATTAGGGCGCGCCAGCGTTCCTGTGAAAAGCACGAAGGTCATCGGAATAAGAAGCGCCAGGACGGCTATCGGACTCGCGCCATGTCTCACGCAATGCCCTGTCATCAGGGTGGCGCTCAGGGAAAAGGTAAGGATAGTGAGCGAATAAACGGCTGAAAACCCGCCGTGAGCGAATATAAAGCTTAAAGCGGAGTCGAAAAGCCAGGACAGGTTGTACCATGTTTCTCCCTGGGCCGTAAAACTCCAGCTGTCATGGAGGGGTATGGCGCCTGTTGCACGGATTAAATCGCCGCTTGCCAGGTGCCAGGCCGTATCCGGATCAAGAAATACGGGCGCATTGGCAAGGCCGAGCACAACCAATAAGAAAAACATCACGAAATTGGCGTAGGCGTAGGACATAAGAAACTTATATAAAGTAATTTATTCAAGTTTCTATATATTTCACCCCAATAATCACCACTGCTGCAAAATTATCACACTGATTGTGATATTATTGCTAGATATGAAATAGCGATTGCGCAAATTGGAGGTTATCTGTTTTTATTACCCAATATTTTTACGATAAAGAGAAATATTACAAAATACCCCAGAATATATTAAGAAAATAAACAGGAGTTACATATGACTAAACGTTTTTCGATAATTTCAGCGGTTGCTTTCGTGGCAGCGGTTGTTGTGCCTGCAGTTACCTTCTCCCAGGCTCCCAATGGTATCGTTCACGATTCCCGCAACAACCCGGTCAGGGACACCCGTGGAAATTGCGTGCGCACTCTCTACGGCGTGAAGACGGAAGAATGCGGTGGCGTAGTCGTTGCGGAAAAAGTCCACACCAAGCTGGCCTCGGTTTATTTTGATTTCAACAAGGCCACTCTCAACAAGAAAGCTAAAAAATCCCTCGATCAGTTGCTTGCTACCCTGAAGCACAAGAAGATCAAGGCGGTGACCATTGCCGGATATGCTGACGCTGTTGGTTCAGACTCCTACAACATGCAGCTTTCCAAGAAACGCGCTGAGGTGGTTAAGAAATACCTGAATGCGCATGGTTTCCATCATGCGGATACCACCGTGCGTGCGCTCGGCAAGAAGGATGCTTCCGCCACCTGCAAAGGGCTTAAGGACGGCAAACTGCATGCCTGCATGCAGGAAGACCGCCGTGTCGACATAGAGCTGAGCGTTGGCAAGTAATAAAGCGCAGGCTTAATGAGAGTGAAGGGGGGCAGTGATGTCCCCCTTTTTTATTTTATCGTTTTGGAGTAAGATACACTCATGAACAGGATGGCCATAACCGTAGCGGGGTTGTTTTTTCTTTTCATGGGGTGCGGTGTGCTTGTTTATGCCGGGGAAACGGCGGAAGGGCATAAGGAGGAAGCAGAGCACAAGGAAGAGAAAGCCAAGCCGGAAGAGAAACCCCGGCCTGATTCTGCCATAAGTTTTGTCATGAATCTGCCGGAAGTGAAAAACTGGCAGAAATATCTGGAATCAAAGAATGAGGGGAAGTCGCTTTCCATCTGGGGCGAGGAGAATATGCTTGTGGATGGCGGCGAGTGTTCCGGTATCGCCGTTGCAGAGACCGACGCGAAAAGCGATGATGTCCATGTATGGGTGCGTTTCTGCGTCACTCCGGGCGGCCGCATACTGGTCGAAAGCAAGCCTAAAGACCCGGCGGACGAAATTACCTTTCTGCAGTATGACGACTGGAAAAAGAGATGCAAGCCGACCCCGCATTCGCCGGGAGCGTGCTAAACAGAATACGGGAAACCGGGCATTGGGAATATGGGAGTTTAACATCTTCTCGTCTTCCCGATTTCTCACTTTCTTGACTTCTTGCGTTACAACAGAACTTCGTGCAGGAGCTTTCTCGCCACCTCGTTATTGTCGGTGCTGAGCGCTACGTAGCAATAGCCGTCCTGCCGGTGCATGGTGCTTATGCCGCGTATCGATAGTTTCGCGTTATTGAGCTCGCGCGTGACTTTCGCTGAGGCTCCCGGCTCGTCCTTGATGCGTATGGTGATGAGCTCGTCCGGTATCACCTTGAATCCGTTCGCCCTGAGCGCCATGACCGCCTCGCCCGGATCGTCCGCAATCAGTTCGATGACTGCCTGGTTCTCAAAGGTTTTTCCGTGCAGGCTCTCAATATTTATTTTATGGCTTGCGAGCAGCTCGGTGATATCGGCTACCAGTCCCGGCCTGTCCTGATCTATGAGCTTTATCGATTTCATGCTTTATTCTCCTTTGCCATGTCTGCTATCAGCCCGTCGATATGTTCCTTCGTAACCCCTGGAACGACGATGAGGTGGCTCACTTCCGAGGTGGCAAGCTGCCATTTTTTCTCTATCTCCTTGCTCACTACCGGAAATACGACGGTGAGGGAATTCGGGTTGCGCCATGCAGGGATGTTCTTTGCGTTCATAGTTTTTACGGCATAGTCGGCGAGCGCAAGGCTGGTTTCAAGCCTCTTGCGCATACCTTCTTCCCCCAGTGTGCGGATGGCGTACCATAGTACCAATGGGGCAAAGCCATTGCGCGAGCCGGTGATGGTGGCGTCCATGCAGCCAATATAGCCGATGCTGTTGCTGATGCGGTCAACGTTGCGCTTGCGCGCGACCACGACTCCGCAGGGAATGGGCGAGCCTATGAATTTGTGTCCGCTCACCGCGATGGAGTCGGCGCCTTCAGTGAAATCGAAAGCGGGCTTGGGGGTGAGAAACTGCGCGTACGTGCCGCAGAACGCGCTGTCGCTGTGAATGTAACGGTTGCCTATCACCAGATCATCGAGAATCCTGCTGATACGGACGGTATCGTCCCTTGCTTCCTTCATCGTCGTGCCGATATTGGCGACGATGATCGCAGGCACATCGCGCCGTAATTTCAGGCTTTCTTTTAAATCCTCGTAATCAATCTCGCCATTGTCCTGCGCGCGGATCATGATATGGCGCATGCCAAGCAGGTGGACGTTCTTCGCCACGCTGTAATGCGTCTCCTCGGAGAAATAGACGATGCCGTTCGGGTAGAGTTCGCGGGCAAGGTAGAGGCCGTAAAGATTGCCTTCCGTGCCGCCATTGGTCACGTATCCCCAGTACGCATCTTTTGGAGCCTTGAAAAGGCTGGCGAAAAAATGCACCACTTCGCACTCAAGCTCGCGGGTTCCAAGGCCATAAGTGCTGGGATGGAACGGATCGCCTATATTGTTGAGCGAAAATTTCAGGAAACGGTAGAGGGGCTCGTAGTTGAAATCATACGCGCAAGGATAGCCCAGGAAATGCCTGCTCTTCTGCTCCAGCGCTTCGTATAAATCGTCCAGCCGTTTCAATTCGTCTTTTTTTAACATGAAAATGTATTTTAGCTGTTTATCACCTTGGAATATGTATGCCTGAGTATCCACCTAAAAAGCAAGAGAGATTCTTTAATCTCTGCGGGTTGAATTCCCGTGGCTTGCCACGCACCGTATTTGTCATGCCGCATTTATTGCGGCATCCTGCTTTGCAGCAGGGCCAGACCCCGCAACAATTGCGGGGTGACACAATACACTTAATATCCCGTTGCTTGCGGCAGGGTTGTTTATTCTAGAAAAAACGATGAAAATCAGCTTGTTACAAAATTACAACGCATTTGCAACAAAACGTTCACACTCCAATTATTGAAGTGACAATTAATAATTGTTAATATTTGGCTATGGAATTTATTAATAAGCATGCTGGTTAATAGTACATGAATGAATTTGCTTTAGCTTTTGAGGTTGCGAAAGAAGTTGTAAAGCTTGCACAAACTCCTGCTGTCCAGATGGCGGTAAAAGAGTTTGCCCAGATTGTCCAAAGAGAAGTTCAGTATCCGGATATTCAACAAGCTGTTAGAGGAGTAGAACAGATTGTTAAAGATGCTCTTCCTGTTATCCAAACAGGCCCGCATTTGTTACACGAACTTCTTTCTTCCGCATTTCATGTAGAACCAGTCACTCCGGATAAGATAGCAAAAGAAGTGGTCCAAGCCGTAGCAGAAATAATACAAAAAGTGGCGGAAAAAGGATCAGAAATTTTAGATGCCAGAGAAATATACAAGACTGGTGAGGAAAGTCCTTTAGGCATACTTTTAAGACAGGATATACATGCATTGCATCAGCATTGCCAACATTTTTATCGCCACGTGGCTGGCATTATAGCCAACCATCTTCACCATCAGGATGTTCCCGATGGTACCTTACCTGCACCAAATGTCTTACCGCAAGGACATTCTACGGCAAAAACATTAGGTTAATCTGAGCGTTATACTCAACCTCCCTCTGCACTTTCCACCACCCCTTCGAGCGTGGGAATCTGCATCAGCGTGTTGGGCGTCAGCGCGTAGGCGCCGGGCAGGGACACCTGCACCTGCTTCGCTTCGTCAATCAGGACGCAAACCGTTATTTTTGCGCCTGTTCCGTGTGGCTCACCCAATACCGACCGCAGTTTCCTGACAGCAACGGGAGCGTTCACCGTGATGCGAAGTTTTTTCGGCATGGCGAGCGACTGGACTGCCGAGATTGCCTCTTCGAGCGGCTGCAGGGATTGGAGAATAAAGCGCGCCCCGTTCTCCTCGCGTTTGCCATCGGCCTGTGCCACGATCATCGCGCCGCTCTGCAGCTGCGCGCGGTAGCGATTGAGAATTTCCTCCTTGAACACCGACATTTCGTACACGCCGCTTTCATCCGACAGCGTGACGAAAGCGAAACGGCCTTTCTCGGAGGAACGGATCTTCATTTTGCTGATAAGCCCTGCCACCTTGATGGGCGCATAGCCGGTCCCAAGCCTCTGCATGAACTGATGCGACTGCGCGACGCCAAGACGTGTGAGCGCGCCGCGGTAAGCCTGCATGGGGTGTGAAGAGAGGTAAAATCCGAGCGCCTCGCTCTCGCATTCCATACGCTCCATCGGCGCCCAATCGTCGCACGTCATCAGGGCGGGGAGGGTTACAGGCTGCGTTTCGTGGTTGCCGAACAGGCTCACCTGCCTGCTTTCCTTTTCGCGCGTCATCGCGTTGTTGTAGGCAATCACCATATCCAGCGACTGCACAAGCTGGTTGCGGTTCTTGTGGATGCTGTCGAATGCGCCCGCCTTGATAAGAAATTCCAGCTGGCGGCGATTTATCACCTGCGACGACAGGCGCGAAGCCATGTCCCATATATTCTTGAAAGGGCCGCCCTGGGTCCGCTCTTTCACCAGCAGGGACATCGCAGCATCGCCGACATTGCGGATGGCCGCAAGTCCGTAGCGTATCGCGCTCTCGCCCTCAGGCATGAAAAACACGTCCGACCGGTTAATGTCAGGCGGCAGCATTCTTATGCTGGAACGCGCTGCTTCCTCGCGGAAGAGCGAGAGCTTGTCGGTATTGTGGATATCGTACGTCATCGAGGCGGCGTAGAACTCAACCGGATGGTTTGCCTTCATATAGGCGGTCTGGTAGGAAACCAGCGCATAGGCCGCAGCATGCGATTTGTTGAAGCCGTATTCAGCAAATTTTGCGATGAGATCGAAGATGCTTTTTGCCTGCTCCTTCGCAACGCCGTTTGCTACTGCGCGTGAAACGAATATGTCACGCTGCGCTTCCATTTCGGAACGGATTTTTTTACCCATCGCGCGGCGCAGCAGATCGGCTTCGCCTAGGCTGTAGCCTGCAAGCAGCTGTGCAATCTGCATCACCTGCTCCTGATAGATGATGACGCCGAATGTCTCGCGCAGGACTTCTTCGAGCTTCGGATGCAAATATTGCGGCTTTTCCTGCCCGTGCTTGCGTGCGATATAGGTGGGGATATTGTCCATCGGACCGGGACGGTAGAGCGACACGAGCGCGATGATGTCCTCCAGGCAGTCGGGCTTCAGGCGCTTGAGCGTGTCGCGCATGCCCATGCTTTCTAGCTGAAACACGCCGGTTGCATCTCCTTTTCCAAGCATTGCATAGGTTTTAGGATCGCCCTCCGGCAGTTTCAGCAGGTCGATCTTGATGCCTTTTCTTGCCACCAGCTCGACGGCTTTTTGTAAAACGGTCAGCGTCTTGAGGCCGAGAAAGTCGAATTTCACCAGTCCCGAAGACTCGGCATATTTCATCGAATACTGTACCACGGGCATTTCAGATTTGGGGTCGCGGTAGAGCGGTACCAGCTCGTCCAGCGGGCGGTCGCCGATGACCACGCCCGCCGCATGGGTGGAGGCATGGCGGTTAAGCCCTTCGAGTTTAAGCGCGATATCCACCATGCGCGCGACCGATTCATCATCGTCAATGGCGTTCTGCAGCGCCGGTTCCATCTTGATTGCCTGCGCAAGCGTCACGGGCGCGGCCGGATTGTTGGGAACGAATTTGCATATATTGTCCACCTGCCCGTAGGGAAGCTGAAGCACGCGGCCCACGTCGCGCAATACCGCACGCGCCTGCAATTTTCCGAAAGTGATAATCTGGGCGACACGATCGGTGCCGTATTTCTGCCGGACGTAACTTATCACCTCGTCACGCCTGTCCTGGCAGAAATCGACGTCGAAGTCCGGCATGGAGACGCGTTCCGGGTTGAGAAAACGCTCAAAGAGCAGGTTGTATTTCAATGGATCGAGATCGGTAATCTGCAGCGCCCATGCGACCACTGAACCTGCGCCGGAACCGCGTCCCGGACCCACGGGAATGCCGTGTTCCTTGCTCCAGCGGATGAAGTCAGACACGATCAGAAAGTAGCCAGGAAATTGCATTTTGATAATGACATTGAGTTCGAATTCCAGGCGTTCCTGGTAGGGCTTCGCCATGTTCGCACGTTCCTCCGCGCTCATGCTCTCCGAAAACACATGGTTTATCAGGCGCCTTTCCAGCCCCGCCTGCGCCTCTTCGCGCAGCAGCTCCGCTTCGTTACCGGCATAGCGGGGCAGAATCGGCGCCCGCGCCGGCGACATGACCGCGCAGCGCTTCGCGATCACGATCGTATTTTCGAGCGCTTCCGGAATATCGGCAAACAACTCGCACATTTCTTCCGGCGACTTGAAGTAATGTTCCGGCGTCAGGCGGCGGCGATCCGGTTCAGAGACATACCTGCCGTCGGCGATGCAGAGCAGGGCGTCATGCGCCTCGTACATGTCTGGCTCGGAAAAATAGATATCGTTGGTCGCAACCAGCGGAATGTTATGTTCATGCGCAAGTTCTATGAATCCCGCTTCGGTACGCTTTTCTTCTTCCAGTCCGTGGCGCATCAGTTCTATATAGAGTCTTTGCGGGAAAAGTTCTGCAAACCTTTTTAAGACTTCCGCTGCCGCCTCCTTATGCCCATGCAACAGCCTTTTGCCGATGGCGCCGGAAGGCCCGCCAGTCAGGGCAATAAGCCCGTCCGTGTGACCGGCCAGATCGTCATAATGCAAAAGCGGCGCAATGCCGCCGTGAGGGTTGATGTATGATTTGCTGGATAATTTCAATAAGTTATTATATCCGGTATTATCCTTGGCGATCAGCAAAAGCTGATCTGCATTTACTATTGTCCTGTGATTATGTTCAACCTGATCCAGGCCGATGAAGGAAACAGTGCAGCCGATAACCGGCTGGATACCGGCTGAGGCGGCTGCGGATGAAAAATCAAGGGAAGCAAATAGGTTATCATGATCTGTCAGCGCCAGGGCTGGCATTTTATACCTGGCTGCAAGTTCCACGAGCGGTTTGATGCGAATGGCCCCCTCAAGCAGGGAATAAGTGCTGTGGACGCGCAGATGAATAAATGGTACGGGCATAGGTCTACACTCTAAATTTACATTATACAGATGCCCCGATTTAGTATACAATTAACTTAAATATTTATTAAAATTAACCTATGCGAAATATAACCGGCATATGGCTTGCATCCGCAAGATGCGAAAAGGGAAACGCGGCGATAGAGTTTGCGGTTGTCCTTCCCATTCTTCTGCTGTTTATCTTCGGTATTACGGAATTCGGCTTTATCCTGTTTGAGTCGGCGACGCTGCAGGGGGCTTTAAGCGCCGCGGCGCGTGAAGGTGCGACCGGGTATCCCGATATAAACGATCCTGGCAATCAGTGTATTGGCGGCATCTGCAAGACGGACCCGCAGGGTAACATCCTCAATTACGGCCCGCGCTGGCTGAAAGTAAAATCGATTCTCCTTGGCCAGACGCAGAGCATTTTCAATCAGGCGAATTTGACGTTCAGCGCAACTGCCTATCCCGATTTTGTTACCCTGGAGAAATCCGTGAAGGGGCAGCCGGGGTTTAAAGGCACAAAAGATGATGTCGGCGGATCAGGCCAGGTGGTCGTATATACGGCAAGTTATCCGGCGCCGACCTATTTACAGCGGATGTTTGGCATTGCGCCCACCGGGAGCATCACCGCGCATATTATTGTAAAGAACGAGGGATTCTGAATGCTGTGTTCCTTCAAAGGAAGTATCCGTTCTCTTTTTAGCTCCGAATCCGGTGTCGCGCTCATAGAATTTGCCTATTGCATTACATTGCTCATGCTGCTGCTCTGGGGGGGCATAGAAATTGCGCGTTACGTGCTGATCGTGCAGAGACTCGAAGATGCCGCCAGCCAGCAGACCAATATCATCACCACCATCGATCCCATGCATGCCACCATGACTGCCGCCGAAATGGATTCTATCCTGCAATCGGCAACCCTTATGATGGATCCTTACCCGTTCGTGCTGGATGGAACAAATAATCTGCTGATAGTAACTGATATATACGCTCCGCTTCCGGCTCCCGGAAAGATTCCTGTCGGGGTGGTGCAATGGCGTTATTGCGCACCTGGCGCTGCAACCAGCGCCACACAGACCAGGAGCAGGCTGGGTGCTATCGGCAAGCCCGCTAACTTAAGCATATTTCCGGGCTTCTCGATGGGGGGCGGGGATGAAATTATCGTGGCGGAGATTTATTATAAATTTTCACCCGTAGTGACCAATGCCATTACGGCAGGGCTCTTGCCTGTAAACAAGCCGGTATACATACAATCCATGAGCGTGCCCCGCTTCGGGCTGCTCACTAATCTGGCCGGAACGCCGGCGCTGCCATCCAACTGTCCATAAGGCGTAGGTAATGACATGATCCGTGACAATATAAAAAGATTTAGGCAATGTGAAAACGGCGGCGTTATCATACTGGTGACTTTTGCCGTATTTTTCCTCATCGCGGCCGCCGGCATAGCGTTTGACATGGCGAGAATGCAGACGGCAAGGGTGAAGCTCGCAACCTGCCTTGACGCGGCAGGCCTGGCCGCGCTTTCCAAGGTCGGCAGCACCCCGAGCGGCATGACCGTAAATGCCTGGGTGGCGCAGAATGTAAAAAAATATTTTCTGGCAGACTGCCAGAGCGGCTATCTCAATACCGCTGCCGTTTCATTCAACGGCAACCGCCAGATGAATAATATCAGTGCCGTGCTTTCTCCTGATTTCGGCACCTTAACCCTGGATGCCGTACTTAAGCAGGACATGAAGCTCATACCGGTGGTAGGCATTAACCAGGTGATCATAACCGCGCACTCAGTGGTGACGCGCTCGACGACCGGGCTCGAGCTGGCGCTGGTGCTGGATAATACAGGATCGATGAACGGTCAGGTAAATCCGGGTAACAGCGCTGTGTCAAAAATCATTGCCCTTAAATGCGCGCTTGCCGGGAATGCCGCGTTTGGCGGCGGATCCACCTGCACCAGTAACGGGTTGGTGACCACCGGGTTGCTTGACATACTTTTCGGGAATAACAACACGGCGCCTAATTTATTCGTAGGGATCATCCCGTTCACTGTCATGGTGAATGTGGGGGTTACGTCGCCTCCGGGATCCGGGTTCGTCGATAATGTGACTCCAGCCAATCAGGCCAGCATGACCGGATGCGTGGACGCGCGTGATCAGATGTGGAAAAGCGTTACGGATTCTTCCATACATGTCGCCAGCGGCGATGTTATCATGCTGGATATTTCCGATGATCCTCCCAATGTGATTGCTCCTAAAACCTATTTCCACGCTTTGCCGTTCAGCACCATTTTTAATGGCCGGCTAGTGACGAATGGCAATTGCCCGCGCGCGCAGGTCATGCCCATGTCTGTAAGCAAAAAAACAGCCGTTGCTGAAGTCCGCAATATGCAGGCAGGGGGCACCACCATGCTTGCGATGGGGCTTACATGGGGATGGCGCATGCTCTCGCCTAACTGGAGCGGGCTCTGGGGAAGCACCCCGGCTTTTACCAGTCCTTCCGGCGGTTCCGTGCCGTTACCGCTTCCTTATCACACCGCCGGCATGTCGAAGGTGGTCGTGTTCATGACGGACGGCATGAATCACAACGGTTCCGGCAGTGACTATGTCAATACTAATCCTAATGACGATAATGCCTATGACGATCAGGCCACGTTTCCCACGAATATCAGGGAGGATGCTTTGACCCGGGATGTGTGCGACGCCATGAAGAGCCAGGGGATCATTATTTATACCATCGGGTTTGGGCAGGCGGCGGCCCATAGTCCTCCCACCAATTCCGAACGGGCGAATGATCTGCTGGTGGACGCGCCATTGCTTAAATACTGCGCCTCGGATCCCAGCAAGTTTTTTCTGGCGCCGACCAATGCCCAGCTAGGGCAGGCATTTCAGCAGATAGGCAACGAACTTGCCAATCTTCGGGTCAGCCAGTAGCCTAGCGCAGAGTATCAGATTTTTTTATTTCTTTGGTTGCACTTAACGTCTGCTTTGCTATGTGTGTATATCGTAAAACAGAAAGGGTATACGACATTGGCCATAGCGGACGCAGCATTCTATCTTTTTTCCGTCATTCTGATTTTTTCCGCGCTGATGGTTATCGGCGCGCGTAATCCCGTGCATTCCGTTTTATTCCTTATCCTGGCTTTTTTTAATGCCGCCGCGCTCTTCGTGCTTATCGGCGCGGAGTTTCTTGCCATGATCCTGATTATCGTCTATGTCGGCGCCGTGGCGACCCTGTTCCTATTCGTTATCATGATGCTGGATGTGGATTTTGCCAGCCTGCGCCAGGGTTTTCTGCATTATCTTCCTGTCGGCGGCGCTGTGGCCGTCGTGTTCTTCTCCGAGCTCATTTTTGCCGTTGTCACTTCGTTAAACGGGTATCCTGCCGCTGTCGCAAAAACCGGCGTGGCCGTCAGCAAAATGGCCAATACACAGGCGATCGGCTCCGTGCTTTATACGAATTATTTTTATATTTTCCAGGTAGCCGGACTTATCCTGCTGGTCGCCATGATAGGCGCTATCGTGCTCACCCACCGTACGCGAGGGGATGTGCGCCGCCAGAAAATCTATTCGCAGGTGGAGCGTTCGCGCTCCGAAACCGTCACGCTGGTCAAAGTGAAGCCGGGGCAGGGGGCTTAAAATATGGAACATGTGTTTTTCGGCCATATAGGGATTTTCCATTACCTTGCCGTATCTTCGCTGGTATTCGTGCTTGGCATCTGCGGAATTTTCCTTAACCGCAAAAATACCATCACTATTCTCATGTCGGTGGAGCTCATGCTGCTTGCGGTCAATATCAATTTCGTCGCTTTCTCCGCGTATCTGGGCGACATAGCCGGGCAGATCTTCAGCATGTTCGTGCTTACGGTTGCTGCTGCGGAGGCGGCCATCGGCCTTGCCATACTGGTGGTGTTCTACCGCAACCGCGGCTCAATCGCCGTCGAAGACATAAACGCCATGAAGGGATGATGGAGATGGATACCGCCATTTTATCGGCTGTCGTTTTGTTTCTTCCTTTGCTGGCTGCGCTTGCGGTCGGCCTGTCGGTGCGTTTCATATCGGCGCGGCTTGCGCAGATTGTCACCTGCGGCGCGCTGGTGCTGAGCGCCGTCTGCGCCGCTTTTGTCTTTAACGATGTAGTCCTGCACGGGCATGTGCAGAAAATCCAGATACTGGAATGGATTAACGTCGATGATTTTAAGGTGAACTGGGCGATACGCGTGGACGCGCTGACTGCGGTCATGCTAATCGTGGTGACATGGGTTTCCGCCGTGGTGCATATCTATTCGGTGGGCTATATGAGCCATGACGAGCACCGCCAGCGTTTCATGTCGTACCTTTCATTGTTTACGTTCTTCATGCTGATGCTGGTCACGTCTGATAACCTGATCCAGCTGTTCCTCGGCTGGGAAGGTGTCGGGCTTTGTTCCTACCTGTTAATCGGCTTCTGGTTCAAGAAGCCGGAGGCGAATGCTGCCGCCATCAAGGCGTTCATTGTGAACCGTGTCGGCGATTTCGGCTTCGCTCTCGGTGTCGCCGCGACTTATATTTTATTCGGCTCCGTGCAATTTGATATTATTTTCGGAAACGCTGCCGCCCATTCCGGTGACACGATGAAATTCCTGGGCAATGGCTATCACGCCATTACTCTTATCTGCTTCCTGCTGTTTATCGGCGCGATGGGGAAATCGGCGCAGTTCGGGCTGCATACCTGGTTGCCGGACGCGATGGAAGGCCCGACGCCGGTATCTGCCCTCATCCATGCCGCGACGATGGTGACGGCCGGGGTGTTCCTGGTGGCCCGCTGCTCGCCGCTTTTCGAGCATGCCCCGCAGGCGCTTGAATTCGTCGCCTTCATCGGTGCGATCACCGCTTTCTTTGCCGCGACCGTGGGGCTGGTGCAGAACGACATCAAACGGGTGATTGCCTATTCCACCTGCTCACAGTTGGGCTACATGTTTCTGGGATGCGGCGTTTCGGCGTATTCGGCGGGCATCTTCCATCTCATGACGCACGGTTTCTTCAAGGCGCTGCTGTTCCTGGGCGCCGGTTCCGTGATACATGCCATGTCAGGCGAGCAGGATATGCGCAACATGGGCGGCATATGGAGAAAAATCCCGATCACGTATGCCTATATGTGGATCGGATCCCTGGCGCTGGCGGGCTTGCCGTTCTTCGCCGGATATTATTCCAAGGACGTCATTCTGGAAACCGCCTATGCTTCCGGCAGTTATGTGGGAAAATTCGGTTTCGTGCTTGGCGCTGCGGCCGCGTTCATGACGGCGTTTTATTCCTGGCGCCTGTTGTTTATGACTTTCCACGGCACGCCGCGCGCGTCGCATGAAGTCATGCACCATGTCCATGAATCGCCCCCTGTCATGCTCCTGCCGCTTGTGCTGCTGGCGGCTGGCGCGCTGTTCGCCGGGTATATCGGCTATCACATGGGGATGGTGGACCCGAGCGGCAAATTCTGGGCGGGAGCCATAGAGCTCAGGGAAGATAATAATATATTCGAAAAGGCTGAACATATTCCGCAATGGGTGTCACAGCTTCCCACCATTATGGGCGTTTGCGGCATTGCGCTTGCCTACCTGTTCTACATTGCAAAGCCGCAACTCCCGCATGCGCTTGCCGAAATATTCCCCGGGGTCTATATATTCCTGTTCAACAAATGGTATTTCGACGAAGCGTATGATGTCATCTTCGTGCAGACGGCAAAACGCTTTGGCGCGCATCTGTGGAAATTCTGGGATACCAGGGTTATCGACGGGTTTGGGCCTAATGGTTTCGCCTGGGTATCGGCGCAGCTCGGCAAGCGCACGAGCAATATGCAGACCGGGTATCTCTACCATTATGCCTTTGTCATGCTGATTGGGCTTGTATTTATCGCAGGCAGCGTGCTGCTTATGATGGGGAGGCATCATTAATGATCGTCACTGATTTCCTCATGTCCCATCTGCTGTCTGTCCTTATCTTCCTGCCGCTTGCGGGGGCGTTGCTGATATTGCTGACGGATGCCGGTGAGCAGGGCAGCAAGGTGATAGCCCTTGCCACGACCTTAATCAATTTTGCCCTGTCCCTGCTGCTCTGGGCAGGATTTCATTCGAATACGGCGGATTTCCAGTTTCAGGAAATGCACCCCTGGTTCAAGGGAGCGGATATTAATTACCACCTCGGTATCGACGGCATATCGCTATTCATGGTGCTGCTTACCACCCTGCTGATGCCTATCTGCATCTTGTGCAGCTGGGAAGCTATCACCAAGCGCGTGCGCGAGTTCATGATCACGTTCCTGATACTGGAGATGTTCGTCATCGGCGTATTCGCCGCGCTTGATCTCCTGTTGTTTTATGTCTTCTTCGAAGGCGTGCTGATACCAATGTATATCATCATCGGCGTCTGGGGCGGTGACCGCAGGATTTACGCGGCCTATAAATTCTTCCTCTATACCCTGCTCGGCTCCGTCCTGTTTCTGCTTGCCATACTCTACATCTATTACACGCAGCATACGCTCGATATCCCGAAAATCATGCGGCTTGCGCCGCTCTATGCGCTTAATATCCAGCGCTGGCTGTGGCTCGCGATGTTCGCGTCCTTTGCCGTGAAAGTGCCGATGTGGCCGTTCCATACCTGGCTGCCGGACGCGCACGTGCAGGCGCCGACCGCGGGTTCGGTGATCCTGGCTGGCATATTGCTGAAGATAGGCGCTTATGGTTTCCTGCGTTTCTCGCTGCCCATGCTGCCTCTTGCCTCGCATGACTTCGCCCCGCTCATGTATGGCCTCAGCATCGTGGCAGTGATTTACACATCGCTGGTTGCGCTGGTGCAGGCGGACATGAAGAAACTCATCGCTTATTCGTCCGTCGCGCATATGGGGTTTGTCACCGCCGGTATTTTCGCGTTTGACGCGCAGGGCATTGAGGGGGCGGTGATACAGATGATAAGCCACGGGCTGGTTTCCTCCGCGCTCTTCCTCTGCGTGGGAGTGGTCTATGATCGCCTGCATACTCGCGAAATCGCCCGTTACGGCGGTCTGGTCAACGTCATGCCCTATTATGCCTTCGTGTTCATGTTCTTCATCATGGCCTCGGTTGGCCTGCCCGGCACCAGCGGTTTTGTCGGCGAGTTCCTCGTGCTGGTGGGAAGTTTCCGCGCCAAGACCTATCTGGCGTTTTTCATTGGGACTGGCCTTGTCCTGGGCGCCGCCTATGCCCTCTGGCTCTATCGTCGCGTGGTGTTCGGCGAACTTGTCAAGCCGGACCTGATGAAGATGCCGGATCTGGACGTGCGCGAATGGCTGGTTTTCCTGCCGCTTATTCTGGGCGTATTGTGGCTTGGCATCTATCCGAAGCCTTTCCTTGACGCTTTGAGCGCGCCGGTGCACCATATCCTGATGCAGGTAGGGGGTGCGCATGCTCGCTGTGGTGGATAAGATGATTGGGCTGAATAACATCATTACCTATAACGCGCTGATTCCTGAACTGACGGTTATCATATCGGCCCTGGTGTTCCTTCTGGGCGGGGCGTTTGCCGCAGATAAAGATGCCGACAGGAGGTTTCTTGCCTTGGGAACGTTCGTGCTGGTGGCGGTGTTTGCCATGACGGCGTTTTCGCCCCTTCTGATTAAAAAGCAGTATTTCTTCTCATTCATGCTGGTGGTGGACGGCTTCTCGCAGACCATGAAGCTCCTTATGATTTTAAGCACCATACTCATATTCGTTATTTCCGACAGCTGGCTGGTGCGCGACGGCAACCAGCGTTTTGAATACATGGTACTCATGCTGTTTTCGCTGCTTGGTATGATGTTCATGGTATCCGCCAATGACCTGCTCGCGCTTTATGTTGGCCTGGAACTTTCAAGCCTGCCGCTATATGTGCTCGCGAGCTTCAGCAGGGATAACCTCAAATCCACCGAGTCCGGCCTCAAGTATTTTGTGCTGAGCGCGCTCGCTTCCGGCATATTGCTGTTCGGCATATCCCTGGTATATGGATTTGCCGGGAGCATGAATTTTGACACGCTTGCCCAGCTGCTGAGGAATCCGCACGCCATATCCAGCGCACTGGTTTTCGGGCTGGTGCTTATCATCACGGGGCTTTCCTTCAAAGTATCGGCTGCGCCTTTCCATATGTGGACGCCTGACGTGTATGAAGGCGCGCCGACACCCGTAACAGCGTATTTTTCCACCGCTCCCAAAATCGCCGCGCTTGCCCTGTTCATCCGCGTGCTTGTGGAGCCTTTCGGCGCGATGATCCACGACTGGCAGCAGGTGGTTGTTTTTGTCTCCGCCCTTTCCATGCTGGTGGGCGCGTTCGGCGCGCTGATGCAGTCCAATATCAAGCGCCTGCTTGCCTACAGCTCCATCGGGCATGTCGGATACGCGCTGATGGGTTTGGCCGCAGGCAATATAGACGGGGTGAGCAGCGTCATCATTTATTTCGCGCTTTATATCGCCATGAGCGCGGGCGCGTTTGCCTGCGTGCTGATGATGCAGCGCCGGGGCGAGCTCTGCGAAGGCATTGGCGACCTTGCGGGTATTTCGCGCAAACACCCGCAGATGGCTTTTGCGCTTGCGGTATTTATGTTTTCCATGGCAGGCATTCCGCCGCTCGCGGGCTTTTTCGGTAAAGCGTATGTTTTCCTGGCCGCCATCCATGCCGGGCTTTTTGCGCTCGCGGTTATCGGCGTGCTCAGCAGCGTGGTGGCCTGCTTCTACTATCTGAAAATAGTTAAAATCATGTATTTTGATGAGGTGGGCGAGGGCTTTGATGTGGATATTCCTGTCACGCTTAACGCCACCATGTATTTCTGCGCGGCGGTGACTGTGCTGTTCTTCGCCGTGCCCACGCCGCTTGTTACTATGGCGTATACTGCTGCGGAGGCGTTGTTTCAATGAAAGTATTCGCGAAGCCCAACCTTCTCAATGACTACCATTTGCTCTCCTACGATGAGCTGGACAGTACCAATGAGGAAGCGAGGAGGCTTGCGGAAGGCGGCGGTTCGCATGGAGCCGTGATATGGGCGCACCGCCAGACGGCGGGCAGGGGGCGCATGGGGCGTCTATGGGTTTCCGCCGATGGCAACCTGTTCTGTTCCATCCTGCTTGCTCCCCATTGCGGTCACGAGACGGCGGCGCAGCTTTCGTTTGTCGCTGCGGTGGCTGCGGCGGAAACGCTTGAGTCGATTATTCCCGAGGGGGAAGAAATACGCTGCAAATGGCCTAACGATATATTGCTCGGGACGAAAAAAATCGGCGGCATACTGCTTGAATCCTTTGAAACCGCAGATATAGCGGCCGGCAGCAACCGCATGGTGCGCTGGGTGGTGGTGGGGCTTGGCATCAACGTGGATTCCTGTCCGCAGAACACCGATATCCCGGCGACTTACCTCAAGGCGGCGGGCGTTGAGATCATCAGCGCGAAAATCGTGTTATCGCGCTTCATCCATCACTTCATTACCGAGTATGATACATGGGCCAATAAAGGCTTCGCGCCGATACGCAAGAAATGGCTGAAGTACGCCTTCCGAATCGGCAAGCCCATTGAGGTGCGGCTTCCCAAGGAAACCCACACCGGCATATTCGAGGGGATCGACACGAGCGGCCATCTCCTGCTGAAAGCAGGCGGTAAGAAACGTGTGTCCATCAGCGCCGGTGACGTGTTCTGGTGATAGTTATTTTTTAGGTTCAGAGGGAACAGTAACCATTAATTCGTCTGGCGGCACTTCAACAACCCTGCCACCGCGCCAGATGACAAGCGGTGTTCCTGCTTTACGGGCGCATTCTCTTTACGGGCGCATTCTATTGCTGTAGACGAACTTGCTGCTGTTCCGAGAACTATTTTCCAGTGATGTCATCTATTGGTTTATTTACCATACAAACCAGTCTCTTGCCTGCACACTACGTGTCTATCCAACCACCTTCTTAATCAGCGAGCTGCTGCCCTTGCTGTCGAGCGTGAAGGCATCGTCGATAAGCTTCCTCTGTTCCTTCTCATGGATCTTGACATAGCCCGCAGCGGGCGATGCCGCTTCCGGACGGCCGACATATTTGACGCGCGCGCTGCCACGTCCCTGCTCTTCAAGAACGTTGCCGATCCTCGGGGCGATAAAGCGCCAGGCACCCATGTTTTCCGGCTCTTCCTGGCACCATACGATTTCCGCGTTCTTGTAACGCGCGATTTCTTCCGCGATTTCCCGCGCCGGGAACGGGTAATACTGCTCGACGCGCACCAGCGCTATGTCGTCAACGCCGCGCTTCTCGCGTTCCTCGAACAGGTCGTAGTAGACCTTGCCGGACGTGAAAATGAGGCGTTTGATTTTCTTGTCGTCCACCAGCTTCTGGGTTTCGGGAAGCACGCGCAGGAAATGCATGCCTGGCGCGAAATCGGCGAGCGTCGAAACCGCAAGCCGGTGGCGCAGAAGGGACTTGGGCGTCATCACGACCAGGGGCTTGCGGAACTTGCGGTGAATCTGGCGGCGCAGGGCATGGAAGAAGTTTGCGGGCGTCGTGCAGTTGATCACCTGCATGTTGTCTTCTCCGCAAAGCTGGAGGAAACGTTCAAGACGCGCTGAAGAATGCTCGGGTCCCATGCCTTCATAACCGTGCGGCAGCAGCAGGACGAGGCCCGACATGCGCAGCCATTTGCTTTCACCGGATGCCACGAACTGATCGATGATGACCTGCGCGCCGTTGGCGAAGTCGCCGAATTGCGCTTCCCAGAGCGTCAGCGCCTGCGGGTCGGCAAGCGAGTAGCCATATTCGAATCCGAGAATGGCGAATTCCGACAGCGAACTGTCAACGACTTCAAAATCTTTCGGCGCGCCGATGTTGTTTAAGGGCGTGTAGCGCTCCTCGTTGTTCTGGTCTATGAGCACGGCATGGCGGTGCGAGAACGTGCCGCGCGAGGAGTCCTGGCCGGAAAGGCGTACCGTGTGCCCTTCGGTAAGCAGGGTTCCGTAAGCGAGCGCTTCGCCCAGGGCCCAGTCGATCCCGGCCCCGGTTTCCAGCATCTTGCGCTTGATCTCAAGCTGGCGGACGATTTTGCCATGTACTGCGAAACCTTCCGGGAACCGGGTGATGGCGCTGCCTATCAGCCTGAGCTTCTCGATATCGACGCCGGTATCCACAACCGGATGCTCGCCTTTGGGTTTCTCAAAACCTGACCACGCGCCTTCCAGCCAGTTGGCCTTGTTGGGCTTGAATGTCTTGGCCGCTTCGTAAGCATTGTCAAGACGCGTGCGGAATTCAGCGAACATGTTATCCACGTCCTGCTGGGTGATGGTGCCGTCTGCGATCAGTTTTTCGGCATAGATTTTCGCAGGCAGCTTATGCGCTGCGATTGCCTTGTACATCAGCGGCTGGGTGAACATCGGCTCGTCGGCTTCGTTATGGCCGTATTTGCGGTAGCAGAAGATATCGACCACGGCGTCGCGCTTAAAGATATGGCGGAATTCGGCGGCGATTTTGCAGACATGCCATACCGCTTCCGGATCGTCGCCGTTAACGTGGAAAATGGGCGCCTGCACCATCTTCGCGACATCCGACGGATAGGGAGTGAAACGCGAAAACCGGGGGCTCGTGGTAAACCCGATCTGGTTGTTGACGATGATATGCACGGTGCCGCCGGTGCGGTAGCCGCGCAGCTCTGCGAAGGAAAGCGTTTCCGCGACTGACCCTTGCCCGGCGAACGCTGCGTCGCCGTGCATCAGCACTGCGGTTACCTTCTCGCTGTGGGTCGCATCGCCTTTCCTGTCCTGTTTCGCGCGCACTTTGCCCATGACCACCGGGTCCACCGCCTCGAGATGCGATGGGTTGGACGCCAGCGAAAGATGCACTTTCTTGCCACTGTCTGCTAATATGCGCGTGTTGGACAGGCCGAGGTGATATTTCACGTCGCCGGAGGAATCGACCCATTCGGGGAAATCGATGTTGCCCTGGAAGAGTGAGAGCAGCTCGGTATAGGGTTTGCCCATGACGGTGGTGATCACGTTCATGCGCCCGCGGTGCGGCATGCCGATGTTGATTTCCTCGACGCCCAGCTTCACGGATGTCTCGATGACCGCTTCCAGCCCCGGTATGGCGGAATCTCCGCCCTGAATGGAGAAACGCTTCGTGCTTGCGTATTTGGTCTGGACGAATTCCTCGAAGGATTCCACTTCGATGAGCGTTTTCAGTATGTATTTCTTTTCGTCTATCGTCAGATCCGGCCTGCTGTGATTGGTCTCGACGCGCTTCTGAATCCACGATTTCTGTTCGGGATACTGGATGTGCATGAACTCAACGCCGATATTCTGGCAATAGGTCGCATTGAGAATCTGGAGAATCTCGCGCAGGGTGCCGAACTTCATCCCCAGCACACCGTCGAGGAATATCTTGCGATCATAGTCCTCGGGCCCGAAGCCGTAGGTCGCCGGATCGATGTCCGGGTGTGTCTGCCTGCGCTCAAGCTGCAACGGGTCGTAATTGGCGATGATATGGCCGCGCACACGGTAGTTGCGGATGAGCATGAGCGCATGGATAGTGTCACGAGTCGCCTGTTCGATATCGGGAGAAGTCGGGAAGTCGGGAAATTGGGAAGCCGGGACACTCTTTCCCTTCTTTCCTGCTTTCCCTTCTTCCCGGCTTCCCGTTTTCTCGACTTCCTCTTCAAACCTGGAAACGTTCTTCGACCAGCTTGGGCGCGTGACTGCGTGCCCATTCCCTTCCTGGTTGCCGAAATTACCGCGGAAAAAATTCTGCCAGCCTGGATCAACCGACTGCGGGTCCTTAAGCCACTTATCATACATCATTTCGATATAGGGGGCGTTTGCGGAAAAGAGTTCAGTGTCGGTTGCCATTCTTTTTCTCTTGAGTTTACGGGCGCCATCTCCATAAAATACACTATTTTATGGATAAAAACGACATCCATTATATAATATAGTATTACCTTCACTCATTAAATAATTCCCTTGTTCAAGGGAATTATTTATGAGAAGTGATACTAAGATTTTGCAATTTTATAGATAATGAGCGGGTTTTCCGCAACAATATTCATCATGGGCCTGTTTTGAAACAGTTGTTTATTTCCCTGTTTGTCGTTCTCTTGTCGTTCGGGCTCTTGTCGTTCGGGCTCTTGCCGTTCGGGGCGCTCGCCCAGACGGCGGAGGATGCGCGCCAGCAATTGTCGAATACGCTGAATGAGATAAAGGCCGCGAACAAGCGTCAGAAGGAAATTGCCGAGCAGCGCGGCAAGCTCAGGCAGGAAATGAGATCCCTTGAGAAAGACATGGTCAGGCTTGCCAGGGAAACCAGCGGCCATGAGCAAGATCTGTCCGTTTTTGAGGACAAGCTCGCCATCTTGGAAAGCCAGAAAGAGGAAAAAACCAAGGCGCTTAACGCCAGCCAGGCGGAACTTTCCAACCTGATTTCCGCCATGGTAAGGCTCAAGGAACTGCCGCCGGAAACCGTCATTGCCATGCCGGGCAGGGTGAACGAGACGCTGGAAGCCGCACGAGCGTTGAGCCTCATTTCCCATGTGGTGCAGGAAGAGGCGGACAGTATCAAGGCGCAGCTGCGGGAGCTTGATGATCTGGAGAAGAAAATCAAAAAAAACCATCAGGACATTGTCCGGAAAAGCAAGGAGGTCGAGGAAAAACGCGCGGATCTGGCGCGAAAGATAAAAGAACGCAGCGAACTTCAGGAAAAGCTGAGCGATGAAAGCGAGCAGACAAAAGCGGAACTGGCCGAACTGAAGGAAAGATCCCATAACCTTGAAGAGCTGGTGGATGCGTTGGGCAAGCTTGCTCCGAAGCGGGAGGAGGAAGAAAAGCAAACGGTTCCGGTGCCGAAACGGCGGCACCATGACGCGGATGAGATGCGCTCGTTTGTCGATGCCAAAGGACACCTGCATATGCCCGTGTCGGGAAAAGTCGTAAAGGCGTACGGAACGAGCGGCGATACGGTGTTCTCGCGGGGCATCACCGTCCGGACGCGCGAAGGGGCGAATGTGGTTGCGCCGTTTGACGGCGAGGTGGTGTATGCCGGGAACTTCCGCGATTACGGGCGCATTGTCATCATCCGCCACAGCGACGATTACCATACGCTGCTTTCCGGCATGGAGCATGTCAACTGCACTGCCGGGCAGTTCATCATGGAAGGAGAGCCTATCGGTGCGATGGGGCGGTCGGATGATATGCGCAACCTCTATATAGAAGTGCGCAAGAGCAGCAAGCCCGTGGATCCTTCGCCCTGGTTCAGGGGGATGACATAGCCCGCGGGAAAAATGCGATCCGGAATCGCAATTAACTTGCGCTTGCGCAAAAAAAAATTATGACTGTTGAAGAGCAGTGTAAAATATTCTACAATAAAAAAAAATAACATGAATTTATGTTTTCCGGCGCGATCGGAAGGCGGAGATTGGAGTGCATGGATAAAGAAGAGCCCGGCAAGGAAATAGTGGATATCAGCCTCATTACGCAGGCTGCCGTGGGATATGTCAGGGAGAATGCCGCCAGCAAGGAAGTGGCGAAGCAGTTCGTCAATCAGGTCAGGGTGCATCTCGGCCAGATTCTCTCGCATATGCTGCCCTCGGATGAATCTCCGCTCGGTAATAAGGCAACGCCGGAAGCGATTGCGCTGATGAAATATGTGCACGAGAAAAAAGACAGGCTGGAAAGCGAGAAGGGATATACTTCGTCCCAGGCTTCGGCCATCGTCATCAAGGACGAGCTGGTGCCGTTGCAGGTGGTCGCCGTCATGGCGAACGATTCCGACATGATTGCCTCGGTGAGAAAAGTCAACTCGCATGTCATCAACGAACTGGGCGAGATGGATAAGAAGAAGCAGGATCCGAAAGTCCTGCTCAGGCGTAAGAAAAGAGGCCGCGCTCCCGGAAGCGGCAAGAAGCAGCAAGCGAAAAAGACGGAATAGTCATTTATCTATATTTCTCTCTACAGGATGCCTTTGCCGCGCAGGCGGCAATCTCTGCTGAACGACCGGAGAGCCTGATAATAGTGAGATACCAGTTTTCGCTGGTATGACTTGATTTCTGGATTGTTCACGCCGACGTTGCCTTCTCGCAATGAAAAATCATACTTATCCACAGAAATTTTAACCACTTGTTCTGAAATTGGTTAAATAAATTCCGGCATCCATGGATCCGCTAGGAAAAAAATGCCGCGTCGCCAGCGGATATCAAAAGATTGATTCATCGCATGCATTTATTAAACGATTGATATATCGCATATTATCACCTTACAATATATTGGCATAAATTTCGCATATATAACCAGATGTAGTAGTGTATTGTGCGCAGTCAAGCGGAGGTCATTCATGTATGCGTTCATATCGGGAAAGTTAAGTGCTAGACTGAGTTCTAACCATGTAGGCGAGCAAGTGTTGAGAGATTACGACGAGTATTTTGTTAATAACTCGATCTATTCCCTGCCGGTGCGTGGAAGTCTCAGCAGAATAGTGAGTGCTGCAAACCGCGAAACGGAGATAAAGCAGAAAAACCGCATGCTGGACTATATGGACGCTTTTCTGGGGCGGGCAGCATCGGTCGCGTTTTTGTCCTTTGCCATGCTTGCGCTGTTCATGGCCTTTCCGCAGGAGGCAAGCGCGGAAGCGCGCATTAAGGATATAGCCAATTTTGAGGGAGTGCGTGACAACGTGCTGATGGGGTATGGCCTGGTGGTGGGGCTGAACGGCACGGGCGATAAACTGAAAAACAATGAATTTACTTCCCAGAGCCTTATCGCGTTTCTGGAGCGCCAGGGCGTGAATACCCGCGGCACCGAACTAAAAAGCAAGAACATTGCCGCCGTAACAGTAACGGCCACCCTGCCGCCTTTTTCAAGGGCGGGCGGAAAGATAAACGTTTCGGTGAGCGCAATGGGTGACGCGCGATCGCTGCAGGGGGGGATTCTCCTTGCTACCGCGCTTTATGGCGCGGATAACGAAGTATATGTCGTGGCGCAGGGACCGATCAGCATCGCCGGGTATGAGGCGGGCGGTGGCGGCACCACGGTGACGAAAGGGGTGCCCACCAACGGTTTCATCGCCGATGGCGGCATTATTGAAAAGGAAATCCCATTTTCGCTCAATAAGATGTCTGCGCTTAACATCGGGTTGCGCAACCCCGACATAACGACGGCGAAACATCTGGCGGAAGCAATTAACAAGCATTTGGGGGTGGAGGCAGCAGAGATGATCGATCCCGGAACGGTGCGCCTGCATGTTCCGATTGACTTCAAGGATAAAACCGCCAAGCTCCTTGCGGAGATAGAACAGTTGCCGGTCAAGACCGATCAGGTGGCGAAAGTGGTCATCGACGAGGCGTCCGGCACGGTCGTGATGGGGGAGAATGTGCGTATCGATACCGTGGCGGTGGCGCAGGGGAACCTGATTGTGAAAGTGGAAGACCTGACCCAGGTCTCGCAGCCTGGCGCACTCGCGCCTGAGAAGGCGGAAACGACGGCAGTTACCAATACGGCCGTTTCGGTGGAAGAGAACAAAAGCAAGCTGTCCATGCTGAAGCACGGCGCCAGTCTGCGCGAGCTTATTGCGGGGCTGAATGCGCTTGGCGTCGGCCCGCGGGATCTCATCACCATATTGCAGACGATAAAATCAGCCGGGGCGCTGGAAGCGGAAGTGGTCTCAAAATGAGTTCTGGTATTTCTCTCGCTGCGCCCATGATGGCGACGACCTCGCTGCAGGATAACCTGCCTGATACGGTGATATCACAGCTGGGTAACGGTAATAATACGAATCCGCAGAATATCGATACTATCAATAAAGTGGCGACCGACTTTGAGGCGGTGTTCCTGTCGCAGATGATGTCGGCCATGTTTTCCGGGGAGGATATAACCAACTATTTTGGAGGCGGCACCGCAGGCGAAATATACAAGAGTTTCCTTGTAGATCAGTATGGTAAGTCTATGGCACAGGCGGGTGGCATAGGAATTGCTACACAGGTTAAAAAGGAACTTCTTTCGCTGCAGGAGGTGTCATGAATACCAGAGACAAGGAAACGCCGATCACCATAGAGGCGCTAATCACCGTGACCAACGCGCTTGCCGCATTGCTTGCGGAAGAAAGCCAGATGATAGGGGATATGAAAATGGGCGCGGTGGGCGAGCTGCAGGAACGTAAACTGAAGCTTTCTTCCCTGCTCGAGCGTTATACGCGCCATTTTCATAAATATCCTGAGATGTTGATGGCGGCTTCGTATCAGGAAAAGGCGGATCTCAGGGCGGCAAACGATATCCTGAAGAAGGAAATAAACGTGAACTATGAGAAACTGCTGGTAGGGCGCGCGGTAAACAAGGCAATTGTCACCTGCGTGACCGGAGTGCTGTCGAAAAAGGCAAGCAACGATCTCTATAACGCAAGCGGGACGATGTATAAGGGAACCCGCAATCATATGCCTCTTTCAGTGACGTTGAACAAGGTGGTGTAAACAGAGGATCAGGGCAGAGGGGAATTGTATGGGATTATTAGGTGCACTGAATAATGCCGTATCGGGGCTTAACGTAAACCAGCAGAGCCTGAGTGTATTGTCGCAGAACGTAAGCAACGCCAATACGCCGGGATACTCGCGGGAAGTTGCAAACCAGCAGGCGGATTTCATTGCCGGACAGGGGCAGGGCGCATCGATTGCGAGTATCACGCGCGCGGTCAATGAATTCCTGAATACGCAGGTGCGGACGCAGACTTCGGTCAACAGTTCCGCCCTGGCGCTTACCGATTATTACAGCCAGATACAGAACTTCCTTGGCCAGCCGGGCGCGAATAACAGCATCGATCAGAGCATATCCGCCTTCTTTGTTGCCGTGCAGGCTCTGGCAAACTCGCCGAGTGCTTCCGCGCAGGCCAGCGTGGTGGATACCGGGAGCCAGATGGCGAGCGGCATATCGGGCCTTGCGAATTCCCTGCAGGGTTTGAGGCTTCAGGCGGATCAGGATATCAGCAATTCCGTAAATACCATCAATTCGGATATACAGAACCTGTTCCAGAATAATCAGGCCATCGAGCAGGCGGTGGCGACCAAGCAGGGCGCCGCCGGGCTTCTGGACAAGCGCGACTCGCTTCTGAACGATCTGGCGCAGTATGTGGATATCCGTCCCGTGGAACAGCCGGACGGCAGCGTGGTAATCAATACCGCCAGCGGCGTCACGCTGCTTACCACCACGACCTATAGCGCGTTGAGCCATCCGGCGGCTTCGTCTGTCCAGACCTTCATCAATAACGGCTCCCTGTCGCCGATAAATGTTACGACGCTTGACAGCAATGGCAATGCGCTTGGCCAGCCGGTAGCGCTTGCGACCGGCGGCCCGAGCAGTTCGGTCACTAGCTCGATAGGCAGCGGTAAGCTAAACGGGCTGCTCGCCATGCGCGACAGCATTATTCCCAATGTCCTGAGCCAGCTCGACCAGCTGTCCGGCATGATCCGCGACGGCTTCAATGCGATAACCAATGCGGGGACAAGCTTTCCTCCGCCCAATTCCTATACCGGGACGACACTTCTGAGTGGCGCGAGCACTTCCCTGTATTCAGGCAGCATCCGCATAGCGGCGCTCGGCAATAACGGTAACCCGGTCACATCGCCTTATCCGGATGAACCCAACGGCCTGCAGCCGCTGACGCTGGATTTGTCAAAGCTCGATACCGGAAAAGGCGCGGGAACCGATTCGGTGGACGGCATCATCAACGCCATAAACCAGTATTTCGGACCCCCGCAGAACAAGATGGAAATAGGCAACCTCAATAATGTGCAGCTCGGGCTTGTCTCCAATAATGTTCCCGATACCAGCGGCAGTACGGTGAGCTTCGATTTCAACCTGGATAATATAAGCGCAAACAGCGCAAGCTTTTATGTCGGCGGCATAACGGTTCAGGACAGCGCCGGGACGACCATTGCAAGCAGCACGGCTTTCCCGCCCACCGTGACCACTACCCAGCCTGCAGTGGCGCTGGCGCCAGTGGGTACGTATCAGACCACCCTGGGCAGTAATACTGTCACCCTGACTACTGCCGGGACGAACACGCTTGCCAACGGGGATATCATTTATCTGAATCCGCCTCCCGGTGCGGTTAACGGAATAAGCGCCAGCGCGCTTGGCGGGTATTTTACCGTCAGCAATGTCTCGGGGAATAGTTTTAGCGTTACCGTATCGGGACCGGGCGCCACTTCCACAGGTCCTGCAAATGCCGCTGGCGTCACCGCTCTCCCCCAATACGACACGGTGAATTCCGGCGGTATGACACGCACCGGCGCCGATGGCGTGTTAACGGCGTCTTTGGCCGGAAATCCTGCTTCTCCGTATTATACCATACAGGCGAACATAGCGACGGTGGATGCCACTGGCAAGCTGGTCACGTCGACCGTTTCCTACCGTGTTACGAATAATACTTCCAATGTCATGAACAATCTCATTGGCGCGACGGCAGCGGCTGGCGGCGGCACGGTTGTGGCGCCGGTATCCACCCAGCCCATCCTTACGGCGACGCTGGTCGATGCCAACGGCAACCCGCTCTCGAAAATAAACGGCGTGTATGGCAACCAGCAGGGATATCTCAAAATAGCTGCAACGAACAGCACTGGCGCCGTCGCCATTGATGAGCTTGACAGTAAAGAACTTGGCCTTGCCCTGTCGGGCATTCCTGCAACCAATATGGGATTCTCGCAATATTTTGGGCTGAATAATTTTTTCAACCCTGCAGCGACGGTGACTGGCAATACCACAACGAACAGTGCGATCAACCTGTCGGTGGAGAGCAGGCTCATAAGCAACCCGGGCCTTGTAAGCGCGGGAAAACTTGCCCTGGGTCTTCCGTCTACCGGCGGCGCGCCAAACTTCACCTATGTGCTTTCCTCTGGCGACAACAGCATAAGCCAGCGGCTTGCCGGGCTTGCGACCCAGCTCAACAGTTTTGCCGCTGTCGGCGGCCTTTCCTCCAGCAATACGACATTTTCGCAATATGCCGGTCAGATCATCGCCGCGACCTCGACCAATTCGACCAACGCCACAAGCGTGCAGAAAGACAGCCAGGCGCTGCTCAACGGGTTCGTCAAGAGCGCGCAGTCGGATTCAGGGGTCAATCTCGATCAGGAACTTGCCAACACCATCATCTTCCAGAATGCCTATAGCGCGTCGGCAAGGATTGTCACGGTGGTAAGCACTATGTTTAACGATTTGGTCAATATCATACACTGATGAAAAATCTTGTCCGGAAAGGATTAGTATATGACAGTAAGTAATGTAAGCACATTCGGATCACTGCAAACCCTGCTTCAGAATATGAGCACGGTGCAGGATACCCTCAACAATGATCAGGTGCAGATTTCGAGTGGCCAGAAAAGCCAGACTTTTGACGGCATAAGCAGCAGCGTCGAACAGTTGTCTTCCCTTAACTCGCAGATTGCGCGCCTGACGAATTACCAGCAAAGCAACGGCGTGGTCATAGGACAGATGCAGACTACCAACACCGCGCTGGGGCAGATCGTACAGCTTTCTACCAGTGTGAAGAGCCTGATCGCCGCCCAGTTGAGCGGCACGTCAAGCCTGACTTCATTCCAGAAGCAGCTTCAGGCGCAGATGAATAATATGACCTCCATACTGAATACCTCTTATGGCTCAAATTTCATATTCGGCGGCGCTGCTACCAGCGCCCCGCCTGTGAAGGATAATATTCCTGGCCCGGTTCAGATAGGGGTGCCGGATGCCAATTACTATCAGGGCAGCGATCAGGATACGACATTCCGTATCACCGACAGCCAGACGGTTACTCCGGGTATCCGGGCCGACAACACGGCCTTCCAGCAGGTTTTTGCCGGGCTGCGGCAGGCGCTGTCCATTACCCAAAGCGGGGATACGACATCCTTGAAGAACGCTGAAAATCTCGTCGATCAGGGAACACAGGGAGTGATTTCCCTGCAGGCGACGGTTAATACCAATATTCTGACAGTGCAGCAGGCAAATTCGCAGATGCAGTCCATGCAGACGTATTTTCAGGGGATAGTCTCCAACCTTTCAAGCGCGGATGTGGTTTCGCTTTCCGCGCAGGTGGCGCAGGATACGAACATACTGCAGGCCAGTTTCGCTACTTATGCGCGCATAAGCGCGCTCAGTCTCGTAAATTACCTTAAATAGAGTGCGCATGATTTTTATAGTTTTTTCGGTATCCGTAACGTATAATACAAGGGAAGCGTGGTAATTTTATGATGGTGAGTGTACACGTGAGTCAGCTGGAGAAAATGGCGTTTCTGAACGGTAATCCTTCGGAAAATCCGGAGTTTATCGATACGCGTTTCGGCAGGATTGCGTTGCAGGTTGATAAGAAAATCCTGTTTCCCCGCGGCCTTCTCGGTATGCCCGACAAGCAGGGTTTCTTTCTCACCGAATTTCCGAGCGAGAAATTGAGCAAGTTCAAATTGCTGCAGTGCACTGACGATTACGGGCTTTCTTTTATCGCGCTGCCACTGGAGATGCGCAATGGCATCCTTGCGCCGGAAGATATCGCGCTCGCCTGTAAGGATTTGGGCATATTGCCGGAAAATCTGGTCATACTTCTGATCGTATCGGTTCACCGCTCCCCTCAAAAAATTTCCATCTCTGTGAATGCGCGCGCGCCCTTGCTGATAGACACCTCCCTGAAGCTGGCAGCGCAGTATGTTTTTCAGACGGATAAATATCAAGTTCAGCATTACATAACGGTATGATGCTATTTCTCCTCCCGATTTCATTTAACGTGCCAATGTAATCACTTTTATGCCGCATCCCGTTACCACTCAGGAGTTCATGCTGCGTTTCCAGTGCCTGGGAGCAGAGTGTGAAGATACGTGCTGCCAGGGCTGGAGCATGCAGGTGGATGACTATACCTATGACAAATACAACAAAGCAGGTCCGGATCTGCTGGATGCGGTGTCCGGCGAACCGGGCAAATACAGCATGCGCCGCGATCCGAAGACCGGGTTCTGCGTGAAATTTGATAACGGCTTATGCGGCATACAGAAGAAATATGGTGCAGGCATGCTGGGTGAGGCATGCTACTTCTACCCGCGCATCCTTCGCTCTTTGGGTGACACCGATATGATGACGGGAACGCTTTCCTGTCCCGAAGTGGCGCGATTGTCGCTGTTTTCCGGAACGTCCTTTGAAATGGTGCAGGGGGATATCAAGAGCCTGCTCGCGGACATGAAGAATTACCTGCCGGGTTCACTCTCCACCGATCAGGCTGTTGCGATACATAAGGCGTTCATGGATGCCGCACTGGATGAGCACGCATCCCCGCAGCGTTCGCTGATGCGTATCTTTGCCGCCTGTGAGTCACTTGAGCGGGTCAGCGTGGGATCCTGGCCGGATGCTGTCCCTTTTTATCTTGGGCATGCGGATTCGGGGCTTACTCCGCCGGAGAGCGCGCCGACGGATCCGGTCTATCTGCTGCAGGCGCTATGCGGACTGATGGTCGCCGCCAAGAAAGTGAACAACACGCGCCTTATGCAGACCATATCGGAAATGGAGCGGGCGTTGCATGTGGCCATACGCATGGACGATCTTACCATCGTGCCGCTGCCTGATGCGGCGAATGCCGCAAAGGAATTGTCTGAGCAATGGACGAAGCGTTACCAGACAATGTACGCGCCGCTTCTGCGGCGCTATCTTGCCATGCAGCTGTCGCTCGCGCTTTTTCCTTTCTGCGGATTTGGCAACAGCCTGAGCGAGCGCATCGGAATCATCGGCGTCAGGTTTGCCACCGTCCGGCTTGCGCTCATGAGCGCCTGCGCATTGTCCGCAAAGCCGCTGGATGAGAGGCATGCGATTAGAATCGTGCAGAGCCTGTCGCGCCTTCTCGATCACCTTGCGGAGCCGGATTTCTCCCTGCAGATTTATAATGAAACCGGATGGCTGAAAAAGGCCAGGTTACGTGCCGTCGTTGGCGATAATTAGAACGATACCAGGAATTTCTGTATACTGTCTGCGTAGCCCGGAAGGCGCAATATTTCGAAAATAGCCACCGGATAAAGAGCCGCCAGCACATCGTCGAACATGACGCCGAACCCGCCGTGGATTTTCCGGTCGGCAAGGGATACCGGCCAGGGTTTCACGATGTCGAAAAAGCGGAAAAGCAGCAGCCCGGTTATATAGGAGACAAGGGTGGGGTACATGAAGGATAACAGCAGCCATTGCCCCGCCACTTCGTCGATGACCATTTCGCGTGGGTCTTCCCTGTCCACGTAGGGCAGGTAGAAATGGCAGGCTACCCATCCGGTGAAAAAGGCGATGATACTGGCCGCGAGCAGGGCGTGATTGCCGAAATGGGTCTGTATGATCCAGGCAAAGGGCAGGGCGGCGATGGAGCCGAATGTGCCGGCGGCTTTGGGGGCAAGCCCGGCGCCGAACCATGTGCCGATGAATTTAGCGGGATGAAATAATGATAATGGCTTATCATGGCCCATCTAATTCTCCACTGGCAATTTTATGGTTACCACCGCCTGTGCGGCGATGCCTTCCCCGCGCCCTGTAAATCCCATCTTCTCCGTCGTGGTCGCTTTTACGCTGACGCGGTTCTTTTCCACTTCAAGCAATTTCGCCACCTGCTCGATCATGGCGGCGCGGTGGGGCGCGATATGTGGACGCTCGCAGATAATCGTGATGTCAGCGTTGATGATTTTCCCCCGCTTTCGCTCAAGGAGTTCGCAGGCATGGCGCACGAACACGGAAGAGCTTGCCCCTTTCCACCTGGGATCGGAAGGGGGGAAATGCATCCCTATGTCGCCTTCCGCGATGCTGCCCAAAATCGCATCCACCAGCGCGTGCAGCCCGGCATCCGCGTCGGAATGCCCTTCCAGCATGAAATCCGATTCTATCTCTATCCCGCACAGGGTGATATGGGTTCTGTTGTCATTGGCCGCCGCGATGAGCCGGTGGGCGTCGAACCCGCTGCCGGTACGCGTCTCATAGGTTGCCGCCAGCAGCTTTCTCGCATCCTGCATGTCTTCCATGGTGGTGATTTTATAATTATGTTCGGAACCGCTCACAGTTTTAACCTCCATTCCGCTCTGTTCGGCAATCGCCGAGTCGTCGGTGAATTCAAGATCGGCGTTTTTATTATGCGCTTCCAGAATCTCCCGGTAGTGGAAACCCTGAGGCGTCTGGGCGCGGAAGAGTTTCTTGCGTTCGATGGTGCCGATGATGCGCTCTTCTTCCACATGCTTGAGCGTATCGAATACCGGCAGCGCGGGAATGATGGCGGGCGTCTGCGCAAGCCCGGTGATGACGCGCGATATGACGTCGCCGGCGATGTTGGGCCGCGCGGCATCGTGTATGAGAACATAATCAGGCGACAGGTGCGCGATGGCTTCCAGCCCAAGTTTCACGGACTTCTGGCGCGTATCGCCGCCGCTTACCGGCGGCAGCAGCTTAAGCCCATGCGTATGCTCGTCATAATAGTCACGGTGTGAGGGGTTGATGACGACCACCACATGCGTGATGTCCGGATGCTGCAGGAATGCCTCGGCGGTGCGGCGCAGCAGGCTCTTATCCTCAAGCATTTGGTATTGTTTCGGGACACCGCCTCCGGCGCGGCGGCTTTCCCCGGCGGCGACGATCAGCGCAACGACATTCTTTTCCATGACATGTTCATAGACCACCGCCATGCGCCCGTCAACCAAGGTATATCACAGGCAGAGCCTCTTGAATTATGTTCCTCTGTGGACGCTGTTGATATAGCTTGTCCAGAACCGCTCCAACTGATGCAGGGTGACATTGAGCCCCGGCAGGGATTTGATGTTAGGCTCGCTCGTTTGCAGCGCTTCGATGTTGCGCTTATAGAGCTCGTCGATTTTCCGGCACAGTTCCAGCCCTTTCTCGGAAAGTTTCACGCGCGTCGAGCGCTTGTCATGCGCGGAGCGTTCTTTTATAAGGAAGCCTTTTTCCACCAGATCCTTCACGTTGTAGGAGACATTGGATCCTAGATAATAGCCGCGGTTGGTAAGTTCCCCGATAGTAATCTGCTCGTTATTGATGTTGTAGAGTATCAGCGTCTGGACGTTGTTGATTTCATCAATCTTCAGGCGATCGAGCTCAGTCTTGATGACGTCAAGGAAACGTCGGTGCAGACGCTCTATAAGCAGGATTGTCTCTAGGTAAACTTCTTTCACAGGCATCCTCTTCAAAGTTATTTTAATCTAACATAGAACATAAAACAGTTAAGGAATGCTTAACAAGTGTTTTTTTATAAGTTTTTTATCTATCGCAGGTTATTTCCCGGCCTGCGTGAACAGCCTATCCAGCAGCCCCACAAGCTCCGCGTGGTTTTCCACCTGTGTTGCAAAAGGATAGTTTAATGGTTTTCCCGGAAGTTCGCCATAAAATACTGGCACGCACCCTGCTGCATGCGCGCATTCCATGTCTATAGCGCTGTCGCCGACGAACCAGACCTCGTTTCCCGCGGCGATCGGAGCGCCATCCAGCGCAGCATGCACAGGATCGGCCGCCGGTTTGTCCTTCGCGGTGTCGTCCGCGCCTATGACTTTGCTGAAATACCTGTCCCACCCGATATGGGCTGTTTCCTTGCGCAGATTAATGCCTTTCTTATTGCTTGCCACCGCCAGATAGACGGGTTTGGTGCTGAGCCATGCGAGCATCTCTTCTGCGCCCGGCAATGCTTCGAGTCTTTCAAGATGAATAGCGCGGAACCTTGCTTGGTAGATATCCGCAGCCTTCTGCCAGTCATGGCCGAACACCAGCGGGAACGAATCGCGCATCGAGCGGGCAACGCGCTCTTTAACAGTCTCAATTGTCCATGGCTCACGCCCCATTTCGGCGAAGGTTTCGTTAAGCGCCTGGTGGATGACCGGCCAGGTGTTCACCAGCGTGTTGTCCCAGTCGAATATAATGGCTCTAGGCGGTCTCAATTCCATCGCTTGCCCGTCTGTCTGTAAATGTGGTTGTGGTAAAGCGCGAGCAGCTGCAGTGTTATTTTACCGGGTTTGCCGTCCGCTATTGGGTTACCGTCAATCTGCACGACAGGCAGGATATTGGAAGTCGTGCTGATCATGAACGTTTCCTTCGCTTTTTTCGCTTCCCCGACGCTGAACGGTTTTTCGATCACTTTGAACCCGGCCTTGCGCGCAAGTTCAAGCACGACATGGCGGGTAATGCCGCCCAGTATGTGCTGATCCGCCGGATGGGTGATGATCTCATTCTTACTGTTTATGATGACGCTGTTCGAGGCGGAGCCTTCGCTGATGATGCCTTCTTCATCATAAAGCCACGCTTCCTTTACTTTCGCTTCCGCCGCTTCCTGCTTGGCAAGGATGTTGGCAAGCAGCGATATGGATTTGATATCGCGCCTTGCCCAGCGCTCGTCGGGCAAGGTGATGACCTTGATTCCTTCCCTGGTTTCCTGTTCTTTAGGCGCTTTAGGGCCGGTGACCGCCATTACGAAACTCGGGCGCGTATTTTTGGGGAACGGGTGATCGCGCTTCGCCACGCCGCGTGAAATCTGCATGTACAGCGTGCCGTCATCGCGATCGTTGCGGGCGATTAATTCATGCATCACGATACGCATCGCCCTTTCCGTCATCGGCACATCGATGCGCAGCTCTTTAAGGGAGCGCATGAGGCGCACGAGATGCAAGCGCTCATCAAGCAGGCGGCGGTTATAGAAGGCGATGACCTCGTATATGCCGTCTGAGAACTGGTAACCCCGGTCTTCGATATGCACGCTCGCATGCAGATGGTTGACGTAACGGCCGTTCACGTAGGATATTTTTGCCATGCCGCCACTATAGCGATCCTGCGGCAATCGTAAATCAGGATTTATAAGTCCTTGAAGAAATTCCCGCTGACCACGGCTTTCTGGAAAGCGAGCATCTTGTTATAGGGCGTAGGGTTGGCGATGGTATCCGGCACCTCGATCGCGCCCTGCGCCAGTGCGTAGTCACGATCGCGGAAAATCTTCATGATACGCAGTATCTCCTGATCAGAGATGCCGAGTGACTTGAGCAGCGCACCGCCCATCTGCAGGCTGGTTTCGAACATTTCCGACACCGCGATGTTGGCGCCCGCCTTCTCCAGCATGATGACGCGGTTCAGATCCTGCGCCCGGGCGATGATCGGAAGATAAGGCGATGCGGCGCGTATGGCGCGCACGGCGGCTTCGGCCGCCGCCGGGTCGTTCATCGTGATGATGGCCGAGCTTGCGCGCTCGATGCCGGTGGCATTCAGCACTTCGCGGCGCGATCCGTCGCCGTAATAGACCGGCAGGCCGATTTTCTTCGCGCGCGCGATGGTGCCTATATGCAGGTCGAGCGCAATGTAATGGATATTTTCCACCGAGAGCAGCTTGGCGATCATCTGCCCCACGCGCCCGAATCCAAGGATGATGACGTGGTCACGTATGTCTATCATTTCGGAGAGGGAGTCTTCCGCCTTGCGCCTGCGCTTATATTCAATCGTTTCGGAAAGCGCCCGCCCTACCGCCGCCATCGCAGGCGTCAGTGCCATCGAAGCGATGACGATGATGGTCAACATCTGCGCCGCATGGGCGCTCAGGAAATTATTATCCCCGGCGAGTCTGAACAGGATGAAGGAAAATTCGCCGCCCTGCGCAAGCAGCGTGCCTGCCCGTATCCGGGTTGTCGGGTTAAATCCAAGCAGGCGGCAGAGCAGGATAATGATGATGGCCTTTACCGCAAGCAACAACACCGCCATGCCGAGAATGAGCGGCAGGTTGTGCCATACCACGCGCAGGTTGGCCGACATGCCGACCGACATGAAAAAGAGGCCGAGCAGCAGGCCCTTGTAAGGCATGACGTCCGCCTCCACCTGGTGCCGGTATTCGGTCTCCGCCATGAGAAGCCCGGCCAGGAATGCGCCGAGCGCCACCGACAGGCCGACATGACTCGTAAGCCACCCGGTGCCCAGCACCACAAGCAGCGTGAGCGCTGTAAATATTTCGGGGGTATTGAGCGAAGCTATGATTCGGTAAAGCGGGCGCAACAGGACCTGCCCCAGCGCAAAAATCAGCAGCAGCGCGATCACGGCTTTCATGCTTACGGTGGCAAGCTCGGCTACAAGAGACACATTGTCCTTTGCAAAAGCCGGGATGAGCACCAGAACCGGCACTACCGCAAGATCCTGAATCAACAGGACGGCGAGCGAAAGCCGCCCGAGTTGCGACGCCTTCTGGTTATGTTCCTCAATGAGCTGCATGACCAGCGCGGTCGAGGACAATGCCAGCCCGCTGCCGATCAGGATCGCGGTCTCCGGCCTGAACCCGGCCATATAGGCAATGGCTGCGATGACAGCGGCAGTGACGGTAATCTGCAATATACCAAGCGCAAAGACCCGTTTGCTCAGTATCTTGAGCCTTTCCCACGATAACTCCAGCCCGATGATGAAGAGCAGGAACACCACGCCGAATTCCGCGATGGCGCTGGTTCCCTCGATATCGGAGATAATGCCGGTACCGCCCGGCCCAATGATAGCACCCGCCACGAGATACCCGAGTATCGGGCTGACACGCAGCTTGCGGAAAAGCGAGACGGCCAGAACCGCAGCGGTAAGCAGGACGATGACGATAGGCAGGTTGTGCGTTTCTGGCATGGCAATTAATCTTATTTTACGCTAGAGTAGCAGATACGGGGATGCTTTTAAACCGAAAGCTTGAGAAACAATGTCAAAAACAGTCTTGATAACGGGCGCGGCGGTGCGCATCGGCAGGGAGATCGCCCTGAGCCTTGCGGATGAAGGCTGGGACGTGGCCATCCATTATAGCCGCTCGGAAAAGCAGGCGGAAGAGCTCGCTGCCCTTATCAAGCAAAAGAAACGCAAGGCCTTTTTAGCGCAGGGGGATTTGCGTGATCCGAAATCCGTCGCAAATATAATACCCTCGCTTTCCAGGCAGGGAGTTAAGCTGAACTGCCTGATTAATAACGCCTCCGCCTTTGAGAAGGATACTATCCGGGACATGACACAGGAAAGCTGGCAGGAGCACATAGACGTGAATTTGTTTGCGCCGCTCCGGCTGATACAGGATTTCGTTACCCAGTATAACGGCAAAAACGGGAATATCATCAACATTACCGACGGGCTTAAGGACTGGAGTATCTCCCCCGCGTTCTTTTCCTATTCGATAAGCAAGATAGGGCTGGAGAATGCAACCGAACTGCTTGCGAAAGACCTTGCTCCTGACATCCGCATCAATGCGATTGCCCCCGGGCCCACGATGGAGGGAAAACAGGACAAGGCGGATACATTCGATAAACTGAAAAAAGTCATTCCGCTGCGGCGCACGAGTTCGCTCAGGGAGATATGTGATGCTGTGCGGTATATTCTTTCAACGCCCTCGCTTACCGGGCAGGTGATCTCGCTTTCCGGCGGGATGTGAGATCGGTAACGAAATTATAAGGCTTTACTCTCTGAAGGATTGAGTTATTCTGGCCGCGAAGGGGCTGAAAATCCCTAAAACATACGAATTAGTAGGCTCGTATCACCAAGCCCTGCTTCCGGCCTATGTCGGGAGCAGGCCTAATAACACAGCTCGTAAGAGCGAATAAGCCTGCGCCTTGTTTTGGCGATTTTCAGCTCCCGACGCTGACCACTTTGGTCAGCGTCCTTTAATTACAAGGGAGCGCCTATGTATTTCGAGACCCTCTGGAAGCTGACCGACGTGGTTATGGAAATCCTGCGCGAGGAGCTGACGATATGACCTCCGCCAATTATTACCACGAAGCGGAAAAGATCGTTAAGGATCACTTCGCCTTGCGAGGAGTAATCATTACGGATGAATCCGCCCACGCCTTGATAAGGAGCGCGGTCAAGGAAATGCTCAGGACGCTGCCCGATCCCAAAGGTTTCGTCGAGACCTCCCGTTTAGAGGACATATTCGGGGAACTGAAGCAGTTTATGGTGAGATTACTGGGGGAGATGTAGTGGTTCATTGAAAGCGGATGTCGTGAATGAGATCTCTTAATTCACGTCATGCCGCAGGCAGCTTGGCGTCCGGTTCGCGGATATAAAGCGGGGCGTGCGGGAACTCGCGTTCGCCTGCGCTCCATCTGGCATAGGCAAGTTTCGCCACATCTTCCGCATCCGGCAGATTTTGTGCCATCTTCGCGCCGTGTCTGAGCGCGGGGAGCATGGCTTCATCCACCAGCATGGGCCCGGATAGGGGGCTTAACATGTCCGTCATGCGGAAACGCTGGACGTAATATTGTCCGCGATAAGCATCTATGACCGCCAGTATGTCGCCTTCCATTCCTGAGCCGTAGGCGATGGTTTCAAGAGTGGTAAGTCCGATAAGCGGCTTGCCGGTAGCAAGTTTTATTGCGCGCGCGGCGGTGAGGCCGACCCTTATCCCGGTGAACCCGCCCGGCCCGATGGTACAGGCGACAGCGTCGCAATCCTTATAAGCGGCTCCCCCGTTTTTCAGCGCCTCTTCGATCATCGGCACGAGTCTTTTCGTCTGCTGGCCGCCATTTTCCTCGCGCAGGCTGGCGATGATTTTACCGTCCTTAAGCAGCGCAACCGAACACCCGCCAAGCGAGGTATCAATGGCCAGAATGACTTGCGGCTTGTTCATATTCTTCACTTTTCAACGATACCTTGTGGCCGGAATGCCGCTGCAGCCTTCCTGCAAGCTCCAGCTCCAGCAGGATGAGCGAGAGCAGGTTGGAGGAAAGCTGGCACTGCACCAGCAGTTCGTCCACCACCACCGGATTATAGCCCAGCTTGTTAAGCACCAGCCTGCGCGCCTCGGCAAGTTCATTTTCATTGGGCTGCTTACGTTCCGCAGCGGTTGCATAGTCGGGGCTGAACTGCTCGCGGAAGGTGAGCTGCCGCTCGCGGCCCAGCACCTGCATGACATCGTCAATCGATTCGCAGACGGTTGCGCCTTGTCTTATCAGGTTGTTTGTGCCCTTGCAGCGCGGGTCGAGCGGCGAGCCGGGCACGGCGAACACGTCGCGATCCTGCTCAAGCGCGAAGCGCGCGGTAATGAGCGAGCCGGATTTGAACGAGGCCTCGACCACCACCGTGCCGAGCGACATGCCGGAAATGATGCGGTTGCGCCCGGGGAAGCTGCGCGAATGCGGCGCCATGCCGAACGGTTGTTCGGTGACTACGGCTCCCTGCCTGGCGATTTCCGCGTAAAGCGATTTGTTTTCCGGCGGATAAATCTGGTCGATGCCGCTTGCCATTACCGCAACCGTGCCGCTCGCAAGCGATCCGCTATGGGCGGCGGTGTCGATGCCGCGCGCCATGCCCGACACGACGGTGAGCCCTCTTGCGCCCGCGTCAGCGGCGAGCTTTTTCGTGAACTGGTAGCCGTTGGCGGAGGCATTGCGCGAGCCAACGATGGCAAGCATGCGGCCGCTCTTCCAGATATGCGCGGAACCGAGCATGGTAAGCAGAGGCGGCGGGTCATAGATGGACAGGAGAAGTTCAGGATATTCTTCGTCGCCGAAACGCAGCATCCTTGCGCCCAGCTTCTCCACCTGTTCGATTTCCTGCTCCGCGTCCCTGATGGTGTAGCAGAGCATGGGTTTTCGCCTGCCGCCGCGCGCAGCCAGGTCCGGTATGGCGTCAAGCGCGGTTTTCGCCGTGCCGAACTGGTGAACAAGGTTGAAGAACGTGATGGGCCCGACATTGTCGCTGCGGATGAGCCTTAACACATCAACGAGCGACTCCTTCTGCAGGAATTTCCGCATGCCTTTCCATGACTCGGGGCTGATCATGTTTTCCTCCATGTATGTTCCTGGCCTTTAAGCAGGCGGGAGATGTTTTGCCGGTGGGTGAAGAATATAAGCACTGTAATAAAGAGCAACAGATTCATAACCAGTATACTCGTTTCGGAAATCTCATGTTGTGAAAGCCGCATATCTGAGGCGTACTCACTATATTCAAAGAAATATTCTGCAATATATCCATTTACCAGCGGAAGTTGGGAAAAAAGCAGTACGATTGCGGCAGACAATGTGACGGCCGTAAAAGAAACAAGGGCCGCCAGCGATGAAATCCTTGATAAGGCAAAAACGGTAAGCCAGCATACGATAAAGCCTAAACCCAATGGCCAACTCAAGGCAAATATGACACCCAGCGAGGTTGCAACTCCTTTGCCTCCCTTGAATTTCAGCCATACGGGGAATATGTGCCCTACTATCACGCTTGCTCCTATGGATGTTGCCCCAAAAACGCCAAAATAATACATCCAGTGAAGCGGCGCTAAAGACATTACATACTCACACGGTATAAAGCCTTTAAGGAAATCGCATAGCAAGGTGCAAAGCGCCAGCCATTTGCTTCCTGTTCTCAGGACATTCGTAGCGCCTATGTTTCCAGAGCCGATTTTGCGTATATCGCCGTAGCCGAAGAGTTTGCTTAAGATTAATCCGAAAGGTATTGATCCAATAGCATATGCAACAAGAAAAACAGGCCAGTCCCGTATCAGTGAAAATAAAATAAAAAGGATACTAAGGATACTATTGAAAATATTTTCCACGCTATTTTTGCCCCAGCATATCCAGCGCGCCCTGCAGGATGTAACTGGCCGCCAGCTTGTCGACTAGCGCGGCGCGGCGTGCGCGGGAAAGATCGGCATCGAGCATGGTGCGGGTAACCGCCATCGTGCTCATGCGCTCGTCGAACAGTAACATCGGCATGGTAATTTTCTCGTCCAGATTCTTTACAAACTGCCTGACCGACTGGCATCTTGGCCCCTCGGTCCCGTCCATGTTTACCGGATAACCGACGACCAGTCCACCCACTTTATACTCTTTGATAATGGCCGTAAGGGCTTCGGCGTCTTTGGAGAATTTCGTGCGGCTAATAGTCTTAAAAGGAGTGGCGATCATCCTGCCGATGTCAGAAAGCGCAAGGCCAATGGTCTTTTCCCCCACGTCAAGCCCAAGCAGGCGTTCGTGGGTCAAAGCAAAGTCATGGGGAGAGGAAATCAGCATGAGGGGCTAGGTTCTAGGGGCCAGGTTCTAGTTTTTTAGAATAAATTAGTTTACTCCGCTATATAATTTTTATAAACCTTAGCCAGAACCTAGCCCCTAGAACCTAACCCTATGATAGACACCAAAACCATAACAAAAATCGCCAAGCTCGCACATATCGAAGTAACGGGTGCGGAAAAAGAACATTTAAGCAAGGAGCTTTCCGGAATACTCAAGTGGATTGAGCAGCTTAATGAGGTGAAAACTGATAATGTGCCAATGCTCGCGAGCGTATCGGAGACGGCGCTCCCGTGGCGCAAGGACGAGATAACGGACGGCCATATCCGCGACAGAATCATCGCCAATGCCCCGGCCAGCGAATATGGCTGCTTTGTCGTACCGAAGGTAATCAGCGATGAGTAATGTTGCCACCCTTTCCCTTGCTGAGACGAGAGATGTCCTGAAAGCGAAGAAAATTTCGGCTGTTGAGCTTGCGAAGGCGTATATCGGCAGCATTGAGAAGCTTAACCCGGAGCTCAATGCGTTCATCACCACAACACCCGAGCGTGCGCTGGAAGGCGCGCAGGCTGCCGACAAGCGGATTGCCTCGGGCAGCGCGGGGGCGCTTGAGGGCATACCGCTTGCGATCAAGGACCTGTTCTGTACCGCAGGAGTGAAAACCACTGCCGGATCGAAAATCCTTGAAAATTTTGTCCCGCCTTACGAGTCTTTTGTGACTGCAAAGCTGTGGCAGGCAGGGGCGGTGATGCTCGGCAAAACCAATCTCGACGAATTCGCGATGGGCTCGTCCAATACCACGAGTTACTTCGGCAACGTCATAAGTCCATGGAAGGCAAAGGGCAGCGGCAAGGATCTGGTGCCGGGCGGCTCAAGCGGCGGCTCTGCGGCAGCGGTGTCCGCGCGCATGTGCCTGGCCGCGACCGGTACGGATACGGGCGGCTCCATCCGCCAGCCCGCTTCGTTCTGCGGTATCGTCGGTATCAAGCCGACCTACGGACGCTGCTCGCGCTGGGGGACGGTGGCCTTTGCCAGCTCGCTCGATCAGGCAGGCATGTTCGCGCGCAATGTGCGCGACGCTGCCATTGTGCAAACGGTGATATCGGGACATGATCCAAAGGATTCAACATCGTCGCCGCGTGCTGTGCCGGATTTCGAGAAAGCCTTAACCGGGAATGTGAAAGGCCTGAAGATAGGCATACCCAGGGAATACCGTCCGGACGGCATGGATAAAGAAATTGCTGCGCTCTGGGATAAGGGCATCGCATGGCTGAAAAGCGCCGGGGCGGAAGTGATGGATATCAGCCTGCCGCACACCAAATATGCGCTGGCCACTTACTACATTATCGCGCCTGCCGAAGCTTCTTCCAACCTTGCGCGCTATGACGGCATACGCTATGGCCTGCGCGTGACGCCGGAGAGCGGCTCGCTGAACGATTTATATTGCAAGACCCGCGCTGCCGGGTTCGGCAACGAAGTGAAACGCCGCATCATGATCGGCACCTATGTGCTTTCCGCCGGGTACTACGATGCCTATTACAAGAAAGCCCAGCGCGTGCGTTATCTCATCGCCAAGGATTTTAAGGACGCGTTTGCCAAAGTAGATGCAATTCTTACCCCAACAGCGCCGAGCGCGGCCTTTGCTATTGGTGAGAACAGCAATGATCCGGTCGCGATGTACTTAAATGACGTGTTCACTGTGCCGACCAGCCTCGCAGGCCTGCCTGCGATTTCCATCCCCGCCGGGCTTTCCGGCAGCGGATTGCCGCTGGGCCTGCAGATTATCGGCAGGGCGTTTGACGAAGAGACCGTGTTCCGCGTCGCGGGTGTGATGGAGCAAGCCGCGCAGTTCAAGGCGGTTCCGGAAGGAGTAGTGGTATGAGCGAGAATAAGTCAAGCTTACAGAAGCATGGAGATTATAAAGAGCTATTTACAGAATTTGGTTATGCCATGTATATGCTCCAAATTCTTGAGTACATGATAATAAATATAATTTTCTTTGACGATATTCCTAGGAAAATAAAAGAGGCTAAAACGGAACAAGAATGGGATGATATTGTTAATTCATTTTATCAGAAATATTTTAATAAAAGAACCTTTGGTCCCATAATAGAAGATATAAAGAAAAAGGTTACATGTTCCGATAATCTTGTGGCTTTATTAGAGCGAACATTAAAGCAAAGGAATTATCTGGCACATCATCTTTTTCGTAGTAATGCAGCAGGTTTGATGAATGCAGTTGGAAAAGAGAAAATTCTAAAAGAATTAGTAAGTGCTCAAGAATTATTTACTGAGACACGGGGAGAATTAGAAGAACTGGCAAAACCTATAAATGCAAGAGTCGGATTTACTGACGAGGTCATAGATAAATTGTTTGAGCAGCACAAAGCTGAGCTTGGTATAGAGGAAGTTGTATGAGTTACCACAATACGACGATTGTGGAAATATCCTCCCCCTTGAGGGGGGAGGTCGGCGCGAATGCGCCGGGAGGGGGTGATTTTATAATTGATAATACCCCTACCTTAGTCCTCCCCTCTACAGGGAGAGGAAAGAAACCTTTTACCAAGACCGCTCAGCGGAGAGCGAAAAATTTGCGCAATAACTTAACCGAAGCCGAAAAGAAGCTGTGGTATTTTCTTCGTAATAATCAACTCGGAGTGAAATTCCGCAGACAACAGCCTATCGGAAAATATATAGTCGATTTTATCTGTTTCGATAAGTCCCTCATCATTGAATTAGATGGTGGCCAGCACGGAAGCAACCAAAGTTATGATATCGTCCGTGATGACTTCCTGAAACGCGAAAATTTTACAGTATTACGTTTCTGGAATAATGAGATCATGGAAAATATGGACGGAGTACTGGAAGTGATTGTGAAACACTTGGCCCACCCCCTCCTGACCTCCCCCCTCCAGGGGGAGGAAACGGTGAAGGAGGTTGTATGACTTCCTCGTACCATATCAAAGGCCAAACCGGCGAATGGGAAGTGATCCTGGGTCTGGAAGTGCATGCGCAGATCAAATCGAAATCCAAGCTTTTTTCCGGCGCGCCCAATGACTTCGGCGCGGAACCCAATGAAAATGTTTCATTGGTGGATGCCGGAATGCCTGGAATGCTGCCGGTCATCAATGCATACTGCATCGAGCAGGCGGTGCGTACCGGGTTGGGGCTGAAGGCGCAGATTAATTTGCATTCGGTGTTCGACCGCAAGAATTATTTCTATCCCGATCTGCCGCAGGGCTACCAGATTTCGCAGTATCTGGAACCGATTGTCGGCAAGGGAGAAATGATCATTGATATGCCCGACGGCAGCACGCGCACGATTGGCATCACCCGCCTGCATCTGGAGCAGGATGCGGGCAAGTCCCTGCATGAAAACAGCGGGAAATACAGCCTGATAGATCTCAACCGCGCCGGAATCGCGCTGATGGAAATCGTCTCCGAGCCGGATATGCGCTCGCCGGAAGAAGCCGGGCTGTACCTCAAGAAACTGCGCTCCATCGTGCGCTATCTCGGCACCTGTGACGGCGATATGGAAAAAGGCAGCATGCGCTGCGACGTCAATGTCTCGGTGCGCAAGCCCGGTGCGCCGCTCGGCACGCGCTGCGAAATCAAGAACGTCAACTCGGTGCGCTTCATGATGAAAGCCATTGAATTCGAGGCGGCGCGGCAGGTGGAAATACTGGAAAGCGGCGGGCAGGTGGATCAGGAAACCCGGCTGTTTGACGCTTCAACCGGTGAAACCCGCACCATGCGCAGCAAGGAAGACGCGCATGATTACCGCTACTTCCCCGATCCCGATCTGCTGCCTCTCGAATTCCCGCAGGAATTCGTGGATAAGATTAAAGCCGGTCTGCCCGAATTGCCGGACGAAAAGAAGGCGCGCTATATCAGTGAATTAGGGCTATCCGCTTATGACGCCAGCGTGCTGGTGGCGGATCAGGCAACTACCGCGTTCTTTGAGACGGTGGCGAAAAAACATAACGCGAAGCTTGCTTCCAACTGGATTACGGCGGAGCTGTTCGGACGGCTCAACAAGGCTGGGCTGGAGATTGACGCATCGCCGGTAAGCGTTGAAAAAATGAGCGGGTTGCTGGGGCTTATCGAAAATAACACGATTTCCGGCAAAATCGCCAAGATAGTGTTTGACAAAATGTTTGAAACCGGCAAAGACGCCGCGCAGATTGTGGAAGAGGAAGGGCTTAAGCAGGTCACCGACACCGGCGCGATCGAGAAAATCATCGACGACGTCATGACTGCCAATCCGGATAAAGTGGCCGAATACCGTTCAGGGAAAGACAAGCTGTTCGCATTCTTTATCGGGCAGGTGATGAAGCTGTCCGGTGGCAAGGCGAACCCGCAGGCGGTCAACGAATTACTGAAGAAGAAACTGAGCTGAATTATGAAAAATGCATCGATGAAAGCAGAAACCATGTCAGAGGCTTTGGCCCCGCATCAGGAAATGGCAAACGCCATACGCGCGCTGGCGATGGATGCGGTGGAAAAGGCCAATTCCGGCCATCCCGGCATGCCGATGGGCATGGCGGATGTGGCAACCGTGCTTTTCCGCGATTTCCTCAAATTCGATCCGAAAAACCCGCGCTGGACGGATCGTGATCGCTTTGTGCTTTCCGCTGGTCATGGCTCGATGCTGATCTACGCGCTCCTCTATCTCACCGGCTATGAGGACGTGACGATTGAGGATCTCAGGAAGTTCCGCCAGCTTGGGGCGAAGACCGCAGGCCATCCGGAATACGGCCACGCAAGCGGCATAGAGACGACCACCGGCCCGCTCGGGCAGGGGCTTGCCAACGCCGTCGGCATGGCGCTCGCGGAAAGGATGATGGCGGCGCGCTTCGGTGAAATCACCGATCATAAAACTTATGTGATCGTGGGAGACGGCTGTCTGATGGAAGGCATATCGCAGGAAGCGATTTCCCTTGCCGGGCACCTGAAGCTGAACAAATTAATCGCGTTGTTTGACGATAACAGCATATCCATCGACGGGCCCACGAGCCTCGCGACATCCGAAGATACGATAAAGCGTTTTGAAGCCAGCGGCTGGAATACGATGGCGGTGAACGGGCATAACGAAGCGGAAATAAAGGAAGCTCTTGGCAAGGCGCAGCATTCCGACAAGCCTGTGCTGATAGCCTGCAAGACTACGATTGCGTTTGGCGCTCCCACCAAGGCAGGCAAAGCCTCAAGCCACGGCTCGCCGCTCGGCAAGGAGGAAATCGAAGGCGCGCGCGCGAAGCTCGGCTGGAACCACCCGCCGTTTGAAATACCGGAGCGTATCCTTGCAAGCTGGCGGAGCGTGGGCGAGCGCCGCTCGGCGGCCTACGAGGAATGGAATGCGCGCTATGCCGCCCATCCGTCTGTGGAATTCGAACGCATGCTTTCCGGGAAGCTTCCTTCCGGCTGGCAGGAAAAACTACAGGAGTTGAAGAAGGCGATTGTTGCAAAGCAGCCTAATGAGGCGACCCGCAAATCGTCCCAGGATGTACTCGAGGTGGTCAACCCGCTCATCCCCGAAATAATCGGTGGCTCAGCGGATTTGTCAGGATCAAACAACACCAAGACTAAAACGCTTGGCGTTATTTCTGCGAATGATTTCAGCGGCCGCTATATCCATTATGGCGTGCGCGAGCATGCGATGGGCGCGGTGATGAACGGGCTTGCGCTGCATGGCAGTTTCATCCCTTACGGCGGCACGTTCCTCGTGTTCAGCGATTATTGCCGCCCGGCGATACGTCTGGCGGCGCTGATGGGCCTGCGCGTTATTTTCGTCATGACGCATGATTCCATCGGCGTGGGCGAAGACGGCCCGACGCATCAGCCCATTGAACATCTGGCATCGCTCCGCGCTATTCCCAACCTTCACGTGTTCCGTCCCTGCGATGCGAGTGAAACCGCGGAATGCTGGGAGATCGCGATCCAGTCGAAGCATACGCCGTCCGTCCTCTGCCTTACCCGCCAGAACCTGCCGTCGCTGCGCCTTGAATACGCGGCTGAGAATCTCTGCGAACGCGGCGCGTACGTCATCCGGGATGAGGCGAGGCATATCCGCAGCAACCTGCAGGTGACGCTGGTTGCGACTGGCTCTGAGGTAAGCATCGCGGTCGAGGCGCAAAAGCTCCTTTCCGCGCAGAATGTGCTTTCACGGGTGGTATCCATGCCGTGCATGGAGATGTTTGATGCCCAGCCGGAATCCTACCGCAGGAAAGTAATTGAGGACGGTACGATCGTCGTCGCTATTGAAGCGGCGAGCAAATTCGGGTGGGGCAAATATATCGGCGAATACGGCATGTTCATCGGCATGGAAGGGTTCGGCGCATCCGGTCCGGCCCCGGATCTTTACAAGCATTTCGGCATCACCGCCGAAGATATCGTGAAGAAGGTGATGGAAAGAATATGACGATAAGAGTTGCAATTAACGGGCTGGGGCGCATCGGCAGGTGCGTCATCCGGGCGTTGGTTGAAACCGGGCGCAAGGATATCGAGATAGTAGCCGTCAATGGCCCTGCGCCAGTGGAAACACATGTGCATTTGCTGAAATACGACTCGGTGCATGGCGCTTTTCGCGGTGGAGTGAAGGCTTCCGGCAATGGCATCGATGTTGGCCGCGGTGTGATACGGCTCACGCATGAAAAGGATATTGCTAAACTTGACTGGTCGGGTGTGGATGTCGTCCTGGAATGCTCCGGCAAATTCACCAAGCGTGCTGACGCTGCCCGGCATCTTGCGTGCGGCGCGAAGCGGGTGCTGGTTTCCGCGCCTTCGCCCGATGCGGACTCCACAATCGTGTATGGAGTCAACAATCATGCATTCAGGCCTGAGCATCAGGTAGTCTCTGTTGGATCATGCACGACCAACTGCCTCGCGCCCGTAGCGCGGGTGCTCCACAATGCCGTGGGCATTGAGAGTGGCTTCATGACCACGATTCACTCTTACACCGGCGATCAGAATCTGGTGGACGGCAGCCACAAGGATCTGCGCCGCGCGCGCGCCGCCACCATGTCGATGGTGCCGACGTCTACGGGCGCGGCCAAGGCTATCGGTCTCGTGCTTCCGGAGCTGGAAGGAAGGCTTGGGGGCACTGCCATCCGCGTGCCGACGCCGAATGTTTCGCTCGTCGATCTCACGTTCCAGAGCGCAAAAGACACAAGCAGGGACGAAATAAACAAAGCGATAGCGGAAGCGGCGCAGGGCGCGCTGAAAGGCGTGCTTGCCACGTGCGATGAACCGCTGGTTTCGGTTGATTTCAATCATCACCCGGCAAGCTCGATCTTCGACCTTACTGGCACGTATGTTACGGGAAAACGTTTTTGTCGCGTAAGTTCGTGGTATGATAATGAATGGGGATTTTCCTGCCGCATGCTGGACGTGGCGAAGTTAGTGGCCAGTGATCAGTGATCGGTGGCTGGAAATTGCTTGGGTACAGGGAGGAGGCCAGCTACTCAAGAGCAGCTGGACGGCGGCCTCGCAGGGGAGATTTTACGAAGTAAAATCGGGGGCAGCGTGCCCCCTATAAAAGGTTAACCGATGTCTAAAAAATTTCCTACGCTTGGCGACATCAACATAAAGGATAAACGCGTCGTCGTGCGCATGGATCTCAATGTGCCCATGGTGGCGGGCAGGGTGACGGATAATACAAGGATTGTAAGGCTGCTGCCGACGATTCATGAGCTTGTCAGGAAAAAAGCAAAAATCATCATCCTCTCGCATCTGGGCAGGCCTAAGGGCAGGTTCATCACAGACCTGTCGCTTGCGCCGCTGGTGGACGCGCTTGCCAGCGTGCTTCCCGGCGTTACCATCAGGTTCGGCGTTGATTGCATCGGCAAGGCGGCGGAAGACGCTGTAAAGAATCTGAAATCCGGGGAAATATTGCTGCTTGAGAATCTTCGCTTTCACGCGGGCGAAGAGGAAAACGATCCGGAATTCTCAAAGGCGCTCGCGAGTCTTGGCGACATCTACGTAAACGATGCGTTCTCCAGTTCGCACCGCGCCCATGCTTCTGTCGTAGGGATTACAAAGCACCTGCCGTTTGCAGCGGGCAGGTTGATGGAGGAAGAGCTCGATAATATCGAAAAGTTTTTCGGCAAAGTGGAGCGTCCTTTCACCGCCATCGTCGGCGGGGCGAAAGTATCGACCAAGCTTGAGCTTCTCGAGAGCCTTATTGCGAAAGTGGATAGCCTCATCATTGGCGGCGCGATGGCCAATACCTTCCTTTTTGCGCAAGGATTGAATGTCGGAAAATCGTTGTGTGAGGAGGACCTCAAGGATACGGCAAAACGCATTCTCGCAGACGCAAAGAAGAGAGGCTGCGCGATCCATCTGCCCAGGGACGCTGTCGTTGCGGAGAATTTCGCCGCGCATGCGGCCAGCGAAGTGGTAAGTGTCAGCGAGATTCCCCAAAATGCGATGATTCTCGATATCGGGCCGGAAACGCTGAATTATTTTTCCGGAGTAATGCATGACACCAAGACATTGATCTGGAACGGGCCGCTAGGTGCCTTTGAAACCAATCCGTTTGACGTTTCCACCGTGAGTCTTGCGCGTGTCGTTGCCGCGCTTACCCGCAAGGGCAGGCTGAAAAGCGTGGCGGGCGGGGGGGATACGGTTGCGGCGATGACCTACTCAGGCCTTGCCGGAAGCTTCAGCTACCTTTCCACCGCGGGCGGCGCGTTCCTTGAATGGCTCGAGGGCAAGATGCTGCCGGGGGTGGAAGCTTTGCAAAACAATAAAGTAGCTGCATCCGCGAAGAAAATCGTATAGCAATAAGTATCATAAGGAGGTGGGTAGAGTTGAGAGTTTAGAGTTGAGCGAAGCGCACCGTTTTCTGCCACTCCACTCTCAATTCTATCCACTCAACTCTCTGGTTTTACTTAATGAACCCATCGCGAATATTCATATTACGCCCCATCGCCACATCGCTCCTGATGCTGGCCATCCTGCTTTCCGGCGCGTTCTCCTATAACCTGCTGCCGCTTTCCGCTTTGCCGGAGGTGGATTATCCCACCATCGAGGTGGTGACGCTTTATCCGGGCGCAAGCCCCGACGTGATGACCTCGTCCATCACCGCGCCGCTTGAAGCGCAGTTTGGCCAGGTGCCGGGGCTTAACCAGATGTCTTCCACCAGTTCCGGCGGCGCATCGGTCATCACCCTGCAGTTCAGCCTCAATCTGAGCCTTGATGTTGCAGAGCAGGAAGTGCAGGCGGCAATTAACGCGGCAAGCTCTTTTCTGCCAACGGATCTTCCGTCTCCGCCCATTTATAATAAGGTAAATCCCGCTGATGCGCCGATAGTCACGCTTGCCATCACCTCCAAAACCCTTCCCCTGCCCAAGGTCGAGGATCTGGCGGATACGCGGCTTGCGCAGAAAATATCCCAGCTGCCGGGCGTAGGGCTGGTGAGCATCAGCGGCGGCCAGCGTCCGGCGGTGCGCATCCGCGTCAATCCCCTGGCGCTTGGCGCCTATGGACTTGATCTGGAGACGCTCCGGACATCGATTGCGAACGCCAACGTCAATACGCCCAAGGGTAGTTTCGACGGGTCGACCCGCTCTTCAACCGTGGACGCGAACGACCAGATATCTTCCGCCGAAGAATACAGCCATCTTATCGTGGGATATAAGAACAACGCGCCTATCCGGGTGAGCGATATCGCCGATGTGGTGGAAGGCGCGGAGAACACCAAGCTCGGCGCATGGGAGAACGCAACGCCTGCCATTATCCTCAATATTCAGCGCCAGCCGGGCGCTAATGTCATTGCCGTGGCCGACCGCATCAAGCAACTGCTGCCAGCGCTCAAGGCGACGCTGCCTGCTGCCATGGACGTTGAATTCCTGACCGACCGGACGGTGACGATTCGCGCTTCGGTGAATGACGTACAGTTCGAGCTGATGCTTTCAGTCGCGCTGGTGGTCATGGTAATATTCCTGTTCCTGCGTAACGTCCCGGCGACCCTCATCCCTGCGGTGACCGTGCCGATTTCGCTCATAGGCACGTTCGGCATCATGTATCTGGCCGGGTTCAGTATCAATAACCTCACGCTCATGGCGCTGACCATCGCCACCGGCTTCGTGGTCGACGATGCCATCGTGATGATCGAAAATATATCACGTTACATCGAAGAGGGCATGAGCCCGCTCGATGCGGCGCTCGAGGGATCGCGGCAAATCGGGTTCACGATCATTTCGCTGACCTTTTCGCTCATCGCCGTGCTTATCCCGCTCCTCTTCATGGGGGACGTGGTGGGGAGACTTTTCCATGAGTTTGCGATAACTCTCGCCGTCTCGATACTGATTTCCGCCGTGGTGTCGCTGACCCTCACTCCCATGATGTGTGCGAAGCTCCTGCGCCATGTGCCGGAAGAGCAACAGGGCAAATTCTACCATAAGACAGGTGAGTGGTTTGACCGCATCATCCACCGCTACGGTACGATGCTGAACTGGGTGCTGGACCGGGAGCGGGCGACCCTTGCCGTTGCGGCTGCAACGATTGTTTTCACAATCCTGCTCTACGTGTTTATTTCCAAGAGCTTCTTCCCGCTGCAGGATACGGGCGCCATCTCAGGCATCACGCAGGCGCCGGAAACGGTATCGTATGAGGAGATGGCAGCGCGCCAGATGGCGGTTGCAGATGTCATCCTGCAGGATAAGGATGTGGAAAGCCTGTCGTCTTTCATCGGCGTGGATGGGACGAATACGACCCTAAACAGCGGGCGCATGCTGATTAATCTCAAGGAGCACGGCAAACGTGATGATGTCGCCACCATCATGAAACGCCTGCAGAAGAGTCTTGAGAAAGTAAACGGCATCACGCTCTACATGCAGCCGGTGCAGGACATCACCATAGAAAGCCGGGTGAGCCGCACGCAGTACCAGTTCAGCGTGGAAGATCCGAATCCGCAGGAATTAAGCGCTTATGTGCCGAAACTTGTGGACGCTCTCGAAAAACTGCCTGCGCTTTCCGATGTGGCAAGCGATCTGCAGGATCACGGGCTGCAGGTCTATGTCCAGCTCGACCGCGCCACCGCCATGCGGCTTGGGATTACGGCGGCGGCTATTGACAACGCGCTTTATGACGCGTTCGGGCAGCGCCTGGTGTCGACCATCTTCACCCAGTCCAACCAGTACCGCGTGGTGCTGGAAGTAAAGCCGGAATTCCAGAAGGGGCCGCTTTCCCTTGATAAAATCTACCTGCCTGCAACCGGTGGAAAGACCGTGCCGCTTTCCGTGGTGGCAAAGTTCGCGGAGGGCGAAGCGCCGCTTGTCATCAACCATCTCGGCCAGTTTCCGTCCGCGACTATTTCCTTCAATCTTGCAGGCAAGGCTTCCATCGGGGATGCGGTGAATGCCATCCGCAAGACGGAGAAGGAACTGAACCTGCCTTCCAGCCTGCAGACCAGCTTCCAGGGCGCGGCGCTTGCGTTCCAGGCGTCGCTTGTCAATACGGTGCTGCTCATCATCGCGGCGATCATCACCATGTATATTGTGCTGGGAGTCCTCTATGAGAGCTACATCCATCCGGTGACCATCCTCTCGACGCTGCCTTCCGCAGGTGTTGGCGCGCTGCTCGCCCTTTCCATCTCGGGAATGCCGCTTGGCATCATCGGCATCATCGGCATCATCCTCCTGATTGGCATTGTGAAAAAGAACGCGATCATGATTATCGACTTCGCGCTCGATGCCGAGCGCGAACAGGGCATGTCCCCGCGTGACGCCATCTATCAGGCATGCCTGCTGCGCTTCCGTCCCATCCTCATGACCACCATGTCGGCGCTGCTTGGTGCGCTTCCGCTCATGCTGGGTTCCGGGGTGGGTTCCGAACTGCGCCACCCGTTGGGCATTACGATGGTGGGCGGACTGGTGTTTTCCCAGTTTATTACCCTGTTTACCACGCCGGTGATCTATCTCTTCTTCGAAAGGCTTGCGAGAGCGCTGATGGGAAAAGGGCGAGAGGCGGTTTCCACTAGTTGATTGACGTATTGCGAGAGTTAGATTAGTTATTCTGAAACATCGCGAAATTCTGGGAACGTCTGATGCTCGAAATACTGAATAATCCGGTGGTTGTCACCGTAGGCAAGATACTCATCGTCGTGCTGCCTCTTATTATCGCCATGGCGCTGCTCACTCTCATCGAACGCAAGGTGATAGGCGCGATGCAGCTGCGCAAGGGGCCGAACGTAGTGGGGTTCCTGGGGATTCTGCAGCCGTTTGCCGACGGTATCAAGCTGATGTTCAAGGAAACCATTCTGCCCACGCGGGCGAACAAGATTATTTTTATCATCTCCCCGATGCTTACCTTCATGCTGGCGCTCTTGGGCTGGGCGGTGATCCCGCTCTCTCCCACCTTCGTCATCGCCAATATCAATGTGGGCGTTCTGTACCTGTTCGCGATTTCGTCGCTCGGGATTTACGGCATCATCATGGCGGGCTGGGCGAGCAATTCCAAATACGCGTTCCTGGGCGCGATCAGGAGCGCCGCGCAAATGGTTTCCTATGAAGTGTCCATCGGCTTCGTGATCGTGACCGTGCTCATCATGGTGGGATCGCTCAACCTCACTGACATCGTCAATGCCCAGAAGGGCGGCTTCACCCACTGGCATGCGTGCGGCCTCCTGTTCCCGATGTTCATCGTCTTTTTCATCTCGGCGCTGGCCGAAACCAACCGTCATCCCTTTGATCTCCCTGAAGCCGAAGGCGAACTGGTTGCGGGTTATAACGTGGAATATTCCTCGATGACGTTCGGCCTCTTTTTCCTCGGCGAATACGTCAACATGATCATGATGAGCGGTATGACCAGCATATTGTTCCTGGGCGGCTGGTGGTCCCCGGTCAACAGCACGCTTTTCAATGCGATACCCGGCGTATTATGGTTTGTGCTCAAGATAGCCCTGCTGCTCTTCGTATTCATCTGGGTGCGCGCTACTTTGCCGCGCTACCGTTACGATCAGCTCATGCGCCTCGGTTGGAAAGTGTTCTTGCCGGTCTCGCTGCTCTGGGTAGTGATCGTTTCCGGGTACGTGGTCTATGGGCATCATCAAATATAATTCTAAAGGAAACGGGCATTGGAACAGATAGCCGAGTGGCTGGTCGACATTATTAATACGGTAGGTTATCCGGGCGTGTTCATCGCCATGTTTCTGGGCAATGCACTGGTGCCTATTCCGGTGGAAGTGGTAATGATTCCGGCAGGTTACCTTGTCCAGCAGGGCAAGATGCATTTTGCGCTGTTGATGCTTTCTGGGATCGCGGGAGATATCGGCGGTTCGCTGTTTTCCTATTATGTCGCGCTGCATTTTGGGCGCAGGGTGGTGCTCGCGTTCGGCAAGTATTTCTTTTTCGATGAGCATAAGCTTGCCCTGCTTGAAAAATTTTTTGCGAGCCACGGAGAGATATCGACGCTGACGGGCAGGCTGGTGCCGGGCCTGCGCCATTTCATGGCGTTTCCTGCCGGACTTTCGCATATGGACGTAAAGAAATTCATTGCCTATACCGGTATAGGCGGCGGGATATGGATGTCCATCCTTGCCTGGCTTGGCTATATCATCGGCGGCCAGAAGGCGCTGATAAAACACTATCTGCGCTATATTACGGGCGGTGTCGTTACGGTGATGGCGATTGTCATCGTGATTTATGCCATCCGCCACCGCAGGAAAAGAACCAACGAATAAAAAGGAGCGCCATTGAAAGCCGCCTTGGAGCCGCATAGCATGTTTCCCTCCAATCTTATCAACAGGAAACTGCGGATGGACGGGCGGGAACTGCTCAGGGAGATTCCGGATACGAGCATCAAAGCCTGCTTCTTCGATCCCCAGTACCGTGGCGTTTTGGACAAGTTAAGCTATGGCAATGAAGGGGTGAGCCGGGGGCGGAAACGTTCGGCGCTCACGCAGATGGATGAAACCACAATTTCCAGGTTTCTTAAAGAAATAGACAGGGTTCTGGTTCCCTCGGGCCACCTGTTCCTGTGGATAGACAAGTTCCATCTGTGCGAAGGAGTGAAGAACTGGTTTGCACGGACGGATCTGGCGGTTGTCGATCTGATAACCTGGGAGAAACCCGGCATTGGCATGGGGTACCGCAGCAGGAGAAAAAGCGAATACCTGCTGGTATTGCAGAAAAGGCCGGTCAGGGCCAAGGGCGTATGGAACGTGCACAATATTCCCGATGTCTGGCAGGAAGCGGTGGATACGAAACGCCATCCGCATGCGAAGCCGGTCGGGTTGCAGGAGGCGCTTATTTATGCGGTTTCAGGTCCGGATGATATCATCCTCGACCCGGCGATGGGCGGTGGTTCGGTATGGGAAGCGTGCAAAAAGACAGGGCGTTATTTTATTGGCGGCGACATCATATAGTGCTATATACTCCGCTAGTTGGGTGTCGGGGATCAGGTGTCAGCTTTCGGCTGACGCCCGGCGCCTGATCCCTGAAACCTTCTATTGAGCTATGATAATGGTATTAAAAGCATACAGAACCATCCGCAGTTTCTTCCTTTTCGAGATGTTCTCGGGTCTTGCCATGACGCTCCGGTATTTTTTCAAGAAGCCGGTCACGATAAATTATCCGTATGAAAAGGGGCCTTTAAGCCCGCG
>CAYVTI010000002.1:56516-94724 GCA_964454545.1 uncultured Rickettsiales bacterium
ATGCGCTATTTCTTCAAGCCGCAGGCGACGCTGAACTATCCGTTTGAAAAGGGCCGGCTGTCGCCGCGTTTCCGCGGCGAGCATGCGCTGCGCCGCTATCCCAACGGCGAGGAACGCTGCATCGCCTGCAAGCTGTGCGAAGCCATCTGCCCGGCACAGTGTATTACGATTGAGGCGGCCGTGCGCGAGGACGGCTCCAGGCGCACGACCCGTTACGACATCGATATGACGAAATGCATCTATTGCGGTTTCTGCCAGGAAGCCTGCCCGGTGGACGCGATTGTCGAAGGCCCGAATTTTGAATTCGCCACCGAGACGCGTGAAGAGCTCTTTTACAATAAAGAAAAGCTTCTTGATAACGGCGACCGCTGGGAGCTCGCTATCGCTGCCAACCTGAAGGCTGACGCCGCCTATCGATAGAACCTGTACAGATGCAATCCGCCTCCGCTAATGTTCCGGTGCGATTACCCGCTTTCTATCCGTTATGCCCGTCAGGCAATGTTGCGCAAGCGGGTAAAAATACCGTTGCATAATTGACGGCGAAAAGGCAAATTAACGAATCTTAATCCGCAGTGCAGAATTCAGTCAAGGTAGCGATCTTGGTAAAGCGACTCCCCCCATATGCAACGCCGTTTACGGTTTTTTTTGCCGCCGCGCTTTGCCTTGGCGGAAAGGCGATTGCGCTCGAGGGAGAATATGCCGGAGTTTCCAAATCCCAGCCGGTCATGCTGACCGCGCAGGCCATAGGCTACGATGAGAAAACCGCCACCGCCATCGCGGTAGGCCACGTCGAGGTCGTGCAAGATGATACCATCCTGCTTGCTGATCGCGTGACGTATGATCAGAACACGGGGGTGGTGCATGCGACCGGCAATGTCAGCGTGCTGGAGCCGAGCGGCGATGTATTGTTTGCGAAAGATGCCGTGCTAAGGCAATCGCTGGAAAAAGGCGTGGTCACGGAGTTCCGCGCGCGCTTGAGCGACAATTCCGTATTCGCGGCGTGCGAGGCTAAGAAACTTAGCAAGAACGTCACTCAGCTGACGCATGCGGTATACTCGCCGTGTAACGTGTGCGCAGCGCAAGCGGGGGCAAAGGAAGAGGCGCCTTTATGGCAGATGAAGGCGGAGAAGGTTACCATCGATGAAGACGCCCAGAAAGTCCGGTACCAGAACGCTTTCATGGATGTCTACGGCATGCCGGTGCTTTACACGCCGTATTTTTCCCATCCCACTCCGGACGCGCCGAGCCAGTCCGGCCTGCTGATGCCGCAATATTATCATTCCACCGCACTCGGCAACGTTGTAAAGCAGCCGGTTTATGTCAGCATCGCCCCTAACATGGATATGACGGTTACTCCCTGGTATATCAGCGGCGAGAACAGCCCGCTTATCCAGGGGGAATTCCGGCATCTTACCGAAAACGCCTTCTATGAAATTCACGGCGCGTTCATAGATGCCTTTAACCGCGATGCGGCCGGAAACATTACCACGGGTACCGAGAAACGCGGTTATGTCGATGCGCACGGAGGCATGAAACTGAGCGAGCATTGGAATGCGGGGGTAGATCTTGAGCACGCCAGTGACGACACCTTCCTTGCCCTCTATGGAATCGGTTGGCAGGACATGCTTACATCCCGTCTCTATGCCGAGCGCATTGAGGATCGTGATTATGCGGTAGTGCAGGCGCTGGCGTTCCAGGGATTGCAGCCGCAGGACATTGCCAGCCAGTCGCCCTACATATTGCCGCAGGCGAACCTGCATCTGGAGAGCGCACCGATGGTGGCGCATTCTCGCCTTGCCCTGGATAGCAGCGCGCTGGTGCTGGAACGTCAGGAAGGCGATAACGATCAGAGGATTTCAAGCACCGTGAGCTGGAGGTTGCCCTATATTACCAGGGACGGGCAGGTGATAGAGGCCAAGGCGAGCCTGCGCGGTGACGCATATCATGTGACCAACCAGACGGTAAACGCGACAACCGGGGAGATCTTCAACGGCGATACCGGCAGGATCATTCCTGAGATCGATCTCGACTGGCGCTATCCATTCGTAAACCGTTTTGGGAAAGGGCAGAGCGTTACGCTGGCGCCTGTAGTTGAGCTGGCTGCCAGTCCGAACCTGCATATGTCTAGCAATATCCCCAACGAAGATAGCCAGGTGGCGGAGTTGAGTAATGTCAACCTGTTCTCCCCCGATCGGTTTGCCGGACTGGATCAAGTGGAGTCCGGCCTGCGCGGTACGTACGGCATGCGCGGCCAGTTGCAGTTTGCAGATGAAAAATATCTCGAATGGCTGCTGGGCGAAGCCTACCAGCAGAATCAAAAGAGCCCTTTTCCGATAGAGGATTCGGCGGAATCGCATTTCTCCGATTATATCGGGCGGCTGGCGATGCGCTATAAATGGTTTGACGCTTCTTATGCCATGCGCCTGGATCGCAATACGCTGACGCCCATCAGCAATGAAGTCCGTTCCACGTTCAGCCTGAAGCCCCTCACCCTTTCGGCCAATTATATCGATCTGCGCAACGAGCCGCTGTTTGGCGACCGCAAGGAAATTTTCGGCGATGCCGGGATCGACCTGACACGTCACTGGGTATGGAGCATCTATGGACGTAAGGATTTGGGCAGCAGCACGACAACTTCCAATTCGACAGCAGTATCCACGCTTGCCGCGCTCAACCTGCTTACCCCTACCAACGGCACGGTGGGACTGGGCACCGGTCTCACCTTCCACAACGAATGTATGGTGGTGACCAGCAGCCTCGCACGCACTTACATTACCCAGCAGGACGTCAGGCCGTCCACGACCGTATCGGTTATGGTCATACTGAAGAATTTCGGCGCTGCTGATGCCGGCAGCGCGCCGTCCGCCGGGAATATTGCTCCGGGAACCGAAAAGATCGCTACTCAAAACGGTACAAGTAATGTAGATATAGCGACTGCCCCGGATACGGATATAAATAACACTATAAACAACGCGCCCTATACCGGCGGCCAGAAGCTTTTTGACGAGCCTGCCGCATCTACGGGCGGCTTGCAGCAATTCTGAGAGGATGGACATGACTCGCGTAATTATGGTGATTCTGACGGTTTTTCTCGCGGCTTCCGCCTTTGCGGCAGAGGATACGGTGAAAGTGGTGGCGGTCGTCGGCGATCAGGTCATATCGTCGATTGATCTGGATGATCGCATGTCTCTGGTCATGGCTACCACCGGCATACCGGATGCGCCTGAAACCCGTGCGCGGCTTATTCCCCAGGTGCTGCACCAGCTGGTTGATGAGAAGCTGCAGATGCAGGATGCGGCCGCGAATAACATCACGATCAGTGATGAGAAGCTGCATGAAATGCTTGCGAAGATAGAAAAGCAGAACGGCAAGCCGCCGGGAAGTCTTGAGCAGTTCATTGAAAGCAGGGGCGTTTCCAAAAATTCCTTTTTTGCGCAGATACGCGCACAGGCGGCATGGGCGGAAATCATCGGCAAAAAGATCCGGCCGAGAATCAAGGTGAGCGATCAGGAAGTGGCGCGCTATGTGGTAAAGCACAAGGTCGTGCCCGGCGACAATCAACAGGATAAAGAGGTCTTTATAGCCACCATAGTCCTGCCGGTGGATTCCCCGCGCAATGAAACATCCGTGCGCAAGGTCGCGGACAAGCTTTACGAAGAAATCCGCGCAGGCGTGAAATTTGACGCGGTAGCGGGGCAGTTCTCGTCTCTGGGCAGCAGCAAGGCCGCCGATCCCTTCTGGGTGGAAATGGGCCAGCTGGATCCGGCGATAGCTGCAGCGCTTGCCAGGATTGCGAAAGGCGGAATTACGGAACCGGTCAAGACGGAGAACGGCTACCAGATTATAAAGCTGGTGGATATGCGCGTAAAACCGGGTGAAACGGACGCCGCTGAAGCCGGTGCGGACCCTAAATCCCGTATGGAGCTGGCCTTCAGGCAGGTCATCATCAGCCCGAAAGCAGGGGCAAAAAATAACGATGCTGGAAGCCAGATGAAAATCGCAAAAGAAATGGCCGCCCAGCGCGGATGGTGTAAAGAGAAAGCGCTGCCGTCTGCAGCCGCGTCTCAGGATATGGACGTAAAAGAATCCTTTATCCGCCGTATTTCCACGGATGTGCCGGATAAATTGCGCGATATTCTGGCGGGCATGAAAGTGGGAGGCGTTTCGGAACCCATGCCGACCCCGGAAGGCGTAAGGCTTTTTGCGTTGTGCGAACGCACGGAACTGCCGCCTGAGAAACCGGCTGAAAAGGCGCAGGCGGTACCGGACGAGGTGGCGCGGCAAGAGATTTATACGGAAAAACTGGAACTTGAAGCGCAGAAATACATGCGTAACCTGAGAAGAGACGCGTTTATAGAACTGCGCGGGTTATAATTTTACTATGACTAAAAAATCATCAGGCAAATCGTCGCGCGGCATAGTGGTGCGCGTAAAAAGCGCCAGCGGGCGCAGCACGTCCTCCACGCGCTGGCTGCAGAGGCAGCTGAATGATCCTTATGTATCAAAGGCAAAAAGAGAAGGCTACCGCTCGCGCGCCGCCTATAAGCTGATTGAGCTCGATGAAAAATTCCATTTCCTCAAGGCGGGGAAGAAAATCGTCGATCTGGGCGCAGCGCCGGGCGGCTGGTCGCAGGTTGCGGTGCAAAAATGCGGCGAGGGCAATGTGGCAGGTATTGATCTGCTCGAAATCCCTCCTGTTCCGGGCGCTATCCTGTTGCAGATGGATTTCATGGAGGATGCGGCGCCCGATGCCCTCAAAGCGCTCATGGGCAGGGCGGATATCGTGCTCTCTGATATGGCTCCCAATGCCTCAGGACAACCCGATTTGGATCATATGCGCATCTTGATACTGGTGGAAGCGGCGTTTGAATTCGCGGTTGAGGTGCTCAAGCCCGGCGGCGTTTTTGTCGCTAAAGTCTGGCAGGGGGGCACGGAGCACAAGCTGCTTGAGCGCATGAAAAAGAATTTTGCTGCAGTGCGGCATGCAAAACCCAAGGCTTCACGGCAGGATTCGGCGGAAACCTTCGTAGTGGCGACCGGGTTTAAAGGATAAAAACTGTACTTTTTCCTGAAAATGGCTAACATGCGCCGTATGACTGAAGAAAGCGCTCCCCAAATCAAGCTCGCAAGGCCTGCCTGGATCAAGGTGAAAGCCCCGGTTTCCGCCGAATACCAGGCGACGCGCGACGTCATACGCAGCCTGAAACTCAACACGGTCTGTGAAGAGGCGGCTTGCCCGAATATCGGCGAATGCTGGAGCAAGAAACATGCGACCGTCATGATCATGGGCGATACCTGCACCCGCGCCTGCGCGTTCTGCAACGTGAAGACCGGCGTGCCTGGCGCGCTCAACCCGCATGAGCCGGATAATCTTGCCGAAGCTATAGCGCGGCTGGAGCTGAGCCATGTCGTCGTTACCTCGGTGGATCGCGACGATTTGCCGGACGGCGGCGCAGCGCATTTTGCCGAATGCATCGCAAAAATCCGCCTGAAATCCCCGGACACCACGATCGAAGTGCTGACGCCCGATTTCCTGCGCAAGGAGGCTTCCATTGCCGTGGTGACGAGGGCGCGGCCCGATGTCTATAACCACAATATCGAGACGGTGCCGAGGCTTTACAAGGCCATCCGTCCCGGAGCGCGTTATTTTAATTCCCTGCACCTGCTCAAGACCGTTAAGGAAATCGATCCTTCCATCTTTACTAAATCGGGTCTTATGGTAGGGCTTGGCGAGGAGAAAGAGGAAGTGCTACAAGTGATGGACGATCTGCGAGCTGCCGATGTGGATTTTATCACTATCGGCCAGTATCTTCAGCCTACGCCGGAGCATGCGAAAATCCAGTCCTACGTCAGTCTCGAGGATTTCGATTATTATGCGAGAATGGCGCGCGCCAAGGGGTTTCTGATGGCGGCGTCCAGCCCGCTCACCCGCTCTTCCTATCACGCGGGCGAAGATTTCGAAAAGATGAAGAAGGCGAGGGAATTCAAACTGGCGGCGCAGGCTCCCTTAAGCCATGCCGCGCTTTAAGCTGACCATAGAGTATGACGGGACAGGGCTCGCAGGCTGGCAACGGCAGAAGGATTGCCCGACGATACAGGGACATCTGGAAGCGGCGGCAGAAAAACTTACCGGAAAATTTCAGGAAATAACGGCCGCCGGGCGTACGGACGCGGGCGTGCATGCGCTCGCGCAGGTGGCGCATATCGATATCGAACGCGATATGACCAGCTATAGCGTCATGCACGGGCTTAACCACCACCTGCTGCCGCTTACCATGCAGATTGTGGTGACGGGCGCCGAGCAGGCAAGTGAGGATTTCCATGCCCGTTTTTCCGCGACGAAACGTTCCTATTTTTATCGCATCGTCAATCGCCAGGCGAGACTTGCCATCGACCTGAAACGGGCGTGGCATATCCCTGAAACACTCAATGATAGCGCAATGCGCGCCGCCGCACAACTTTTAGTTGGAATGCATGATTTTAACACCTTCCGCAGTAGCCAGTGCCAGTCGAAATCTCCCCTGAAAACCCTTGAAAAGCTGGATGTGGAACGCCGGGGGGAGGAAATTATTATAGTTGCGGAAGCGATTTCGTTCCTGCACCACCAGGTGCGTAACATGGTGGGCGCTTTGCGGTGCATAGGCAATGGAAAATGGACGCAGGCCGATCTGCTGGCGGCGCTTGCGGCCAGGGATCGCGCAAAAGGCGCGGAAACCGCTCCTGCGCAAGGATTATATCTCAGTAAAGTGCATTATTAATGATTATTGTAAAAATTACTTATAATTGAAACAATTATGCAACAGTTCCTGGATTAAAATAAAATATGCGGAATACTGTTCTCATATTACTTTTTGTTTGATTATAAGATGTGCTAGAGGCATAAATATACTATTAATGTGCGACGCCCAAGAGTAAATTAACTATTGTTTTACCTTTGTGCACTAGACTGCAGATACGCAAAACCCAAACCTAAGGAGCAGGTGAATGTCAGTACTGAACCCAAGCAGCATAAGGAAGAGCGAAGACGGTTTCACCCTCATCGAGCTTTCCATCGTTTTAGTCATCATAGGCCTCATCGTCGGCGGCATCCTGACCGGCCAGGACCTGATCAAGGCCGCAGAACAACGCGCTACGCTTGCCCAGATTGAAAAATATAACACCGCGGTGAATACCTTCCGCAATAAGTTCGGTGGCATACCAGGGGATTTGGCCGCAGGAACGGCGGCGAACTTTGGTCTTTATTCTCTCACTGCCGGCGCTCCGTGTGCTACGCTCGGTACCGCCGGATGTGAAGATGGCAACGGGCTTCTTGAGGGCGCTGGTGCCGGAGCTTTGGTATTCCAGGGCGAAACCGTATTGTTTTTCCGTCACCTGTCAGACGCCAATCTTATTGACGGCAGCTTTTCGGCGGTTGGTGCGGCAGCCGGCACAATAACAGCCAACGGCGCTATAGGAGCCGCTACTGGCCCTGGTGCGGTAAGCGGCTTGTTTCCCCTTGCTAAATTGGGCCGTGCCAATTTCATCTCGCCCGCTTCGGCAGGCGGCATAAATTACTATGTCATCTCCGGTATGGGCAGTTCGACGTTTAATATAAGCACTGGAGGTGCTGTTACGGCAGGCGCCACTAATAACCTTACTGCCCTTGAGTCCTATAGCATGGATAAGAAAGTGGATGACGGTCTTCCCGAAAGCGGTTCAGTAGTTGCGCTTGACGCAAGCAATGCCACAGGAACTGTGATAACCACGGGTGTAGCAACTGCTGCGACTGTTGCCACCTGCAATAGCGCTACGGCATACGCTGTTAACCCCGGGACCAGCCCTTCCTGTTCGTTGCGTTTCCGCTTTAACTAATAGTGAACAATCAAGATAAGGATGCATAGAATGTCAACATTACATACTAAAACTATCCAGTCTGCGAGGAAGCACGAAAGTGGTTTCACGCTTATCGAACTTTCCATCGTATTGGTCATCATAGGGCTAATCGTGGGAGGTATCCTTACAGGACAGGACTTAATCAGGGCAGCGGAACAACGTGCAACCCTTGCCCAGATTGAAAAGTATAACACTGCGGTAAATACATTCCGTAATAAGTTCGGCGGTATTCCCGGTGACTTGCCATATTTAACCGCCAATAATTTTAACCTCATTCCGACCGCTGGTTCTCTTACGGCGGGCGGTGACGGTAACGGCGTGCTTCAGGACAATGCTGCTGGCGCTACCAATGCTGGTAACTTCGGTGGCGAGACTGCACTGTTCTGGGATCAATTATCCGTAGCTGGCTTAGTGGATGGTTCATGGGCTACCGCTACAGCGATTACCGGGCTGGCGACCAGCAGCGGTACAACCATAAGTGCTGCTAGCACAACGGATCCGTGGAGTAACTGGATACCTACCGCAAAATTGGGTCGCGGTAACTATATCTATGCCTCTGCAGGCGCAGATAGCGTCAATTATTATTTAGTAGGAGGCATTGGCACTACGACCGTTGCAACCGGCGCTATCGCAGCAGGCTCTAATAACCTCAACCCGCTTGAGTCCTATAGCATGGACAAGAAAGTGGATGATGGCCTGCCTCTGACCGGCTCTGTTCAGGCAACCGATCTAACGGCTGGTGCCCAGACCGCAACTGTTGTCGCAAGCGCAGCAGGCGTGCCGACCGCTCCTAAATCGGCCGCTTCCGGTACCACATCTTGCGTCGTAAGCGGTGCAGGTGTTAACCAGTACCAGATCATCTCTACTTCTAATCCTACATCACCCAACTGTACTCTGCGGTTTAAATTTAACTAACTGCAATCCGTAGTTTACGGAGAAACTTAATACCCCGCTCCGGCGGGGTATTTTTTGGTTTTATAATTGCGTTTTATGCCTTATAAAGGCTGCTCTTTATGAATAGAATGGCGTTTGAAACCATATGATGATTGACCGCACCATAGCCGAACAGGCCAAATCCTGGCCTTTTCAGGAAGCGCTTGCGCTGGTAAAGCGTTTTGAGAAAGCGCCGCCTGCAAAAGGCTATGTGCTGTTTGAGACGGGATACGGCCCGTCCGGCCTGCCGCATATCGGCACGTTCGGCGAAGTGGCGCGCACCACCATGGTGCGCACGGCCTTCCGGCGCATCTGTGACCTTCCTGCCCGGCTTATCGCCTTTTCCGATGACATGGACGGGTTGCGCAAGGTGCCTGAGAACCTGCCCAACCAGGAGATGATCGCGCAGAATCTCGGCAAGCCGCTCACTTCCATTCCCGACCCCTTCGGTACGCATGAAAGCTTTGGCGCCCATATGAATGCAAGGCTATGCGCATTTCTTGACCATTTTGGTTTTGAATATGAATTCAAGAGCTCAACCGCCACCTATAAAAGCGGCGAATTTGACGCGACTTTGCTTAAGCTGCTTGAGAACTACCGGCAGGTTCTGGACGTGATGCTGCCGACGCTCGGCGAGGAACGCCAGCAGACCTACAGCCCCTTCCTGCCCGTTTCGCCGCGTTCGGGCAAGGTGCTGCTTGCCAGGGTAGTGGAGACCAATCTGTCCAAAGGTACCATTGTCTATATTGAAGAGGATGGAAGTAAGGAAGAAGTGCCGGTCACCGGCGGCCACTGCAAGCTGCAATGGAAGCCGGATATGGGCATGCGGTGGGCGGCTTTGGATGTGGATTATGAGATGTACGGCAAGGATCACCTGACCTCCGCCGAGCTTTACAGCGCCATATGTAAAATCGCGGGTGGTACCCCGCCGAACCAGTATTGCTACGAGATGTTCCTCGATGAGAGGGGGCAGAAGATTTCCAAGTCCAAGGGCAACGGCATCACCATTGACGAATGGCTGCGTTATGCGCCGCAGGAAAGCCTTTCCTATTACATGTTCCAGTCGCCGCGCAAGGCGAAGCGTCTGTATTTCGACGTCATCCCGCAGCAGGTGGACGACTACCTGACCTGGCTTGAGAAATACGCGGTGGAAACGGATGAGATAAAGAAGCTCGACAACCCGGTATGGCATATCCATAACGGCGCGCCGCCGAAGCCGGAAAGCGGCCTGAAATTCAGCCTGCTGCTCAACCTCGCCAGTGTCTGCAATCCACACGATAAGTCGGTGCTGTGGGGCTTCATCTCGCGCTATATGCCGGGCGCAACGCCTGAAAACTGCCCATTCCTTGACCATCTCGCCGGTTACGCGGTGACCTATTACCACGATTTCATCAGGCCTGCTAAAAAATACCGCGCTCCCAATGATGTTGAACGCGCTGCCTTGCAGGATCTGCATGATTATCTGGTGAGCGCCGATGATAAAGGTGAGGATTTTGCTGCCGATGTCCAGAACAAGGTCTATGAAATCGGCAAAAGCCACCCGTTTACGGATTTGAAACTCTGGTTCGGCGCGCTCTATGAAATATTGCTGGGGCAGGCGACCGGCCCGCGCATGGGCTCATTCATCGCGCTTTATGGCCGCATCCAGACGGCTGATTTGATTGCGAAGGTGTTGAAAGGCGAGAGCCTGGCTGCGTAAAATGGAATACGGGAAACCGGGAAATTGAGAATGCAGGAAATTCCCGTATTCCCGGCTTTTCCAAATTTAAGCCGCCTGCTTCACCAAGGCCATTTCAGGCTCTCTGGCTTCTCCGTCATCCAGATAAACTTCCTGATCGAACGTGCCTTCCGACTTGTCGATGAGCAGGGTCATCATGCAGTCGCAAGTCAGGTTCAGCACGGTGCGCAGCATATCAAGGATGCGGTCGATGCCGAGGATGACTGCGATGCCTTCAAGCGGCAGGCCGATGGAGCTGAACACCATGCCCATCATCACGATGGAACCTCCCGGGATGCCCGCGCCGCCGATAGCTCCAAGCGTCGTCGTCAGTATGAGGACGAGATACTGGGAGAAGGAGAGATGGATGTGGCAGGCTTCCGCGATGAAGATGGAGCAGATGCTGAGATAAATGGATATGCCGACCATGTTGATGGATGCGGCCAGCGGAAGGAGGAATTCCGTGCTGGTTTTCGAAACGCCCATGCGCTCCTGCAATACGCGCATCGCAGTGGGAAGGGTGGCCTTGCTGCTGCTTGTCGAGAACGCTACGATCTGCACTTCCACCATCTTGCGGTAGAACGGCCAGGGCGAAATCCTTCCGAATGCGGAGATGATGACGCCAAACAGCACATACTGGGTGAAGAGGGCGGCGAATACCGTGAGCACCAGATACGCCATATCCTTGATAAGTTCAATGCCCTGGGAAGCCACCATCGGCGCGATAAGGGCGAATACGCCGTAAGGGGCCAGCGTCATGACGGCGGCAATCATCTTGAAGAAGACATGGGAGGCAAGCTGGCAGATATCCTTGAGCGGCTGCATCTTGCTGCCGAACGTGTTGATGGTGATGCCGAATACGATGGCGAAAAAGACGACCTGCACCAGGTGATCATTGGTGGACATCGAGCCGACGATATTATCCGAAATAAAAATGGAAAGCACCTTGGCGAGGCTGAAACCCTGTTGGGCATGGTCGCCTGCAGGATGCGCCGCACCCGCGCTTTTGATGAGCGTAGTGAGATCGACCCCCTGTCCGGGATGGAACGCAAGCGCGAACGCGATGCCGATCATGACGGCAAGCAGCGCGGTGGAAAGGAATACGCCTGCGGCCTTAAGTCCGACGCGCTTGAAGGCTGCCGTATCGGTCATGCTCGTGACGCCGGTGACCAGCACGAAGAACACGAGCGGGACGATGACGATTTTGATTAAATCCATGAACGTGTTGCCAAACGGCAGCAGGTATTCCTTGAGATAGGTTTTGCCGTCGAACCCGAACGGGCCGTTCATGTTGCACAGGTAACCGACGATGCTGCCCAGCATCATGCCGATTAATACTTTCTGCCATATTTTCATGGATGCACCTTTATAAATCATGCTATATATTTTCGTTGTGGCTTATACATGAATAATGTTTATATATAAAGTGAAAAACGTCACGAACTGCCCGATGGGAGCGCAATGAGAACTGCTGTCGTTTTATTTAACCTGGGCGGCCCCGACTCGCCGGAGGCAGTGACTCCGTTCTTATTTAACCTATTCAATGATAAAGCTATTATAGGGATGCCGCAGCCCTTGCGCTACATGATGGCGACTGTCATATCCCTGCTTAGAAGCGCATCCGCGAAAAAAATTTATGAGGAGATCGGAGGAAAATCCCCGATTCTTGAATTCACCCAGGAACAGGCAGCTGCCCTTGAAAAGGAGCTTAAGGAAAAGGGGGAATACCGGGTTTTTGTCGCCATGCGCCACTGGCATCCGTTCATCGCCGACACGGTCGCGCAGGTGAAAACCTATGGTCCCGACAAGGTGATCCTGCTGCCGCTCTTCCCGCAGTTTTCCACCACGACTTCCGAGTCCGCTTTTGCCGAATGGTATGCGCAGGCCAGGAAGCAGGAGCTCAACGTTCCGCACCACCCGGTCTGCTGCTATCCCATCGACAATAATTTCATCGACGCCCACGTGCAGCTCATCAAATCCGCTTATGCCGAAGCGCAGAAGCGCGGCAAGCCGAGGATATTATTTTCAGCGCACGGCCTGCCCAACAAGGTGATTGCCAAAGGCGATCCCTATCAGTGGCAGATAGAGAAAACGGTGGCGGCGATCATGCGCAAGCTAGGCACAGCGGATCATGTCGTCTGCTACCAGAGCCGGATCGGCCCGCTCGAATGGCTCAAGCCTTCCACGGTAGACGAGGTAAAACGCGCGGTCGAGGATTGCGTCCCGCTGGTGGTCGTTCCCATCTCTTTCGTGTCCGAGCATTCGGAGACGTTGGTAGAACTCGACATCGAATACAGGCGCATTGCCAACAAAGGCGGCATTCCGCATTATGCCCGTGTTCCGGCGCTTGATATCCATCCGGAATTCATCAAGTCGCTTACTTGGCTTGTCGAAGCCACTCAGCTTTACCCCAACTGCTCCAATCCGCTCGGGCGCCAGTGTCCGAAGGAGTTCAGCCGCTGCGGTTTCCGCGAATGGAAGTCGGCTGCTTAATGTCTACCCGGCATTGCTGCAAATGACGGTTTCTTCCGGCTTGTCATGGGGTTTGATGCCGAACCGTTACGTAAGAGTTTTTGACGACCCAAGACTAATCTCTTAACCTCACGGAAACATACACGGGAAAAACGGCAGGCCAATAATGGCTTGCGCTTACCGATCTCTTGCACTATTTACCATGGGGAGGATGGACGAGTTGAAGCCTGACGGGTCTGAGTATTGGATGGACTAAGTTATGCTCTCTTTCATTCGTCCACTGATTTCCTGCTCGTTCTGAAGCGGCGGTGCTCGCAAGATAATGCATGAACGTTCTGTTAATTCTGTCTTGTATATCTTTTGGCGGATTGTAAATGCATAAAGATAGCTTGCCGTCTTCGGCCTGGCGTATATGTGCGCGGATACCACTTTTTTCCAGAATTGCCTTACAGCTTACGAGTTCTTGCGCATTCAACAGGCCGGGCTCCAGTCTATAGTTATCAAATTCTCCCAAGCCAATCACGTTTACTTTTATACGCTTGTAACGCCCCGGATCAAACATGGCGGCCATGCACCTTCCATCAAGCATCATGCCCGGATTGGGCAGGAGGCCGAGTTGCTGGTCAGTGCCGTTTAATGCCCTTTCCAGGCAGAATTCCCTGAGGGCCTCCATTTTTCTTTCCAAGGCTTCTTTTATGAATTCTATATGTAAATGCTTAGGATCGTTGGAGAACTTGTAGGCAGCGTCCGATACGATGATATTATTCAGAAAAGCTGCGATAACTATTCGTTGGCTGCGGGTTACACAATTCTGTTTTTCCTGACTGCTTTCAAGCTTTTCGCTTACCTTGTCACCTAACATGTCCTGAATTGCCTTGAAAGCATTTATGTAACGAGGGTTTCCACGTACACAACGGCCTTTAACGGAGATATTCCCTATCAGTTCTTTCAACCTTTCTTCGCTGGGGTCACGTAAATTGTGTTCTTCTATCCCGAGGACAGTGTTTCCTAAAACAACTGTCGCTTCCGCGCCTGCATCATAAAGTGTGTATGTATAGTTGGAGCCGTCCTTTTTAATTCTTACTATATTAAAATGTCCAAGTGTTTCGCCCCACCCCCTATATCCTGAAGGGATGAATATTTCTCCCTTTTCTTCCAGTTCCTGATATTTGTGGGCAGCGTAACCTTCTATTTCTTCTTCCGTGCTGTAACCATTTATTTTTTTTGCGTCCTCCCGCATGAGGGCGAAAGTGTCTAATAGATTTTCTATATTTTTATTTTGCTGTTCATCAAGTGTCTCTATATGGAGTAAATGAAAGCATCTGATAAGCCCCATATAGCCATCTATGGCCTCGACAGCATAATATCCCTTTTGTCTGTCAGGGACGGGCGTCTCTTTTGTCGGACGTTCCATATCCTGAACATGCTCGTAGGTACGATCATCATAATTCGGAAGCTTCTGTTGAGCATTAATGGCTTCTATGATACCATTTAGATGCTGTATCTGTTCAACAGGGCTATGGGGCATAAAAGCCTGAACGTTCTCCCGCCCGGTATTTTGCAGTACTACCCTGTCATCTTCGATAACGAAGCGAAAATGTGCCGGTTGGATTCTGGGATCCTTTACTTCAGCAATATTATCCGGTCCGAAGCTGATAGTTATAGGGTCAGGCTGGCGCGTATTATGAAAGTCCAAAGGAGAGACGGTTATAGTTTTATTATGAATATCGATAGCGTTTACAAGTAGAACATGAGAATCCAAATAATTATTATCATATATTTCCCCCAGCTGCATTCCTACTTCCAGATAGGCGGGAGCTCTGTGTTTGGAAGGGCTGATAGCGTGCGCCAGATCATCTCTGACATAATTGCTGAGCACTTTGTCGTCCGTCAAAAAAGCCATAACCCATCTTCACCTTAAAGAGTGTTAAGGAATATGGTACTACGATCAGAGTAAAGGAATTATTAATATTATATGAATTTTACTAGCATTAACAACAGGTTGATAAATAACAATTCCTACAGCAAATTTTTCTGTAACAAATTGAATTTACTGTATATTTGCAGCGACTTAAGCGGCGCTGTGCTTGCGGTTGTGGTTGATTAGCACATATAACCGGCTGCAGTAAGGGCACTGGATTTGTCCCGTGGCGTAGTCGATATGCAGGAACACGCGCGGGTGCGCCGAGTACCCGGCGTTGCCATCGCAGGCGACTTCGACATCGTCCACTTCTATCGTCTCAAAAGGTTCCATTTCTTCTTACTCCGCATCCAAATCATACGCCGTGTGCAGCGCACGCAGCGCGAGTTCCGTATATTCCTCAGCTATTAGCACGGAAATCTTTATTTCTGAAGTGGAAATTACCAGGATGTTGATGCCTTTTTCGGCAAGCGTCCTGAACATCTCCTGCGCGATGCCCGCGTGGCTGCGCATTCCCACGCCGATGACCGAAATTTTGGAAACCGCCTTATCGCTGTGCAGGGTCTTGTATTTTATCCTGCTGCGCGCTTTCTCGACGGCGGTGACGGCATTCTGCAGATCGGCGCGCGGCACGGTGAAGGTGATATCGGTTTCCGCGCCGCCTTCCGTGACGTTCTGCACGATCATGTCGACATTGATATTGGCGTCCGCCAGCGGGCCGAAGATCGCCGCGCTCACGCCAGGGACGTTCGCGACCGATGTCAGCGTGATGCGCGCTTCGTCGCGGCTGTAGGCAATGCCTGTGATTCGTTTTCTTTCCACGATTTCCTCCTCATCGACAAGTAATGTTCCTTCGACGTCGCTGAAACTCGACAGCACCTGCACGCGCACATGGTGGTTCATCGCCATCTCGACCGAGCGCGTCTGCAATACCTTTGCGCCCTGAGACGCCATTTCAAGAATTTCCTCATAGGCGACTTTATGCAGTTTGCTCGCCCGGGTGACGATGCGCGGATCGCAGGTATAAATCCCGTCCACGTCGGTATAGATATCGCAGCGTTCCGCGTTGAGCGCGGCGGCAAGCGCCACGGCAGAAGTGTCCGAGCCGCCGCGTCCCAGCGTGGCTATGCGGCCTTGGCTGTCTATGCCCTGGAACCCGGCGACGACGGCGACACTGCCTTCGCCCAAGGATTTCAGGATGGCTTCGTTTCTGATTTCGTTAATGCGCGCCTTGCCATGCGCCTCGTCGGTGATGAGCGGCAGTTGCCAGCCGGACCATGAGCGCGCCGGGATGCCCATCTCATTGAGCGTGAGCGCAAGCAGCCCGGAGGTCACCTGCTCACCGGAGGAAACCACGGCGTCATATTCTTCGAGCGCGACAGGGGTGGAAAGGGGGGAAAGCTGTCGCACGAGTCCCACGAGCTGATCGGTGACGCCTGACATCGCTGACACCACGACCGCCACCTTGTATCCGAGATCGGCTTCCTTCTTTACCTTGCGTGCGACGTTCCTTATACGGTCAAGATCCGCCACCGATGTTCCGCCGAATTTCTGCACTATGATACGCATGACAGTGTGGTAATGTGTATGGTAATTAGGATGTTATGTGTTCAAGGCATGCCACAATATATGCCTTCCGCAGGTTTTCAAGTATTTTGTGAGGGATTTTATTCGTCGCCATTGCTTTCCATGCACCCGCCGAGATAGGTGCAAAGGCCGACCTCCTTGGAGCCGTAGGCGTCCTTATTATAGCCGCTGTAATCGTGCGGATTGTCGCCATCACAGCCTCCGAGGTAAGTGCATGTACCCATTTCCTTGTCCGCCGGAACGCCGCAGGCAGAGATACAGAAGAGCAATAATCCTATGGCAGGCAGTTTCTTTCCCATGCTGGGTACTCCTATAGTTTGCGCCTCGCGACGAGTTCGACGGACTCTTCTCCCACCTGCCATGACAGGCTTGTGCTGAGCTCTTCGGCGAGCAGGCGGGTCATGTAAGCCTGAATGATCTTGGGGGTGAGGGAATCAATCGGCACGTCTTCGGAAAGGGCGGCTTCGATTTCCGAATCCCACTTGATGGAGCGTCCCTGGGCGGTAACATGCACGGATTTGGTATTGCCTTCCGCCACGAGCCTGATGGAAAGCGTCCCGCCGCGCAGCAATGTCGCGGCCGTGATGATGACGAGGTTGATAAGAAGCCTCCCCATCTTGTAGCTGATGGAAACGCCTGAGGAATCCGTATGGGTATCGGGCCAGTCCAGCGCAACCTTGGTGCCCGCGAAGAAGTCGCTGACTGTTTTCCTGAGCGCCTCTATATTGGCCTCGCCGTTGTCGTTTATGCGCCCGTAAGCCTTGCGGTAAAACTGGAGGCGCGCCACGCCCTGCTCCGCGCTGCTGCGTATGAGTTCCACTGCCTGTTCCTGCATCTTGCCGCCTTCTTCGCCTAAGAACTCCACGCCGTTTGCGATCGCACCTATGGGACCGGTAAGATCGTGGCAGAGACGTGTGCAGAGCAATTCAGCAAGTTTAAGTTGTGGAACCAATGTGAACACTCCCGTTAACGGTAATTACACAAAAATTATACTAGAAGCATATTTATTTATAAATCATTAACAATATAAATAATGCATATCTTTTCTATGTTGCTGAATGAATATCCCTCAATCAAGGACCTTTTCTGGATTTTGGGCAAGAATCTCCGGATTTTGGCTTCCCGGATGGCGGAGGGGTGTAGGGACTGTCAACGGTATGCACGACCCCGGCTTGCTGCAGCACCGCGTTTAAAGTGTCCTGTATGTCGGCATGGTTAGTCAGCCGCAACTCCTTTGCCAATATCTCACTTACTGTATTAAATAGAGCTATCTCGTCTTTTGTAGCCATGTAATCGTGAAGCCGCTAGAATTATTCGTACATTAAATATGAAAATTATAATCCTCAATTTATTAAGGAATTGTTAATGTTTTGCTGAAAGTGGGATGGAAGAAATAAAACTATTGGCAACGTATTGATATATATTTATAGTCCGCGGCAGATTATTCAGATTAAGATATAACGGGGAAACACATGAGCTCCACAACCACACAGATCAAAAGTAAGTCAACGAATATGGCAATGCGCACGGAAACAGATAGTTTCGGTGCCATCGAGGTTCCTGCGGACAAATATTGGGGAGCGCAGACGCAGCGCAGCCTGCAGAATTTCAAAATCGGCGGCGAGACAATGCCGAAGCCTCTGATCTGCGCTTTTGGCATCTTGAAACTGGCTGCTGCCGTGGTGAACATGCGTCTTGGCGCGCTTGATGAATCCATAGGCCTTTCTATTGTGCATGCGGCGCAGGAAGTGATCGACGGCAAGCTGGACGGGAATTTCCCGCTGGTTGTCTGGCAGACTGGCTCTGGCACGCAGACCAACATGAACGTGAATGAGGTAATATCCAACCGTGCGATTGAAATGGTGGGCGGCGTGATGGGCTCGAAAAAACCGGTGCACCCCAACGATCATGTCAATATGGGGCAATCATCCAACGATTCATTCCCGACCGCCATGCATATCGCGGCGGCGTGCGAGATAGTGGGCCATCTGCTTCCCTCGCTCAAGCACCTGCACGCGGCGCTGCTGCGGAAGCAGGACGAGTTTAAGAATATCATCAAAATCGGGCGTACCCATCTGCAGGACGCCACGCCGCTCACGCTTGGCCAGGAGTTTTCCGGTTACGTTACCCAGGTGGCAAATGGCGTGGCTCGCCTTGAAGCGACATTGTCCCGTCTCTACGAACTTGCGCAGGGCGGCACGGCGGTAGGCACCGGGCTTAATACCAAAAAGGGTTTTGCCGAAGGATTCGCCGAGGAAGTGGCGAAGTTCACCAAGCTGCCTTTCGTTACCGCTCCCAATAAATTCGAGGCGCTTGCGACCCATGACACGATGGTGGAAGTCTCCGGCGCGCTTAACACCGTCGCCGTGTCGATGATGAAGATCGCCAATGACATCCGCCTGCTGGCTTCCGGCCCGCGCTGCGGTTTCGGCGAATTGTCGCTGCCGGAAAACGAGCCGGGTTCGTCCATCATGCCGGGCAAGGTGAACCCCACCCAGTCGGAGGCCATGACGATGGTCGCGGCGCAGGTCATGGGCAACAACGTCACGGTCAGCATTGGCGGTTCCAACGGGCATTTCGAGCTTAACGTCTTCAAGCCGGTGATTATTTACAACGTGCTGCAGTCCATAAAGCTGCTTGGCGATGCCGCAGTGAGCTTCGCCGATAACTGCGTCGTGGGGATTGTCGCCAACACCGATCGCATTGCAAAACTGGTGAGCGAGTCGCTGATGCTGGTTACGGCGCTCAACCCGCATATCGGCTATGACAACGCGGCGAAGATCGCCAAGAAGGCATATAAGGAAGGCATCTCGCTCAAGGAAGCGGGCATTGCCCTCGGGCTGCTTACCGCCGAGCAGTTTGACGAATGGGTAAGGCCTGAGAAAATGGTGTAAATAGCGGTATATAAACCATTTTATACAGATAGTGACTAAAAGCTCTGGACAACCGCGGTTAAATACACTAAAGAGTGCGCTCTTAAATTGAATTTCTCCCTGTTGAAGCTGGTGAAAATGGTGAAAACGGAGGAGTAAAACGGCGATTAGCGGGCAAGTGCGCGCGCAGCATGCGTGGCGCCAAGACGCGAAGCGCCTGAACGCAAATGATAAAGGGAGACATATAATGGAAGTGATATTGCTTGAGCGCGTCGGTCGCCTGGGGACCGTAGGGGATGTAGTGAAAGTAAAGAACGGTTACGGCCGCAACTACCTCCTGCCGCAGAAAAAAGCCCTGCGTGCGACCGAAGATAACAAAAAAGTGTTTGAAGGCCGTCGTGCCGAACTGGAAGCTGCGAATGCGAAAGCGCGTGAACACGCCGGCAAGAAAGCGGAAAAACTGCAGAATATATCGGTGAAGCTCATCCGTCAGGCAAGCGAAGACGGCAAACTGTACGGATCCGTCACGGTGCGTGATATCGCGGAAGCCGTGCAGGCAGATGGTCATGATCTGGAGCGCAGGCAGTTTATCCTGGATGCGACTATCAAGAACACCGGAAGCTACGGTGCAAGGATCGTGCTGCACCCGGAAGTTATCATTCCGCTCAAGGTCATCGTCATGCGCAATGAAGCGGATATCGAAGCCCCGGTTGCCGCGGAAGAACCTGCGGCATAATTGCCTCCGCTCTCCGCGGGCGGGCGGATTTTATCCGCCGCGTTTTTTGCGCTTTACATGTGCCGTGCAGGATGTAGAATTTCGCGTACTTGTCACAAGGAATTGTGTATGGAAGCGAAATATCCCCTGCCGATACGCATAACCCACTGGATTATGGCGTTGCTAATAATAAGCCTGTTGGCCGTGGGTTTGATCATGGCCGACATGCCGAGGGAAAATCCGTTGCGTGGCACGCTTTACGGGTTGCATAAATCTTTCGGAGTCCTTGTTTTTCTGCTTTGCTTTTTAAGAATTACGTTCAGGGTGCGTCTGGGAGTTCCAGCATTTCCGGAAGTCGTTCCGGCGCTGGATCGCAAGTTCGCGCATATGACCCATTACGCGTTCTATCTGTTCATGCTGGCCATGCCGCTTTCCGGTTACCTTATGAGCAATTCCTTTGGCTTTCCGGTAAAGTTCTTTGGCATTGAGTTACCCAGACTCATCGGTCCCGACAAAACCCTGGGACACTTGTTCGGGAATTTTCACTATTATGCCGGGCTTACGCTTATAGCGGTTATCCTCCTGCATGTGGCGGGCGTCGTAAAGCACCGCATTACCGAGCGGATTAACCTGCTGCAGAGAATGATATAGAGGGATTATCCGGCCGCTTTCCTGATCGGGGCGGCTTTTTCCTTTATCGCTTTGAGTTGCTGCTGCAAAACTTCCATCCTGATGGGCTTGACAAGATGATAATCAAACCCCGCCTCCTTTGAACGCTGCAGATGCTGTTCCTGGCTCCATCCAGTCTGGGCGATGAAAATGGTATGTTTCAGCTCGGTGTCTTCCCGCATCCGCCCGCAGAGCGTATAGCCGTTCATATCAGGCATGCCGATATCCAGCAATATCACGTCAGGCTTATAGTTATGCGCTATTTCAAGAGCGTCTTTCGCATTATAAGCGGCTTGTGCCTGATAGCCGAGCGCCTCCAGCATCCATCCCATGGTTCTTGCCGATGCCTCATTATCGTCCACCACCAGTACCCGGAAGGAGGAAAGCGGGTGGGCAGGCTGCTCTTCACCGGTTTCGCTGCCAGGCTGTTTTAATGATTCCGCGGCTGGCAATGTGACCGTAAACTCCGTTCCCTGGCCTTTCTCGCTTTTTACTTCCACTTTCCCCCCGTGCAGCTCCGCGATGCGCTTCACCAGCGTCAGCCCGATACCAAGCCCTCCCTCAGAACGCTCCATGGAGGTGTCCGCCTGCATGAACATGTCAAAAATATGCGGTAGTTCTTCCTGCGATATGCCAATGCCGGTATCCCGGACGCGTATGATGATTTCTGCCCCGCGTTCCTGCCCTTCCAGCACGATCCGCCCGCCATCCCGCATATATTTTGCAGCGTTGTTGAGCAGATTGCCAAATAGCTGGGACAGGCGCGTGTCGTCTCCGGTTACCCAGAGGGGGCATGGTGGAAGATGCACTTCGAGCGTATGGCCGCGTTCATGAATAATATGCTCTACGCTGTCAATAGCATTCCTTGCGACTCCGCACAGGTCAATCCGTTCCTTCTGCATGAGGATTTTGCCATGCGTGATGCGGGATATGTCCAGCAGGTCATCGAGCAACCGGACAATGTGGTTCACCTGGTGGGTTGCCATATCGAGTACTTCTTTCTGGGTTTCAGGCTTGAGCGGCTGCGAGCGCATGATATGCAACGCATTACTGACAGGCGCCAGCGGGTTGCGCAGTTCATGGGCAAGCATGGCGAGGAACTCATCCTTGCGGCGATCTTTCTCGGCAAGCATCTCCGCTTTCTTCTGTAATTCCTTCTCCATGATTCTCCGGTCGCCGATGTCATGAAACACCAGTATGACACCAATAAACTTACCATTGGACAGGCGGATGGGAGCTGCGGAGTCCTCAATGGAATATTCTGTTCCGTCCTTTGCTATGAGCACGGTATGATTGGCAAGCCCTTGAACAGCTCCTGTTTTCAGCGCCTTGCTGATAGGATTATCCACAGAAAGGCGCGTATCTTCATTAATGATTTTAAGGACGGTATCCAGAGGTTGATTCACGGCTTCCTTTAAAAACCATCCCGTGAGCCGTTCCGCTGTGGCATTAAGGTAAGTAATCCTTGCATTGACGTCGGTCGCGATAACGGCATCGCCGATGCTCGCGAGCGTAACCTGAAACCATTCCTGCTGCGCGCGCAACTCGTCTTCCTGTCTTTTTCTTTCGGTAATATCGCGCGCCACTATGGATACGCCGATAATGCGGCCCTTACTGTCGTGTATAGGGGATACGGTGATGGAAACATCGAGCAAGGTTCCATTCTTCGCCCTGCGCACCGTTTCGTAATGCTCAATCTTCTGCCCTTCAGCCAGCTTGGCGATAATGATCTCCTCCTCAGGGAGATGATCCTGCGGAATGATCAGGCTGATATGCTTCCCGATCGCTTCCCCCGCGTTATAACCGAATATACGCTTGGCAGAAGTGTTCCAGGACGTGATGATTCCGTTGAGGCCCTTGCTTATGATAGCGTCACCGGACGATTCGACAATGGCCGCAAGGTACGCCTTGGGGGCTTTACTTAAAGGATTACAGATCTTCGGTTGTTTTGTAGGTTCCATAATCATTGAATAATCAATTCTGCCTTAATGGATAGGGCTGCATTCATAAAAAAGCCATATGGATGTTTCGTAAAGAAACAAATAAACACCCCCGCCGCAAGCCACGGGGGTATTAAGCAGATATCACCCCGCATAAGCGAAGCGCATTGTGGGGTCTAGCCATACTGCAAGGCAAGGCTGGATGCCGCAGCAAGTGCGGCATGGCAATGCATAATCCCCAATGACTTATCCGATACCTTATCCAAAACTCAGGTTACGCAGCAAGCTTCGGGGAACGCAACACGGGGAGATTCAATCAGAAGCTATAGCCCGCTATGAATTTAAATAATGTAGGCGCAACGAGCTGGTTGCCGTTGACGTTCTGGTACAGCGGAAATTCCACGTCCCCATACAGTCTCAGGTTTTTTATGTCATATTCGAATCCCGGGGAGATGAGCAGGCGCGTATAGCCGCTATTATCCGGGTTGGCGTTGGCGCCGCTGTCACGCTGGCGATCGGAACCAACGATCTGCAGCAGCGGGGAGAACGCGCCGTAGCCTGCGATGCTTCCGGCATTGAAATAGATGCCTGCCGCCGCGTCGAGTTCATCCCCGGGGCGGTACTGTCCCTGCGTCAGGAACGCGTGATCCCACTGGCCGTTCACGAACCAGTCCCATTTGCCATTGGCGGTCAGCCTGCCCATGTGATAGGCGCCGAGCAGCAGATCGGTGCTGCCACTGCCGATGTCGGTATCGCGGTCAAACCCGTGGAAGGTATGGTCGCCTGTGGGCAGTTTCAGGCCGAAGTCCACCCCGGTGGACATGTCAGGCGAGAAACCGGAATAGATTCCCTTGAGCCGGATGTCGCCCAGCGCATCATGTTTGAAACTTACCGGATTATTATTGTCATCAGTCGTCCTGAAATAGCGGTCTGTATAAGGCACTTCCGCCATCACGCCCCAGTCGCGGCTGAACATGTACTGCATGCCTGCCGTATAAAAGCCGGAGCGCAGGCGCCTGTCGGGATTATTGGCTTCAGGCGCAACCTTACCGCCGCTCCAGTTGATATCCTGATTCATGAAGTCATACTCAAGCCACGCCAGGCCGCCTTCGCTTGTGGGCAGCATGGCGGCGGTTCCCACTTCAAACACACCGCACCCGCAGGCGCAGGCATAGGCAAAACCCGGTGAGCAGCTTAGCAATAAAATCAATAAGACGCGATTAATCATTGTATTTTCTCCTTCAGCAATAAGTTCCAGTACGGAATCATCCCGGCGACAACCGGAGAGCTGAGGCTTATTCCCTGAGCGCGCGGTTATCATCGCAGTATGACGTTATTCAGATATGTATGGACGTCAGGAAAAAATGGGTGGCGAGCGGGGAGATGCGTTGTGGAAGTCAGGCTGCTTGCCAGGACGCTGTGAGAAGAAAGGCGGCTGCGATACTTCGTTATAGAGAAAATGTCCGTAAACGGCTGCGCCGGGCTGGTTAAAGGAAACTATCGCGCTGGCCGCAAAAGGGCATGCGCCTTCATGATGCTGCCCTCCTCCGTGGTGGTGATGCAGGTGTTCGGCATGCTCATCATGGGACATATGTTCGAACCCGTCACACAGGATCATGGGAAAGATGCCTTTTCCATGCCCGGAAAAATCCGGCATGTATCCCACGGGGATGAGACTGCGCATGCCAAGCGCAATAACCACGAGGCAGGCAAAAAAGCACCGGAGATAGGAAAGAGACTTGTGCATTGTAATTGCTGAAATTGTAGCAGGAGGTTTTGTAAAAGCAATGTTACGGTTTCGGGTATAGGTAATCCATAATAAGACAGGGATGCAGATTTAATCTGCCTTCTCTATCAAGTTATTGTATTTCATATACGAATATTAATATATTAATGGGGGTCTTCTGTAAAGGAGGAGGACGGGCTGATATAATTTTACAAGCGTCTTGCTCAATTGAGCGGCTGCGTTTATACATGCGGGAACCTGCCGTTACGCAGATGTGGGGCCGTAGCTCAGCTGGATAGAGCAACGGTTTCCTAAACCGTAGGTCGCGCGTTCGAATCGCGCCGGTCCCACCATTTTCAGTATTCACAATTCTTCTGCAGGTATTTGCACAGGGAATAGTCCCTTGAATATTGATTAATGTTTGGTAAGGTGATGCTTCTGGAAATTACCAAAAGGATTTCTATGTTACCCGCACCCTTCCACAAACTTGCTGCAACGCCAAAAGGCATTACGATAGATGGAATGCCGCTTACGAAAATATCTTTAAGCAAACTGTCTCCCCGTAGCTCGCCGCACTCCTCCCACCGAGAACGATACAGCAGCGGCTCAGCAAAATGTGCATGTTATTGGTGGTTTTACTGGAAATGAAATAATTGGACAGCTTAATAATGAACAGATGAGCCGCCTTGTAGATGCAATAAAAAGGTCGGAAGGGTACCATGAGGGAACTATAACCCGTACATCAGGAAGAGGAAATTAGCGTGGCGTATAGTAAAGCGCTACCTCTGTTCACTCTGCTCATCGCCCTATCTGGCTATGTTTGCGCCGCTGATACATCATGGAAAGAGGTAAAGACGCTTTCGCTGAAAAGCGAATTTAGCACAACGAGCAACTGGCATGTGACGGCATGGCAACCTAACGGCAAGGATTCCGTAATGGGGAATGTTGCCGCAAAACTGTGTTTCTGGGATTCCCTTGCTAATCAGCAAAAGAACTGTACTTCGATTACCTCCGTGCTTCCTAACGACGGTATGATGTATTACTATCAAACCGTTAATGGGTTGGAATTAATACATCCTGATGCCACATCACCTCCTTTGCTGAAATTCAGCGCAAGTTTCTCTGGAGGAGGAAGCGGGTCTTTGAAGCAGGTTTCTTTCTGGAAATATAATAGACAAATAGACAGGTTTGACCTGTCTTCACATATCACGCTTACAGAACAAGGAGAATATCACTTGTTCAACAAGGGAGATCTTGCCGGAATACTGACTACGGCGGATGCTGTTTGGCAAGCAGGCGAGAAGCATTTTTCTTCCCATCATTTTTATATTGAAGCCTATCGTTTTGATGCACGAAACGGCTATGTAAAGCAGTTGGGATATCTTACTCCTTCCTCATATCCAAGCCTTGATGAAACCGAAAAGATTGACGTCATATCGCATGAGATCTCCAGAATCGAACAACTATTGGTAATCAAAGCACAGGAATGTAAGAAGTCATAAGTTGTAGCGTTATCAAAGGGCATAATTAGACGCTATATGATTTGGAGGAATGCGGAACAGAGCAGCCATAGCCAGAGGTTTCTATAGCTGGAACAGTTCGGAGCAGCGCGAAACGCTCCATTTGCCCAAGGAGTCCACCGCGAGGCTGAAGCGTCTCACATTGTCCTCTGTATCCGTATATATCCTGAGTTCGCAGTACTGGCGTTCCAGGCGGCCCTGATAAGTGTCGCCCACGACATATTTCCCGTTGGAATACTCATAGGCATGCAGGTTGGCATGCGCGGGCATCCTGGCGGGTTGCACGGAACTCCAGCGGTATATCCTGCCTTTGCCGTTCTCCTCGAATTCTGCTTCCGGCACGCCGTAATCGGAAAAGAACATATTTACCGGGCGGCCTGCATAATGCTGGTTTAAGGCATAGGTGGTATATTCTTCGGAGTTACTGGTGTCGCAGCCTGCAAGCAGAAGGGCGGACAAGCCTATGGCGCTAAGGAGTTTCATCATATGAACGTGTGGCGGTTGAAGGGAGTGAAGATATGGCCAGAGCATTTTTGCTTTAATTATACATACTTTCCGTCATGCGAGCGATGTTCGCTCGTAATGACGTATGCGTGTTAAGCTGAATTACCCCGGAATGTGAAACCTATAGCAACAATTACATTATGATTTCATACACGCCTGCGCGAGGGGCATATTTTTTGTGTGAAGAGAAAGGTGGAAAATAAGAACTGCTAACGAAAGGCAGGTATCATACCAGCCTGCGTACGGTGAGGCGCTATTACAGGTGGTGGCGCGCCTGCGTTCATGCCTTCACGCGCAAGTTTCTGGAATTCCTTAAGTGCTGTGATAACTTCCTGCGCTGCTGGGCTTTGGGCCACTTCCTGTACTTTCGTATGTTCGGGAGAAAAGAATGGCGCGGCCTGACTTTTGACAGCTTCTTCTGCTGATTCAGAAATCTTGAAGGATTGTATTTGCGCGGCGCTATTCTGTTTATTCAATCTCTCGTTATATATGGCTGGGCAATGCCCAGACTCGGGAGCAAGCACACAAGCAAGTTCTTCAACTCTTTCGATGAGCGCTCCGACCACTTTTTCAGCTATTTGAGAAAATGGCATGTCTTTGTAATTTTCTATTTGAATTCCGAGGAATGCATCAATGAAATTCACTACAGCGTTCTGACTGCGCTCAGAAGTGGGGATGGAAGCAAGATGGCCGTCAGGAAAAATTTTTGTTTCCGGCCCTGCCGGTACGAGTAATGGATTGGCTATTTGAATTAATTCAGGCACTGGATCGTTGCTATCAACAAGATTAATATATCTATTGCCAAATTTTTTCTGCACTTCTGCAGCGAGCGGTTGATTGACCGTAGCTGGTGATCCGAGAGCGCATACACTGCCATTAATATTGAGGCTAGTTTCCATTGCGAATAAAAGCGCCAATGCAGCGCCGCGGCTATGACCAACGGTAGATATTTTTGCGCCCTGTAGTTCAGGGTTCTTTGCCTGTGCTTCATGGACTGCCGCTTCGATCTGATCTTTTAAGGGGGGCTGATCATTTATTCTGTTATTCAAAGCTTTCACGAATCCCGAATGCGCCTCGCCATTTAAAAATGAGGTAGAAGTCGCATCTAAATCGTTAAGTAATTGCGGAATATTGCCACGTTCAGTACCGCAAAAATCCAGAACAATATTGTTACCATGCTGTATGACCAGCACCCGATCCATTCCGTTATTAACTACTTTCAGTATTTTATCGCCATTCATCTCTTTGGCAATGGATTGCGCAGCATTTATGGAATCCTGTGCATCCGAAATTTTATGATCTGTAAGATAGTTGGCGATATCGTTTTGTCCAGAATTGGATCCAATACTATTACTAAGTTCGCTAGCTTCGTTTCCAGTATTGCCAGGATTTATATAGGCCAAAATAGCGGCAGCCGACATGTAGGATAGGGATAATGGAGGAGACTCATTACCTGCTGCCGTGGAAGGGCGTTCGAGTACAGCTGTTGAATTTCCCTGAGCCATCTTGGGCTACCTTGTTTATTCAGAAGCCCGCTTGTTTCCTTACGCGGGCTAATAGTTAAAATATAGCACGGAATAGCGGTTTTCTCAATCGTGTCACAAAAATTTCATTAACGTCCATTAAGGATTATTGCATGTGGCTGGAAGCGGTAAACTGCTCTAATATGCTAGTTTTTCCTTGGGGAAACGGATGACAATGATATCGGAGTGATCGACCGAGGACTTCACTTCCATCTGCCCGTGATACATGGCAAGCAGGGCTTTTGTGAGGGGGATTCCCGAATGGCTGGGGCGGTGCCGCTCATATGGCTTTTCGTGGGCAGCGCCATGTTTCTGCTCATGCGCCGGGCGTATTTCGGCGAAGGAGATGCAGAAATTCTCGCGGCCTTTCTCATCCGGCTCCATGTATCCCCGGATGACGATGTGACTGCGTTCCGCATTGCCGTCTATGATATTGGCGAGGATATTGACGGTAATCTGCTCAAGCCGCTGCTCGTCCATGATGATGCGCGGCGTGACTTCGGGCAATTTTACTTCGATGTCGAGCTTCTCCGAGGCAAGCGTCCTTGAAACCGCGCGTACGCATTTGTTGAGCAATAGGCGCACGTCGATATGCTTCTCCTGCAGTTCCGATGCGCTGGTTTCGGCATTCGCCAGTTTCTGCATGTCATCGGCGAGGGTTCTCAGCTGTTGGGCGGCTTCGTGGATGTCGACCACATACTGGTAATACTGCTTGTTCTCAAATACGCCGAGGCTCTGGCTTTTCATGATTTCCGTAAATCCCAGGATGGTGTTGAGCGGGACTCGGAGCGCATGGCTCATGGAGGAGAGAAAATCCACTTTGATCCTGTTGCTTAAATCAGACGCCTCCTTGCTGTGCCGGAGCATGACGTTCTTATTCCGGTTTTCTTCCTCGATCCGCCGGGTTTCCTGCAGGTAATCGCTGAGTTTCCTGATCTGCTGCGCCAGCACATGAAGATCGTCCACCGCGCCTATATTTTCCGGTTCCTGATATTTGCCGCCGCGCGTGATATGCGCCGTGAGTTCCGCAAGCTGCGCAATCGGGTTGATGATGCGCAGGCGCACCAGCCAGAGCAGGGTAAGCATGAAGACGCCGAACAGGGAAATCTCTGTCAGGCGTGGCAGCAGGAGTTTGCGCAGGGCGTTGCTGCTTGCGGAATTATCAAGCCCCAGCATGATGATGTAAGGGTAGGTCGCCGACAGCTCGTAATATACGTACATCGAGTCCCGGTCGAAAATGCTGCCGTTTGCGATGAGTCCGGACGGACGCTGGCTGAAATCAACGGATTTCAGTTTCTCGCTGTAATCGTCAAACTGCACGAGCTTTTCTTCGGCGATGCTCTGGGTAAGCGGCAGGATGCTCCGGCTATAAATGGCAAAATAGATGCCTGAATCCCGAACCACTTTCTGTAGATCGCGGGTAATGGTGTAAATGTCCATGCTGATGACGATGGCGCCGATATATTTCCCCGTCGCGTCGGTGATGCCAAGCGCCACCGGCAGCGCCCATTTCGCGGAAACGCGTCCCTGGATGGGAGCGCCGATATGGATTTTCCAGGGCGTCGCCAGCGCCTGTTTGACGTAATCGCGGTCTGACACGTCCACAGGGGGATGCACGCCTTTGTTGCTGCTGACGACATTGCGGTTGTCCGCATCAATCCAGGAGAACACATGGTGGACGGTCGCCGTCGTGTCGAACGAGCGCAGGAGCAGGGCAATGCCGTTCAGATCGTGCGGATCCATATGGGTGATTTCCTGTCCCATGCCCTGCAGCAGGTGCGAGGAATGCTCTATTTCGAGGATGAGCGCCCGGTCGATGCGTGTCGCTTCGGTCTCCAGCTGGTGGGTGACCTGCTGCGAATGCTCGAGATAGGTCTCGTACGTCATGCTGGCCGCTATCAGCAGCAGTACAACCACGGCTGCGAGGAAGGCAGAGCTGTGCGAAATCGAGGGCTTCTTCATAGCGATAGCAATGTACCGCATTTGAAAGGAATGTGTAGCATTATTTATAGCCGGAGTATTTTTGAGTTAGTGCTCATTTGTCATCCCGGATAAACTCGTCTCTTGGTTCGCTTTCCGGGACGGCAAGTGTGGAATAACTCAGGAAATGGCACCAGACTGTCACCAAATATTCACACAAAAACACCGCGGAAATGCTATACTTTACCTATGAATTTCAACCCGGCTGGTGAAGGAACTGCATATGGAAAATATCACGGAATATGAACTCGATTCACATATTGTCTATATCCGGCCGTTCTGCCAGGATGGCAATAACGGTTATGCCATCCATGCCGCCGACGGCAAGCCGCTGGGCGTTTTTGAGAGTTATGATTCCGCCTTCTTCACCGCTAAATTACACGACTTAGCGCCTGTCAGCGTCCACTGAGTCTCAGCCATATCTTCCGGTGATATAATCGCGTGTCTGCTGGTTCTCGGCATGGGTGAATATCTTCGCCGTGTCGTCGAACTCCAGCAATTTTCCCATATAAAAGAAAGCAGTCCTGCGGGAAATGCGCGCTGCCTGCTGCATGGAATGCGTCACGATCACGATAGTGTAGTGCCGCTGCAGTTCGTTGATAAGCTCTTCCACCTTTGCGGTCGCTATCGGATCGAGCGCCGAGCAGGGTTCATCCATCAGGATGACTTCGGGATTAACCGCAATGGCGCGGGCGATGCAGAGCCGCTGCTGCTGTCCGCCGGAAATGCTGGTTCCCGGCTGGTCCAGCCGATCCTTCACCTCGTCCCATAGGCCGGCCTTGATAAGACTGTTTGCCACCAGCGCGTCCATGTCCGCCCTGTCTTTGACCATGCCGTGTATGCGCGGGCCGTAGGCGACATTGTCGTATATGGATTTGGGGAAGGGGTTGGGTTTCTGGAATACCATGCCGATGCGTGTGCGAAGCGCTACCGGATCCTGGTAAGGGGCGTAGATATTCTCGTTATCGATTACCAGAGTGCCTTCGATGCGGCAGTTCTCGATCGTGTCGTTCATGCGGTTGATGCAGCGCAGGAACGTTGATTTCCCGCAGCCCGATGGCCCGATAAGGGCGGTCACTGCGTTGGCTTCGATGGCAATATTGATGTCAAAAAGCGCTTGCTTTGCGCCATAATAGACATTGAGCGAACGGCTGGAAATCTTGGGCAAATCTGTCATAACGCCGCCATATTATATGTCCGGGCTGCCTTCATCAAGCAGCCTTTCTGCCTGTTTTATATCAAGGCTGTTTTCCCATTTCGCCACCACAATAGTGGTAATGCCGTTGCCAATCAAGTTGGTGATGGCGCGCCCCGTGGACATGAAACGGTCGATGGCGAAGATGAGGGCAAGTCCAATGTCAAGGCTTTGCTGCGGCATAATTTTCATCGAGCCGAGCGTGGCGGCAAGCACGATAAACGCGCTGCCCGACACGCCCGCTGCGCCCTTTGAGGCGACCAGCAGCACGCCGAGCAATGTCAGTTCCTGCCACAGGGTGATATGCGTATGAGTGGCATAGGCGATGAACAGCGCGCCCATAGTGAAATAAATGGAAGAGCCTACGAGGTTGAAGGAATAGCCGGTCGGCACGACCATCCGTACCACAGGCTTGCTGCAGCCCAGTATCTCAAGCTTTTCCATGAGGCGCGGCAATACGGATTCAGAAGAGGAGGTGCCCAGCACGATGAATATTTCCTCGCGGATGAACTTGAGGAATTTCCAGGTGCTTAAATTACAGTAGAAACGCATCATCGGCCACATGACCGCGAGGATGAACAATATGCAGGTGACATAAAATATGCCGACCAGTTCGCCCAGGTCCTTGAGTGATCCGATGCCGAACTTGCCGACCGTAAACGCCATCGCGCCGAATGCGCCGATGGGAGCGAGCTTGGTGATGAAATCAACCATTTTGAAGAGGATATGCGCGCATAAGTCAAGAAAGCCGAGCATCTGCCTGCCCTTGTCCCCCAGTGTCGGCAGCGCGGCGGCGAACAGGATGGCGATCAGCAGCACCTGCAGGATTTCTCCGCTGGAGAAGGCGCTGATAAGCGTCGTGGGAATGATGTGCATCAGGAAGTCAACGGTCGAGACGTTTTCCGCCTGTTCCATATTCTGCCTGACCGTGCTCACGTCGACCTTGCTCGCGTCAATATGGAGATTGGCGCCCGGATGCAGGATTTCGACAAGCACCAGGCCGATGACCAGCGCAAGGGTGGTGATCACCTCAAAGCAGACAAGGGCTTTTGCGCCTACGAGGCCGACTTGCTTCATGCTGCCCATGCCCGCCACTCCGGACACAATCGTGCAGAAGATGATCGGCGCAATCATCATTTTGATAAGATTGATGAAAGCATCACCCAGCGGCTTCATTTTGACTGCCGAGTCCGGGTTGATGTAACCTAATGCCACTCCGAAAATAATCGCCGCCACGACCTGGACGAACAGGTCCTTGTAAATAGGCTTCTTCACATTTCAGCCATTAAGAGTTACAGGTAACATCCTACATAGATAGAAAAGGCGTGATACTCAAGGAATTATTTGCGAGCGTAATATAACTGGTCTATACATTTCCATATGAATGATCCTGCGCGTATAGTTTCCCCCGGCGCTGCCGAAGAAGATGCCGACCTCCAGACGCTAAGGCCGTTGTCCTTCGGGGATTTCACCGGCCAGAAACAGGCATGCGGCAACCTGAAGGTATTTGTGGAATCGGCGCGCGCAAGGGATGAGGCGCTGGATCACACGTTGCTGTACGGCCCGCCCGGGCTGGGCAAAACCACGCTGGCGCAGATCATCGCGCGCGAGATGGGCGTGGGTTTCCGCGCGACATCCGGCCCGATTCTTACCAAAGCAGGTGACCTTGCCGCCATCCTTACCAACCTGCAGAAAGGCGACGTGTTGTTCGTGGATGAAATCCATCGTCTGAATTCCGCGGTGGAGGAAGTGCTCTATCCGGCGATGGAGGATTTCAAGCTCGATCTCATTATCGGCGAAGGGCCGGCGGCGCGCACCATACGGATTGACGTGCCGCAGTTCACCCTCATTGGCGCCACCACCCGTATCGGGCTTATATCCAATCCGCTGCGTGACCGTTTCGGCATCCCGGTGCGTTTGCAGTTTTATGAAGTGGCGGAGTTGCAGCATGTGATTGAGCGCGCCGCCAGCATTATGGGGATTGCCATCGGCAAGGAAGGATCGCTTGAAATCGCCCGCCGCTCACGCGGCACGCCGCGCATCGCCGTAAGATTATTGCGCCGGGTGCGCGACTTCGCGCAGGCGGAAGGCGCAAACGGCATCGACCGCACGCTTGCCGACAAGGCTCTGCTGCGCCTCGACGTCGATATGCTGGGGCTGGACGCTTCCGACCACCGCTACCTGAAATTCATCGCCGAGCATTATAACGGCGGGCCGGTGGGAGTGGAGACTATCGCCGCCGGGCTTGCTGAACAGCGCGATTCCATCGAGGAAACCATCGAGCCGTTCATGATCCAGTGCGGCTTCGTGCAACGCACCCCGCGCGGGCGCTTGCTCACACCCAAAGCCTTCACCCATATCGGCCTGCAACCGCCTAAGGCATTCATCAACCAATTGTATTTTCTTGGAGAAATAGGATAAACGTTTAATAATATCGTTAAATGTTAACTGATTATTAAGCAGAAAATGCTATGCTTGGAAGCGTAACTGTTACTTTTTTGCTTCCAGATTATGACAATCAAGCGAAGAACCCTGAACGCCATCAAACGCGGTAAGGCTGCAACATTGATCATAGATTATCCTTTGGAGGATGGATATCTTCTTAATCAGGATGCTACCACACTTGCTGACACACTTGATCAGGTGCTCCGCCAGGTTCCCGATATTCCCATACAGGAGATAAAAGCACAATTTTCCTATATAGGGGCACGGGGTTTAAGCAGGCTGGCACAGGCCGTTGCCAATATAAAAAATGTAACGCTTCAACTTGATGAAATAAAGGGACCATCTGCAACGGATGCATTAATACAAAGCATGGAAGTCCTTGATAATTCAGGATGCAATATCAATCTTGGCATATCCGATTATAATATGGATGTGAGAAAGCTGGCGACAGGATTAGCGGATTTTGAGAATTTGCGTGCCGTTGCTTTATACCGTTATCCTGATCAATATCGCTCTCCTGACGATAAGAAGAATATTGATGATTTTGTATTGCTGGTTAAGGCGCTCCACAAGCCTGGCCGGAAAGTTACCGTAGTAGGCCGTCTGCTTGACGAGAAGGAAAAAGAAGCTTTGAGCCAATTGAAATCAGAACATCCGGCCATTATGATGGATATGTTCAGATACGATTCTAATACAATCGGCTGGCTTCTTGATCTGGCGCAGAATCTGCCAAAAGAACACCAATATGACAGCCAGAGAGATGAATTGTACAGACAGGCAATAAATGTTCACTTCAGGTCATATCTGAAGAGTATCACAGGGACAACCGTTGAAAGATTCTGTGCTGATAATGGATTCACCTCCACATTTGCCGAGCTTATTACCGGAAGCATTCTTCCAGAAGGGGCAAAGCTTGGTGCATTTGCTTCATTCGCAGATGTGGCATTAAACAGAGCGACACACAAGTTAATAAAACAGGGGGGACGGAAGCCCTACCCTCATAACCCGTGTGCGTTAGAGCGAAAAAGAACGATGCCACCCCCTTTTATTAGCCGTGAGGAAGCCATTTCCACCGTTATTGAGGTTTGTCGCAGATTTGATCCGGATATGGTGCGCATAGTCAAAGAAGCAATCGAAGAGAAACGTATCAGCTTTCATCCATCAGGTCGTCTTGCGCATACAGGCATTATTGGGAATTCTGGGAGTATGCCGCCTGACATAAGGAATATGCTGTCACGGGATCCGGAACGGATGAAGGGGAAATTCTATGTATCAGCACCGTTGCTGACGGAGGATCAACAATATCTTTCACTTGATGATCTGATTACTCTTATGCATGAAATCGGCCATCTGGTAGCGAATCAGAGAGCCGTGGAAGCAGGCAATGAAAAACTTGGAGCATCACCTCTTCACGAAGCATTTGCAAGATTAAGCGAATGTCTTCTTCATGACTATCTTGAAGAAACCTCAAGTCTGGATCCCTTCAAGCGTTTGGCAATTGAACGCGAGTGGCACAAGTATACGGATAGTTTTATCTTCCAGGCAAGAGAGGTTGCGTTGCAGGATGCTCTGGAGAACAGGTTTAAAGAGTCTGGCGGTGAGCTTAGCTTGGCCGATTTGACGGAAGTCACACAGAAAATTACGCCTGAATATATTCATCTATGGCAGGATGAGCATTTATTAACAGGTGCGCCATTCAATCTGCTCTATTATGTTTTCGGGAGGCCTCTGGGAGATGAGATCTTCAGGCAGTGGAAGGAAGCCGGGACGCCGGAAGAAAAAGCGGAAATCGCCAATCGCCTGAAAGAAATACAAAGTGCGGGAGGCGGCAAAAGTTTTATAGAGGCTGTGAAGGCGTTTGGTAAAGATGAGCATAGCTTCATCGATTGGATTCGGAATTCTGTCACGCTTAACGAACGGCAGAAGATGAAAGTGGCAAGACAGAGGGGCTTGGTAGCGGCTGTAGAAGCGTACAGAGCCAGCAATGGCCAGTTTCCTACAAATGAAAAATTGAAGGTAATGGAAGCTGCCATAGATGCCGCATCGGCCATAGAGGAATTCAGGCGTATAAACTATAAAACGCCCGCGCAGGATGAAGTACTGCATTTAGCGGAAATCGTTAAGGCAATTCCGGGTAACGATATCGGGGCCCCAATCCCTGGAAATATACTGGGCAGTGCGGATTCGGGCAAGGGGAGAGGGTAGCTAGGATTCCTTTCTTTCACGATTTCGGTAGTAAGCGCTTTATCCCCAAAAAGCCTTCACCCATATCGGCCTGCAACCGCCTAAGATATTGCCTCATCAGTTAGATTTGATGGAAACGGAATAATCCTGTCATTACGAGGAGGCCGTAAGGCCGACGTGGTAATCCAGAATGTGATAGGCTGGATTGCTTCGCTACGCTTGCAATGATGAAATCACCCCATCTTTGCTATCTCCACGCGACCTAAGAAACAACCGCCTCCGCAAAACAATTCGGCGTCTCATATAGCTTTATCTTAATGCACCGGGCATTTTTGCCGTTGAACAGGGCAGGGCATATGTGGTTGATCAGGTGCTCCGCCATGTTTTCGGCGGTCGGATTTTGCCGCATGTAATAGATCTTCTGCCCGGTTCTTGCCGCAAGCGCATCGCCCAGCTCGCGGTCCTGCTCGCATAAGATAGTGGTGTGATCCCAGTGCTCGTCGACCCATTCGCCCAGCAGGTCTTTTATGGCGCCGAAGTCAATCACCCTGCCTAGCATGTCCAGCCTGTCGGCGACGAAGGTCGCCTCAATGGCGTAACGGTGGCCGTGCAGGTACTTGCACTTGCTCTCATGCTCCATGATGCGGTGGCCGGCGTCGAATTCCATGCGGCGTGTGCAGGTCGTAGTCATGGTATTCCTTGGCAAGCAGGGAAGACTTGAAAAGTGGAATCTCGAATCCCGAATCTGGAAAATTTCTGTTGCTGATTTTCCGTTTTCACATTCCAGATTCCAGATTCCCTCTTCATTCTTTTTCCATCACACATTGTAGGGGATGCTCGTTCTTGCGCGCGATCATGGTCACCTGCTCGATCTTGGTCTCGGCGACGTCGCGGGTGTAGGTGCCGCAGGTTCCCGCCCCCTGGTTATGGATGTCGAGCGTGATGCGTATGGCATCCTCATGGTTCTTATGGAATAATTGCTTGAGCACCACCACGACGAAATCCATGGGCGTATAGTCGTCGTTGAGCATGATGACCTTGTACAGAGGCGGGCGCGCGGTCTTGGCGTGGGTCTCCGGTTCAAGCACCAGAAGCCCGTCGCGTTTTTCACCGGCCAGCTTTATGATATTATTCGCCATAATGTTGTATTATAATGCGGGATGCATGAATTGGGAATACGGGAAATGAAAAGTCAGGAAGCCGGAAAATTTCTCGTATTCCTGTAGTCCCGGCTTCCCGATTTCCTTGATTTTCGCCTTCATAAAAAAAGTATAAATTGGGTGTTGACAGGTGCGGGTCATATCGCTATTAATGTCCTCCCTTTGCGAAAAGGACGTGCCGGAATGCCCAACTTTATCCGGCCTGCTGTAAGAAATTGTGAATAGGTTTTTCTGATAAAACCCTTATTTTTAGAAAACAGTGCGGAAGTGTGATGACTTCTGTACGAATAAAAATTCTAATCATAAGAGTTGATGCTGAATTAAAGTGCTACAAACTCTTCTCATGCAGGACGGCTTTTTGTTCTGCGTGTGATGTAAATTAAGTATCTTCAAGTAATTAGTTATAGATTAATATTAAATATGATAAGAGCATTTGATGGATGCCTTGGCGATAGAAGGCGATGAAGGACGTGTTAGGCTGCGATAAGCTTCGGGGAGCTGCCAAAGAGCTTTGATCCGGAGATGTCCGAATGGGGCAACCCACCTTTATACCTGTTTTTAGTTATTCGCGAGCAATCGTGGGTAACGGATAACGGGTATAGTAAAAAGGTATTTGAATCTGAATTCATAGGATTTAAAAGCGAACCCGGGGAACTGAAATATCTAAGTACCCGGAGGAAAGGAAATCACAGAGACTCCCTTAGTAGTGACGAGCGAACGGGGACTAGGCCAGTAGTTACAGTGCAAGAATTAGAATGACTTGGAAAAGTCAGCCATAGTGGGTGATAGCCCCGTATAAGTAGAAAACATTGTAATTCTCGAGTAGGGCGGGACACGTGCAATCCTGTCTGAACATGGGGAGACCACTCTCCAAGCCTAAGTACTCTCTATCGACCGATAGTGAACAAGTACCGTGAGGGAAAGGTGAAAAGCACCCCGATAAGGGGAATGAAATAGTATCTGAAATCGAATGCTTACAAGCAGTTGGAGCACCGCAAGGTGTGACAGCGTACCTCTTGTATAATGGGTCAGCGACTTAAAGTGTCTAGCAAGCTTAAACCGTTAGGTGTAGGCGTAGCGAAAGCGAGTCTGAATAGGGCGATTTAGTTAGACGTTTTAGACCCGAAACCTAGTGATCTAGCCATGGTCAGGTTGAAGGTGGGGTAACACCCACTGGAGGGCCGAACCGGTGTCTGTTGAAAAAGCCTCGGATGAGCTGTGGCTAGGGGTGAAAGGCTAATCAAACTGGGAAATAGCTGGTTCTCCGCGAAA
>CAYVTI010000003.1:0-91789 GCA_964454545.1 uncultured Rickettsiales bacterium
GTTTGGAAGAATGCATTTCCCAACGAATGCTTACTGTTACTTCCGAAGGCCTTGTTCTGGGGGTGACGGCGCTGGCAGAATTTCGGGGATGGACCTAGAGCAAATCGAGGATGCCATAACGAATGGCCAGCAATTTTCTGCTCCTAATAGGGGTAATCCTGCTCTCTTTTGGACGAAGGGACAGACGTATGGCGTCCTACCTAGGTGGAAGGAATCGGAAATCGACGCTTGAAGGAAAAGGCAAATTCCGTTTCGCCGTGTTGACGCATATGTTCAAGGCGTTCCTTGGCTTCCTCCACAGTGGGAATATGATTTTCAGGAACCCACCAGAGCGCCTGATAAACCTCGCCGAAATGCTCAAACCAACTGCGGCGCTGCTTCATAACTTCACGATGGCTGCTGGCATAGACATACTTATATAAGTCGTCCAGCGATGTCCAGACGGACATGTTGAACAATATGCTGCCGTCTTCGTAAGCGCGAAGCGCAGTCGCATTGCCTTCATAGGACTGATACCGCCAGATAAAGCCTGGGCTATTATCTGCCAGCGCGTTGATTTCCTCAATTCTCGCCACAAACCCGGCCATCACTGGATCTGTGAGAGGTGCCAGCATGCGTGCGATGTTTACCTGGGCGAGATGGTACATTTTATTACTCCATGTCTGAGTTTGCCGATAATAACGTAACCATTCTTTCCCGCAACGCCCATGTTTGAGATTACGGTCCACAGCGAAGAAGTACAGGCATGGCTTTCCGGGATGCCGGGAGCTTTGCAGAATGCGCTCGCCGTCAAATCCCGGGCGATTGCGGATGCATTGAAACAGAAGGTGGACGATAAGCTGAGCGGCGCAGTGCTGCAAAGCAAGACTGGTCTCCTGAAAAACAGCATTGCAAGCGGGACGGAGGAAAACGGTGACGGCGTTCGTGCCAGCGTTTTTGTAGATGGCGATGTGCCTTATGCCGCGATTCAGGAATATGGCGGCGTTACCAAGGAGCATATCATACAGGCGGTGAACAGCAAAACGCTAAGTTTCGCCATGAATGGCAAACAGTCGTTCTTTGCGTATGTCAATCACCCAGGCTCGGTTATTCCGGAGCGTTCTTACCTGCGGTCATCATTGGATGATATGGGTGACGAGATTACAGATGGGATGAACGATGCAATAGAATCTGGAATCTAGAATCTGGAATTTTCCAAATTCCAGATTCCAAACTCACTAACAATGAAGATAGCTATGAACCGCGAATCCATTATCACCGCATTGTTCAACCTGGTGAGCAATGCCGCCGCATTCAATACTGCGAGCAGGCGGCTGCAGCTGTGGAGCAGCGTTGCTTCCACGGATAAGCCCGCGTTATTTATGTGCGAGCGTGGCGAAACTTATACGCGTGCGGGTGAAGCGGTGCCGGAGTCGGTGACCCTCAATGTCGATCTCTATATCTATACGGATGCGGGCAAGGAGCAGAGTGCAGTACCCGCAACCGTGCTTAATAATCTCATAGATGCGATTGATGCTGCGCTTGCGACCAATTATCTCACCGGACTGCAGACGCTGGGCGGGCTGGTATCGCATTGCTGGATCGAGGGAAAACTGATGAAAGATGCAGGAGATCTGGATGGTGACGGAGTCGCAGTCATTCCGGTCAGAATTCTAGTGCCACGTTAGAGAATCCGTTTTCTCAGCGCAGGTCAGGAACCGGATGCGCTCATTGATATCGCTGAGCTGCGGGCTGATGTCCGTCATGATTTCCGAAATTTTCAGCAGGCTTTCCAGTATGGAAGGATCGATAAGATGCCCTCTGGTTTCAATAGCATTGAGAACGGAAAGAAATGTGTATCTCTGCCATTCCAGACAGCGGTCGTTGCACCTGCCCGTGCCGTGGATGTCCTGCGGCAGGATAACGGAATAGCAGACAAGAAGGCTCTGCTCTATGGCGGCAAGCGCTGCATTGAGATTGGCGTCAAGCGCGGGTTTTTCCATAATGAGGATGGCGCGGGCGAAATGCGGGATATATTCATTTTTCACCCATAATATCGATTTGCTGAGCGCCTCTATGGTTGTGACCGGGGCTATTTCGCCTGCGGCAGGAGTAATTTCCAGAATCGTTTCCGTGATGTCGCGCTGCATGACAGACCCCAGTTTCGCAAGCGGCAATGTCTTTGCAAGCAGGGTAAGCATCTCCACGGAGTTGGCCCTGGAAATATTTCCCTTCAGCCACTGCATCAGGTTGTGTTGTAAATTGTCCGGCGTTCCGTTCTGTGCGTGTTTCATTTTAGCCCTCCCTTTTAATGGGAATTGAACACTTGGCCTGACGGTAGCACGGAATTGTTACAGGATTATGACAATAATGCATTTTTCTAAAATTATATAATTAAGGAGATTTAACCTATGACTGCATATGCATTCGGTACCGGTACGCTTATCGCCAAGCGCACGGATACTGCCAATACGCCCCCGTTCATGTTCGGAGTTCTCCAGAGCGTATCGCTTGATTTCGACCAGAAATTAGAATCGCTTACCGGGCAGAACAAGGTGGCGGTGGCATTGGGGGACGGCGAGCTCAAAATCAGCGGCAAGGCGAAATTTGCGCGCCTGCAGATGACATTGTTCAACAACCTGCTTGCGGGCCAGCCGTCCAATTCCGGATCGCTTGAAATGGCGAGCGCGGGCGAGTCCGCCACCGTGCCTGCGTCAGGTCCCTATACTTATGTAGTGGCCAATGCTGCGCAAGTTCCGCTTGAGGACTTCGGCGTGTTTTACAGTAACAGTGGCATCCAGCTTGTGCCGGTGGCATCGGGTCCGGCTACCGGGCAATATGCTTTCAATGCGTCCACCGGCACCTATACGTTTGCCGCAGGGGATGCGAATGCGGCGGTGTATGTGTATTACACCTATACTTCCCCGTCGGGAAACAAGATCGCCTATGCCAACCCGTTGATGGGAACCTCCCCGGTGTTCGAGGTCTATTTCAAAACTACCACCAGCAATTTCGGCGTCGCCAAGGACGTAACCATCAGGCTTAACGCCTGCAAGTCGAGCAAGCTTTCGCTCGCATTCGCCAACCAGAAATTCGTCATACCGGAATTCGATTTTCAGGCATTCGCGGACGCTTCCGGGAACGTGTTCACGCTTTCTACCAGTGAATAGAAGAGCTTATTCTTCGTTATTTTGTGATGGCGCTCATATCAGCGGGTTCTTGCCGAGGTAGAATTTCAGCGACAGGCCGACGGGATCGGTTATCGCCTGCTGGAATATCCTGCTAATCTGCGCGCCTGCCTGCGGGGATTCCTTCACAATATTGATAAAAGTATCCGCCCCTTCGTTAGTAAGCACCAGTTCCGTATGGGCTTCGGCCGCGCCGTAGCGCATCTTCTTATAGAAATCCCTGCGGCCTACCACGAAATGCTGTCCGCGCGCGTATTCCGGAAGGTATGGCTGCAGCTGCGCATTAAGCGCTTTGGGCAGGTCGAACAATATGTTCGTCGCCGCGTGTTCTGCGTAACGTTCGGCATACCCGCGCCTGTCGTCAGGCGAAGCAACGCCTTGGATGAAAAACTGGCGTTCGCCATCCAGCGCGTAGGTGGTTCTCACTTCGGCCTTGTCGCCAAACAGTTTGCGAAGCGCTTCCCTTTTGGCCTTGCCTTCGTCGATATCCTGCTGGATGCGTTTCAGGTTACGCAGGAAAATAGTTGCCTGTTCCTTGTCCAGTTTCCTGATCAGGGTTTCAGGTATCTGCACCATATCCATGCCGGGATCCGGCGCGGACCAGTTATAGACCATGATGACTTCGCTATAATCACCGCTTTTTCTTGCCTTGCGCATTCTCTCTTCGTCCTGGCCGATAGTGTTGCGCATACCCTGGATATAGGCTTCCGCCATGAAAACAACGCAGTCTCTCGTATGCAGGATATAGATGGTATGCCTTTTGCCGGCGGGGGCGCTGTCATAGGATTTTATTTCGCAGTGCTGCTCAAGAAAATCAAGCAGCTCCTCTTTTTTTGTCCGTTCTTTTTTCATGCTATCTAAACAGTGAAATTATTCCCGGCCACAGGTTCTTCTATGCACATTCTGGATACGCATAGAATTCATAATAACTATAAATAGCGCGAGTTTCAAATGGATAATGATGCTGATACGAATGATGCAGCCGCAATAACCTTGGGCGGCAAAATGTGGCAGGTGCCGGTACTGACCGCGCGGCAGAACAAGGTAATCGACCCGCTTATTCTCGGCCTGCTCCCGATATTTTCCGAATGGCAGCATGACAAAGCAGCGGCGCTTTCCCGGCTCGGTTCAGAACAATATGATTCCTTGCTTGAGATTGCTTTTGTCGCCATACGCCGTGCGCATCCGGATCTTACGCACGAGAAGTTTCTCGATTTACCCGTAACGCTGCCGGAACTCATTACGGCGTTCAGCGCCATTGCCCAGCAGACCGGGGTTTTCCAGAAGGCACCGGCGGAGGCAGTCGCGCCGGGGGAAGCAGCGGGGGAGTAACTCCCCCCGCATTGGACTGGGACAGGATAATCGCCCATACCTGCAATATGACAGGCTGGACGTGGGATTATGTTGAAGGCAACATGACCATGCCGCGCCTGAAGGCATTGCATGAAGAGTGGCAACGCCATCCGCCGCTGCCGCTTATGGTAGCCGCGTATCTTGGCATAAAGCCCAAGGAGGAAGGCACGGCGGATGAACTCATAGAGCGCATTTGCAGGTCTACACCCTAAGAGTCGCCGCAGAAATAATTATTTCTTTTGGATGGCGGTATATTTTCCGGCTGCTGCGATCTGCGTTTTGACGCTCAGAGCGGAAACAGGTACCGTGATCGCTGTTTTATCCGTTGCAGTGATAGTGATCCGGTAGCCTCCGCTTGCATGCGCCGCTAGATCCGCTGTTGTTAAATCAATTGCCATTACTTCGCCCATTGCGCATTTTGCGTTTATGCAGGGTTTGCCGTTCTTGAGGATATGATTCAGCTTTATGCGCTTGCGGGTTTCATCCGCGGCGTGATTAAAAATCTTGCGGGATGATCCTGCATATTTCACGGTGATGTACAGCTGGTGATGGGGAGTTGCGGTATCTTTGTCCACAAAGGTTTTCAGCGTCCACTCCGCACCGGATTGCGCATCATGATCCGTCTGCCCCGTTATGATGATTTCGTTGCTCAGGTCATCTACCTTCACTGTCTGGAGCTTGTCTTCCGGGGATGCGCATGCGCAGGCCAGCAATAGCAGGGAGATGAATAACGTTCTTTTCATAAGTAGCATCCCGGTTAAAATTCATAACGTATTAATATGAAGAGAAAATAGTTAACGCCAGTGTTTTTTCAAAGCCATTGCAACGGATGACGTTATGCAATATTCTGCATTGCATATGAAATGCCGTCCTATCATTTCTGCTATTACGCTTGTGCTCGCCGCATGCACTCCCGGCATGTCGCAGCAGCAGGTGGCTTTTCTGCACGAACTGGCGGATCGCCCGGTAACGTGCGAGGCAGGCGGTGACTGTGATGATAAATGGAACAGGGCGATAGAATGGGTAAATGCGCATTCCGAGACAGGAATTCGGACGATAAACCCCAACCTTATCCAGACCTATCTCATATATACGGGGGATAAGACCGAGAAATACCCTGAATTCTCGGTGGTGAAATATAAAAAGCGCGATGATGTCTTTACTGTCACATTCACATCGTATTGCGATTACGGCATACCCTGCAATCCTTCGGCCATCAAGCGCAGGGCCGACTTCGTAACGTTTGTCCTGGGGCCGCCAGCCGGGGTTACCGTGCATGGAGACACGGCGACCAAAATGATTCATACACCCTAGAGCCAGACAGGTTCTTCTCATTAAGCCCTGAAAGTTGAGGTGTGCAATGTCCGATAACAGGATCGATATTGTATTCGGCGCAGTTACGGATGAATTCAAATCCGGATTGAATGCCGTGAACGACGCGCTTGGTTACGTAAAGCTGCACGTCCAGAATACGCAGAGTCCCATTAGCGAATTATTTGCGACCATGGAACGCTCGTCTGACTCCGCCATAGCGGCCATGATGAAGGGAACGGAGAACTGGCATCAGGCAACTTTGAAAATCATCCAGGATCTGGAAATAAAATTTGTCCAGTTGAACGCCAACAAATTGCTGCATGAACTGGCAACCAATGTGCTTGGCCTGGAAGAAGTGAAAACAAGAAATGCAGCGGAAATCGTTTCCAATGAAACGAAGAATGCTGCGATTACGGCAAGCAATGCGGAAACGGCGAACGTCAGCGCCGGTTCACATGCGGCGCAGTTGATAAAGCAGATCGGTTCCGACGCTGCCGCGGCCTATGCCGGTGTTTATGCGAATATGTCGCCGGTGTTTGGGCCTGCCGCTGCCATACCTGCAGGCATCGCCTATGCGTCCGTTGCAGCGATGGAAGGGTTGGTGTCGCTCGATGTCGGCGCGTGGAACCTGGGAAGCGATATGATCGCGCAGTTACATCAGGGAGAAATGGTGGTGCCACAGAATTTTGCGCAGGGCCTGCGCGACGGTGGCGGTTTGGGCGGCGGCGATAATTACACCATCAACATCAATGCTATCGATACCCAGACCGGCGCGCAGTTTCTTAAGAATAATGCTGCGAATATTGCCAGCGCGCTTTCCTCGCAGGTCAGGAGTTTCAATAGGAATGTCCCGGCGTGGAAAGGATAGAATCTGGAATCTTGAAATTCTTCAGATTTCATTTCCGCTAACTATTAATTGGTTAAGTTATGTCTACATCCGTTCTTCCCCCGCTCGTCGGGCTAGGGTTTGATGTCGTGCGCACGCTCCTGTGGGATACGGTCGTGCAGCAATCGCTCTCCGGTAAGGAGACACGTTTTGCGCGCCAGACCTATCCGCGCTGGAAATGGGATCTTGCCTATAATGTGCTGCGCAGCGGCGCAAACTATACGGAATTGCAGCAACTAGCAGGGTTCTTCAATTTACGGCAGGGGCAGTTCGATACATTTTTATATCAGGACGCCGACGATAACAGCGTGACGGGACAGCCCGTAGCTACAGGCGACGGCACGACGACGGGCTTTCAGCTGATACGTTCTTTCGGCGGATTTGTTGAACCGGTGCTGGCTCCCAATACGGTAAGTGCGGTGTATATAAACGGCGTTGTGCAGACCAGCGGATTTTCCATCAGCGCGTGGGGCAGCGCATCTCCGGGCGTGATTACGTTTGCGTCCGCCCCGGCGATCGGCGCTGCCGTCACTGTGGATTTCACCTATTATTTCCCCGTGCGCATGAGCGCGGACAGCGTGTCGTTCAATATGTTTCTTTCCGGTTATTACAAGGCCAAGAAGTTTGGTTTTATTAGTGTAAAAAATTAATGAGCAGAGTTGCGCAATCATCTTCACTCAGCTCTAACCACTCATCCCTCTCTTTATGAAAACAGCATCCCCAGCCCTCATCAGCCTGCTCGCCTCAAGGCAGTTTTTCTTCGCCGATCTGTACCAGTTCTCGCTGGCTGGAGGCGGGCAGCTCCATTATTGCGGCGGCGATAAGGATATCCTCTGGAACGGCGTCACATGGAGCGCGGGCGGCGGCATGGGGCCGTATTTCGAACGCAAGGACAACAAGGCGAAATGCCACTGGAAAGTAGGCGTGGAAGTGGATACGCTGGTGTTCGACGTATTGCCTGGTGCTTCCACCGTCATCGGCGAGCCGTTTTTACCGGCAGTCAGGCAGGGCGTGTTCGACGGCGCTGAATTGACACTCTATCGCGCTTTCATGCCCGCCTATGGCAATGTTGCCGCGGGAACGGTCATCATGTTCGCGGGCCGCGTTGCGGAAGTGGACGCCAGCGGTTCGCTCGCCACGTTCTCCGTGAACAGCCATCTTGAACTGCTCAACCAGAACCTGCCGCGCAACCTGTACCAGTCCGGCTGCGTGAACACGCTGTATGATTCCGCCTGCACGCTGAACCAGGCGAATTTCGCAGTGGCCGGCAGCGCTTCCGGCGGTTCCACCGCAAGCGTCATCAATACATTCTTGACTCAGGCGGCGGGATATTTTGACCTGGGAGTCATTACGTTTACCAGCGGCATAAATAATGGCGTTTCACGCACGGTGAAAAACTATGCCGGTGGATCGCCATCTGCTGTCAATCTCATTGCGCCGTTTCCTTCCGCACCCGGCTCCGGGGATGCATTCTCCATCGTACCGGGTTGCGACAAACAGCAATCCACCTGCAGGAATAAATTTTTCAACCTCGTTAATTTCCGCGGGTTTCCCTATGTGCCGGAGAACAGCACGGCGGTGTAGCGCAATCTCTGTGCCATGCCTTGTTTTCGCTGTGGCCTGGCGAGATCTGAACTGAATGCAATGCAAACAAGAAAGGACCTTTTTATGACCATCAGAGAAGACATCGCAAGAATCGAAGGGCTTGCTGAGAAGCTGAAGAATGAAATCGAGGTGTGGTTCGAACGGCATTTCGCAACGCTTGCTCATAATCCGAAACTGGAACAGGCGAAAGCCGATCTGCATGAAATGCTAGGCACGGAGGCAACTGCGCCTGATGCGGCGGCTTCTGCTTCCGCAGCCTGATATGCAAGATACTGAACGTGCGCGGGTGGTGGCGGTTGCGCGTGAATGGCTCGGCACGCCGTATCACACCGGAGGCAGGGTGAAAGATGCGGGTGTTGACTGCCTGACATTGCTTGCCGAAGTGTTCCATGAAGCGGGACTGGTGGAAAAGATTGACATCCCTTATTATCCAAACGACTGGCACCTTCACCGCGCCGCCGAGCGTTACCTTGACGGGTTGCTGCAATATACGCGTGAAATATCCGCGCCGCTTCCGGGTGATATTGCGCTCTGGAAATTCGGCCGTTGCTTCAGTCACGGCGCGATTGTTATTGAGTGGCCTATCATCATCCACGCTTATGTCGGGCGCGAATGCACGCTTGAGGATGCCTCAAAGGCGAAGTGGCTTAGCCATATTGGCGAAGATGCCGGAGAAAGCGCAAAACTGAGGCCAGTGCGTTTTTTCAGCGTATTTCTAACCCGTGGCCAGAGTTGAGAGTTTAGAGTAGAGAAAAACTTTTTACTCCACTCTCGCTACTCAACTCTCAATTCTAACTTCTCATCACTCATTCTATGTCCTTCCTCGTTGGCATTGCAAGAACGCCGCAGGCGGCGCAACAGGCGGCTGTGTCCGGCCTGCATCTGCAGAGCTCGGTCTACGGGAAAGCGCTTCCCATTGTTTACGGCACGACGCGCATCGCGCCCAACCTTATCTGGTATGGGGATTTTGTCGCCGCTCCCCAAAGCTCATCTTCGGGTGGCGGTGGCAAGGGCGGCGTTACCGGGGGCGGAGGCAAAGGTGGCGGCGCGTCGTCCTATATCTACCAGACGGCGGTGGCGCTGGGCTTGTGCGAAGGGCCGGTGCAAGGCGTAGGCAATGTCTATGTCAGCAAGTCGGTCACGACGATTGCCGCGCTCGGACTTTCAGAATTTCCGGGGAATTACGGCCAGGCGCCGTGGGGATACCTTGCAGCCAAACATCCGGATCAGGCCATCGGTTACAGCGGCGTTGCCTATCTTGCTGCAAGCAGCTACCCGCTTGGCAGTAACGCGGAGCTGCCCAACCATAATTTCGAGGTGCAGGGGATTTATTCCACTTCGCTCTCATCACTCGGCGTTATCGACGCTGATCCGAGCCTCGTGGTCGCCGACCTGCTTACTAATCCCAACTATGGTGCGGGATTTCCACCGGTGCGGCTGGGAAGCCTTGGCGTCTATCAGTCATACTGCCTTGCGAACGGCCTCTGGATTTCGCCCGCCTATGTCACGCAGGCGCAGGCATCGTCAATGCTTGATGATCTTGCGAAGGCGACCAACAGCGCATTCGTCTGGTCGGGCGGAGTGCTGACGCTTGTGCCTTACGGCGATCAGAGCATTACTGCGAATGGATATGGTTACACTGCGCCTTCCGTGCCGCTTTACGATCTGACCGATGACGATTTCATGGAAAATAAAAATACGGTGGCAGGAGAAAAAAAGGATGCCATATGGCTTATGCGCAAGCGCCCAAGCGATGCGCTTAATTCGGTGAAGGTGGAATGCCTTGATCGCGCCAACTCCTATAACCCGGCGGTGATCGAGGCGAAGGATCAGGCGCTCATAGGGCAGTTCGGACTGCGCCAGTCCTCCTCCGCCCAGATGCACCTGTTCGCCGATATGAACGCCGCGCGCGTGTCGGCGCAGCTCCAGCTGCAGCGGCAATATATCCGTAATATCTACCAGTTTACGCTCGACCAGCGTTATGTGCTGCTCGATCCGATGGATATCGTGACATTGACTGATCCAGGGCTTGGCCTTAACAGGCAATGGGTGCGCATTACCGAAATCACCGAGAATGACGACGGATCGCTTTCTTTCACCGCCGAGGAATATCTTTCCGGCACCGGCAGCGCGCCGCTTTACAGCTATCAGTTGGGGCAGGGTTACGCCAATAATTACAATGCCAGCCCCGGCAATGCCAACGCGCCGGTGATTTTCGAGCCGACCGCGGAACTCGCCGAAAGCCTGGAGGTATGGCTTGCGGTAAGCGGCGGCGCGTTCTGGGGCGGGTGCGACGTCTATATTTCCAACGATGGCAACAGTTATAAACTGGCCGGACGCATCAACGGTTCGGCGCGTACCGGCGTGCTCACCGCAACGCTGCCTTCCACCACCGCGAATGGAACAGGGCAGACGATCGATGTCACGAATACGCTCTCGGTTGATTTATCGCAGAGCAACGCGCAATTGCTTTCCGGCTCTCAAAGCGACGCCGTGGCGCTCGCAACGCTTTGTTATGTCGATGGTGAATATATCGCCTACCAGAACGCAACGCTCACCGGCAGCAACCGGTATAATCTGGGCTGGCTGGTGCGCGGCGCTTACGGCACGGGCGTTTCGCAGCACTTAAGCGGCAGCAGTTTCGCACGTCTCGACAGCGGCATCTTCAAATATGCGTTCCCGCAGAATTACATCGGCTCGACCATTTACATCAAGTTTGTTTCTTTCAACATCTATGATGGCGGCCTGCAGACGCTTGCCGAGGTGCAGCCTTATGCCTATATGATCAAGGGCACGGCGTTTTCCTCGCCACTGCCCACGCCGCAGAATTTGCGCACGTCCTACGTGGCGTCGCTCACCCAGCTCATGTGGGACGCGGTGCAGGATTTCCGCAGCGTCCAGTACGAAGTGCGCAAGGGCGCGGCATGGAACGGCGCGCAGGTGCTGGGGCGTACGATCTACCCGCCCTTTACCCTGCAAGGGGACGGCACATACTGGGTCTCGGCCTACAGCCAGCCGCTGGCAGGACTGCAGGTCTACAGCGAAACTCCGGCGAGCCTTGTCGTCTCAGGCTCGGTGATCACGAGCAACGTCATCGCAAGTTACGACGAACAGGCGACCGGCTGGAGCGGAACGCTCGGAGGCACGGCGGTGGTTGCGGGCAGCAACGTCATCACCACGGGCTCCGGCAATATCTTAAGCGACGCAGATTTCCTCGGCACGGGCAATGTCTTATTTTACGGCGGCGGTGGCAACGGCACCTATGAAATTCCCGGAGCGCACCAGATCGACATCAGCCGTGCAGCGCCCTGCCAGGTGCTCGTCACCTGGACATCGCAGGGCGTCAAGATCACTGACAATATCCTTGCGGTGTATGATTATCTGGGCGACACGGATGTTCTTGACTGGGCGGCTTCGGCCAACACTAATGTCTATCCGGAAATCGCGCTGTCGCAGAATGGCACGACATGGTCAGCGTGGCAAAAATATGCCGCGGGTACTTACAACGCACTTAAATTCAAGGCGCGGATGCAGATTCAGGTGAACGATCCACAGGTGCAGGCGATACTCTCCGGCTTCGTGTTCTCGGTAGACGTGCCCGACCGCGACGATCATTATGTGAACAAAAGCATCGCTGCGGGTGGCACCACGATCACTTTCATGCCGGACGGCTCCGCCACCGCGACGCCATTCAACGGCGGCCCGGCAGGCTCGCCAACGCAGCCTGCCATACAGGTTACGATTCTGAATGCGCAGGCAGGCGACCTTGCGATCGTAAGCAGCGTGAGCCTTTCGAGCTGCACCGTGCAGATCCTGAACGGTGGTGCAGGGGTGGTAAGGAATGTGAATTTACTGGTGCAGGGGTATTAGAATATTTTGTTCAAGGGACTTGAATCAAAATAGGCTATATGAGTGAATCGAAAAATCCGTATAGCGGCAACAGCAGGCAATTGCCTTACCTAAAGACATGAAAGATCATGCACCTAGGTGGGGAATTGAAAGGTTTTAGAGAGTGTCATTTATCTGGCATCCATCTTTAATATATCACGCCAGACGGCGCTCTTGCTGGATGCCATATTACGCTGGCATGACAAGGAAAAACAAATACTTATTCCTTTCCTTATCCAAAACTGAGGTTAAACGAGAATTTTTTCTCGTTTGACCATCAACAAATAATCGCTCTCCTGCTCACCAGTAGTAATGCTGGTTTGTGGCTGGGGGGCGCAGTGCGTTTCCAGGGTTTTAGCCTGAAGATTATAGCGAAATCTTCAATGTTCGAGCTAATCCCCCTGCTATTCATTGATTCTTATCATTATTCATTATGAAACTTTTGTGTCACTTGTTTATTGCTGTTTTCATAAGCATGGCAATGGGTTAAAATGCCTAAGTGACACAATGGCCTGATATAGATCGCCGTCGTCTGGGCGCGATCAGCATTCTGCTTGGCAATGCAGCGGTATTTGCCAATGGCCTCATTGCGAACCGGTTTGGCGAGGACCTGGACATGCGTAATGCTGGGGTGGGGCGCATGGCGTCGGCGGCGCTTACGAGTGGAGCCGGCCTGATTATCGGACGTTATGGTAGCTCACCGGTAGCCGCGCAGCTCGGGCGGCTTGAGAAGAAGCTTGCCGCTTTCATGAAACGGCACGGTATGCCGCTTGATGCGGAGCTGCTGAAGAAAGCGGATGAGGAAACCCGCAAGGGCTGGTTCTCTAAGCTTGAGGATTTCGCCTATGATCACCCTATGGAATGCGGCAATATTTATAACGCGGTAGCAGCGCTCGGCATGCTGGGCAGCGGGTTTCTGCGCAGGCGGCGCGGCGAATTGCAGTCGGGCAATGCCAATATCATCAACTATCTCATGATCCTTGCGGGAACGCTCTGGGGAAAAATGCAGGAAAAGCCGCTGAATTTCGCGGTCTGGCCGTTCCTTGGTGCGGACATATCCTTTGGCGGGCAGGCCTACGGCGAATATAAAACGGCAAAGCAATTACCGGAAAACAGCTCGCTGCGTCCGTGGATGTTCATCATGTCCGGCATTTCTGCCTTTACAATGGTGGCTGCGGTCGTGGGCGATGTCCTGACTGGGTTCAGTTCCAAGAAAGTGGGTGGGAATCCCAAGGATCGCGAAGAGGCGCAGAACGAGCTCATTGACAAGGCGGCGCGCATCCTTGCAAGCCAGCCCGTGGAAGTGCAGAGCCAGCTTGCAAAAGAAGCCGCAGAATACTTAAGCCAACAACAAGGATTGCGCATGGCGGATTTTGACGCCGATGCGCTGGTTTTACGTATCCTGCAGTCCATAGCGCGCCAGCAGGAACTTATCCAGAAAGAAACGCCCCGGCAGGGGCGTTTTTAAAGTGTTAACAGTAACCAAATATTAACTATTATCTGATATATTTCTCTCTGTGCCGTATGGGGAATCTTCAGATAGTTTTATGATTATAAAATATAAATCACTAATATCCTGCCTTGTGCTCGTTTCAGCTTCTGCCGCGGTTGCAGAGGATAACCTCATCTATATAAGCCAGGCGGGCAATCATAATATGGCCAGCGTTGCACAGTCGGGAAACAACAACTTCTATGACATATTGCTCACCGGGCAAAATGATGCAGCGAATGTTTCCCAGGGCGGCTCTTATAATACCGCGAACCTAACGCAGAGCGGGATAAGCGATCAGATAAAACTGATCCAAAGCGGCAGTAATGATTTTGCTTCCATTACCCAGACCGGGCGTTTCGACGTTGCGGTGGTTAGCCAGATAGGGAATGGAAATCACGTCAGTATAATTCAGCATTAGAGAGCGTTCTTGATTTAAGTGACTACAAAAACGCTCCCGTTCTTTAATGGCGCTCAAGCGCCGCGCAGGCTGCGCTCCCCTCTTGGCCGCCAGCCGCAGCTAAAGCTCCTCCCCGCATGTTCGTTTTTGTCTGCGACTAAAACGAACATGCTCTAAATCTTAAAAATCGGGAATACGGGAAATCAGGAATTCCCGCCTATTCTCCATTGCCGGCTTCCTGACTTCCCAATTTCAACCTCAAAGGAATCCTTATGTCACAAAACTCCCTTGTGCTGCCTACCACCGGGACGGTGAGCGGGCTGCAGATGACGCAGAACATCAACTATGCGCTTGACACGCTCAATACGCTCTGCTCGGGCGCTGCGGCTCCGGGCACGCCGGAAGCGGGGCAGTTCTGGCATGATACCACCAACAATATCCTCAAACTGCGCAGCCTTGATAATATGGCATGGATTTCATTATTCAAACTTGATGAAGCCGGCTATCAGGCGCTTCTGTCAAATTCCTCTTACAATCAAGGCGGCTTCGTCAATAAATTCCACAACCCCATCCATGATATAGCCCAGCGCGGTAATTCTGTAATTACCGTCACTACGTCGGGAGGATATGTCACAGATGGTTGGATTGTGACGCCAAGTGGCGCAAGCTGCACGGCACAGCAGAGCGCATCCAACCCTCGCGCCGGCAGGTTGTCTACTTATTCCCTGCTGCTTACCGGCGCGACGGGTGTCACCGACATTGCGCTCAAGCAGCGCATCGAGAGCCTGATCGCGCAGCCGCTCGCAGGCCAGCAGGTCACCGTGCAGGCGCAGGTCTATAACAATACCGGATCATCGATTACGCCGACGCTTACCGTGAAACGCCCGACCGCCACCGACAATTATACTTCGGTCACGGTTGATGTGAGCGCAGTGAACCTGCAGTCTTGTGCGAATGGCGCATGGACTTTAGTTTCCTACACTTTTGCATGTAACGCCGGAGCAGGGGCAGGGCTGGAAGTGACGATCGATTTCGGCAACAGTTTCAGCACTACCGGAAAAAGCGTGCAGGTCACCGAACTGGATATAAGGGCAACGCCCGGCGTTGCGACAGGCCTTAACGGCACGCCGCCGGTGCCGGAAATACGCCCGATCCATGCCGAACTTGCATTCTGCCAGCGGTATTTCTTCTCGACGTTTCCTCCCGGCGTTGCGCCCGCCCAGAATGCGGGCAGCACCGGTTGCTGGAACTTCAACCAGATATATTCCAACAACGCCAACAACCAGAGCACAGGGGACTTGCGCTTTGCTACCCAGATGCGGGCGGCGCCGACGGTGATCACCTATAACCCGTCCAATGCCAACGCGCAGCCGAGGAATTTCACGCGCGGGACGGATTGCACCGGCGCGGCGCTGGGGCAGTCTTCCGTCAACACCGTTACCTTCACCTATACGACGGCTTCCACATCCTCCGTAGGAGACGCCAACGGGTTACATATCACAGCAACAGCGGAGTTATAAGATGTACCAGCAGATTCCCGATATCAGCGGCCATGCCCGCATCGATATGATTCAGCGCGCATCGGACGGAGCATTCATACCTTTTGATTCATCCAACAAGGATTACCAGGCATATCAGGAGTGGCGCGAAAAAGGAAACAGCCCGTTGCCGCTCAATCCATAGCGGCGGAACCTATGTCATATGACCAGGATATCAAGATAGCCGTCATGCAGAGCCAGATCGAAGGCCTGCGCGAACAGCACAGGTCGCATAAGGAGGAGATAACTAAATCTCTGAACCATCTTGCGGACAAGGTATTTCAGTCGATAGAGGGCATCCGCGGGGACATCAAGGACATATACGAATTCATCAACCGCAGCCGGGGCAGCATCGCCGCGCTTCTACTCTGTTCAAGCGCGCTTGGGGGCGTTGTCGTAGCGGTCGTGTCATGGACGCTTGCGCGCTTCCTGAAATAATAATATGTACGCGCATGGAAAACTTCTTGCAAAATTACCGCTAACCGCCTTATAGGGATACCCTTTACCCTCAAGGAAGCGTTATGCTGCGGTATATGATTTTACTGTGCGTCGTCCTCTGCATCGTTACCATTTGCCTCCTGTTTAACCGGCAGGAGAAGTGGGCAGCCTATTACGGCCATGACGTACCCTATGCCGAGCTTGAGGATTTCAACGTCCTGGTGTTCGACAGCGACAACCATCCGCCGCTTGCGCCGCTCAAGGCTGCGCGCAAGACCGTGCTGGGTTATATCAGCCTCGGCGAAGCCGATCCGGCCAGGGATTATTATTCCGTCCTCGCGCAGGAGGATCTCCTGCTGTCCGGAGATCCGGCATCCAACGGGCAGACAGTTATCGATGTGCGCAATCCCAAGTGGGGCGATTATGTCATAAGAGTCCTCGTGCCCAAGATCATGGCGCAGGGGTTTGACGGCATTATGATCGATACGGTGGACAGCATCATCCAGACGGAAGTGAGCGCGCCGCGCCGCTATGCTGGCATGCAGAAGGCCGCGGCGCGGATAATAAAAGATATCCGCATGCATTATCCTAACCTCAAAATTATGGTTAACCGAGGATTTGCTATCCTTCCCATGGTGGCGGGCGATATAGACATGGTGCTGGCGGAAAGCACTTACAGCACTGTCTCGCCGGATACGAAACAGCATATGTTGCGTCCGCAGGAAGAATACAAGAATATCGTCAGGCTGCTTAATAACGTGAAAAGGCAGTCGGCATCGCTGAAAATATACACGCTCGATTACTGGCCTCAGGAGGACGGGGAGAACGTCAAACGTATCTATGCCGCGCAGCGCGGCGAGGGGTTTATTCCCTACGTGTCAACGCAGGATCTGCAATCTCTCTATCACGAGCCATAAAGAATTATACGACTTTATGTTGTGGGGCCGTCGCATGGAACTCCTCCACCTATCCACCTTGCCATGTATCATTTTATGCTTTCTCTAAATTCCGCAGGGCTTGCGCTGATCAAGTCTTTTGAAAGCTTCCGCGCGCGGCCTTATCAGGATAGCGGCGGGGTATGGACCATAGGTTACGGGCACACGCAGGATGTTACTCCTGAAAGCCCGCCGGTTATGGAAGAGGAGGCGGAAGAGTTCCTGCGCGAGGATCTGGCGGATGCGCAGGATGCAGTCGGGCGGCTCGTGCATGTTCCCTTGAACGACGACCAGTATTCCGCGCTGGTTTCGCTAGTCTATAACACAGGCCCGGCGCCGCTCACCCATACGCTAGGTGCCTTGCTGAATGAGGGACATTACGATGCTGCGGCGGATGAGTTTCTCAGGTGGAACCATGCGGATGGCGAAGCAAGCGAAGGGCTTACGAGGAGACGGAAGGTGGAAAGAGAATTATTTTTAAGCAGTGGCAAGAGCTGAGTGACCAGAGTTGAGTGCCGCTTACTCAACTCTCAACTCTGGCCACTCACCACTAAAAGGATCCACTATGACCGAAGAAACACAAACAGCGCCTTCGCTTATCTACGATGTCGTGTGTACAGATGCAGAAGGCCGGGAAAAATGGCGCGAGCGCGTGCATAACCTTGTTACGGCTGTCGGAAAAACCGATATCATCGATAAATATTTCAAAGGCTCTGCCTATACGGCGGCATGGTATCTTGGGCTGAAAGCCAGCGGTACGGCAGTCTCCGGCGATACGCTTGCCTCGCACAGCGGCTGGAGCGAAATCACGCCTTATTCCGGCAATCGTCCCGCCATCACTTTCGGCGCCAGCTCCGGCGGAAGCAATACCGCGAACGCGGTGGGCATTTCCATCAACGCGACCGCGACCATTTCCGGCGCGTTCATCGCAAACGCGAACAGCGGCACCAGCGGGATTTTATACAGCGCAAGCGATTTCAGCGTGGCGCGCACTGTTGCAAGCGGCGACACACTCTCCGTCACGCCGACGGTTTCGGTGTCTTAAGGAAATATTAAGATTTGACTACAAGCCTATTCCCAAGTTGCCGGATTTCCGATTTTCCGGTATTATCAGCCGGATGAAGCAGGCTGAATCGAATGAGGCGCGTAAGGAAAGGCTGTTGCATACGCTCTATGCCCTGCGGGGGCATTTCCGGGAGAGCGCCCCTGCGGATCCGGAGGATCTGACGCTCGGCCAGAAGGATGCGGAAGGGGTGATACTCCATTGCATTGATTCGCGCCTTAACGAGCGCAAGGATTTACATCTCGCCCGCGGGGAGTATTTCCAGACGGCGTCCGCAGGCGCGGCCGTGCCGCCTTATGACGGGCAACGGGTGAGTCTTGAGCACCAGGTGGATCTGGGCTATCCGGCGCTGCATTTTCCCAAGGTGCGCAACATCGTCATCATGGGGCATACGCATTGCGGCGCGAACAAGGCGCTTTACGACGCGCTGCTCGGCGACGCGAAGCCTTCTGACGGTTTTGAAGCGGGCTGGATGCTGCCGGTTGCGCCGGAAGGGTTGAGCGCGGCGCTCAAGAAAGCAAAAAGCGCGGGCGTGGATGAGCAGGAGCAGTTGCGTATCGTGGAGCAGCTCAGCGTCCTGCAGTCCATGAAACATTTATATGATTACTATTTCAACGATAAGTCCGTGCGTGACAATGTCGGCAACGGCAGCCTGCATGTGATAGGCGCGATCCGGGATATCCATGCGGATGCGGAAGGCAAATTCCCGCTGTTGGTCTATGATTCAGGCAGGAATGCATTCCGCAAAATCGAGGAGCTTTATGATGAGGTTTTTCCGGATACAGGCAAACGAACGGCAGAAAATATAGAAAACGCAGCGAAGCCTTTGCTTGAGCAGCAGAAAAAGATGCTTGTGCCTGCGGCGCACATGGTGGTGCAGAAAGGCGCGGAGAGCAGCACGGTGGCGGAGATGGAAATCAGCCAGATTCAGGATGGCGTCAGAAAGCTGCTGGATAAGGTGAATAAGGCGGGAGTATCACGATGAAGGAAGCGCTCGATAAAAATAAGTACGTGCTGGAACGCGTAACCGGAAAAGATGTAAACGGGAAACCAGTATTTGCTTACGTGCTCCTGCGTAAAAAACGCCTGGCGGATTTTCGCAGGGAGATGGGCAGGCGCGATGTTGACCTCGCTGAGTTCGGCGTCATTGTCGCCTATGGCAGCGGTACGAATCCACCTGCCGATTTCGAACAGCATGTTCTGGAGGCTGTAAGAAAGCTGTAAATTCGCTTTTTCTATCTCTGCGGGATATTGTCCACCATCTTCTGCAGCCTGGCGACCCGCTCCTGGTAGGTAAGTTTCCTGCGTTCTGCGCTTTCTTCCGGTTTCAGGCCATGCCTTTCCAGAATGCGGGCGAAGGTTTTATTGTCGAATATCATCTTAAGTTCATCACTGTGTTCCTCGGCAACCGCCGTGTATTTGCTGAGGGCGTAAGCCACAGGAATCACCATAGAGGATGCAGCCGTTATATCTTTCTGCACATCCGGGGAAACATCACCCTGCTGCAGCATTCGGCTGAAGGGCGAAGCGGCGGATTGAAGCTTTAGCGAATCCAGGGAGATCTGGTTGAGGTCCGGTAGCCTGACAGGGTCGATGCCGTTTTCTCCCTGAGAAAGCGCCACATGCAGCTTTTCAAGTCCCGGAACGCTGATGTTATGGCCGCGCGCCATATCCAGTATTCTGCCCAGTCTTTCCGCAGACACTCTCAGCGCTTCCTCGCTGGTGGTTACGGTGGCATCGCTTCCCTGATAATGATCGAGCAGGGATTTCGCCAGAATGTCACGAAACGCTACAGCATCGGCCATATAAAAGTTCCTCAGGACGGAATCATTTTAGCATAGTGACGGCAAAAGGCATGTTAAAAGTTTATGACACCATTCCTTAATGTGTGGAGCCGCGAAATTTCCAGGTAAAAAGATACTTGCTATCGTTAGCGGGACTTCCCTGTTATTCTTAATGACTGTTTGCCTGTGTCTCCCGGCAACGGTATTTCAGGCAGTTGAGCAGAAGGTGGAGACCTCCCTGCATTTATGTTTGCCTCATACTCACGGACAGCGCTCTCTATAGGAGGAGGTTTCCTTTCCGGAGCAGAATTGTTTGTCAATTGCATCAAAAGAGACGAAGTTCTTACCAATTCTGGATCTCTGATGATGGGGGAAGATTTTGATTTTATAAGAGAAGAAGCAAATTTATGAATTGCTTCTGCTTCTTTTGCGAGCGTTTCATTAGAAGGGATTTTATCAACAGATATTTCCTGTTCTTTCTCTACTGTGGCGCTAGGTAATGCAGCGCTAAGCAATGCATGGAGTTTTCTCAAATCAGGTACATCGGGTGGTACATCGGCTTCGTTGTATACCTCATCTCTTCTTGGGTATGCTTCATCTATTCTTTTAAGTACCTCTCCTAATATTGAGGAAGTGAATTTCAGGGGGGCGTCTGGTTTGGGATTTCCAGACGTTAGGTAAAATACGGCCAGCCGCCTGCGCAGTATCGAATTAAAGTCTTCCATTCTGTTAGCCATAAAATTGCTCTCAAGTACTCTCAAGCGAATTATCTGAAACGATTTTACCATGATAATGGTAAAGGAAATATTAAGAATTTTGTTAAATTTCAAACTGAGACACTACCAGCCAAATCATAAGCTTGACCTAACCTTCGAATTTTACTATAACTTCCCCCGCAGGCGCGAAGCGTCTGTGGGAAGTTCGAAGCTCTCATCTGTGTGTCGTTAGCGGTTTGTGTACCGTTATTCTCACTCCCTTGCCCATGCTGGGCGGGGAGGGATCAGTTATACAACAGGCTTCGGCCGAAGGCTGATTCCAACCTTTCTAGCGACAGGTTGCTTCGAACTCTCCCGCTCACCCAGCAGCAATGCTGGCTTATGGCAGGGGAGACCGTAATGCATGTCCAGAGGCGCTGCAATCGCCTTAAAGATTACGGTAGAACCTCAAATGTTCAGATGGCTCCCCTGCCGCTTTTCATTTGCCAGTCCACTTGTCATGCCCGCGCAGGCGCATCTTAACATACTAAAGAGCTAAAATTCCCGCTTTCGCAGGAATGACAATTATTACCCGGATATCAGAATATCATATGACGACCGAACAATTCTCCAACCTGGCGCAGACGACGCTCGCCAGCACCGTTAGCGCGGGCGCGACTTCGCTTATCGTGGCATCCGCCTCCGGATTTCCTGCGGGCGGGCAATTCCGCATCGTCATCGATCAGGAAATATTCCTGGTGACGGCGGTTTCCGGCGTTACTTTTACCGTGACTCCGGGGTATGAGGGCACGATGCAGGCCGCTCATGCGGGCGGCGCTGCGGTGGCGCACATTCTTACTGCCGGGGTGATCTCGCAGATATACAATAACGCGCTTAATTTCGCCACGCCGCGTATTCAGGCATTCGGCGATTCGCGTGCTTCCTACTGTGGCCTTAACGTCAACCAGTCGAGTTCGACGTTTGCCAACCCGGCGATGGAATATCCAAACCGCTCGCCGGTTGCCTGGGCTAACCGCTTCCTGCGCGGGCGGCTCAACTTCGATCTGACGCTTGGCTATATCGGCCAGTTTCAGGCGGTGTGCAGCGTGAAAGTGGTGAATGGCGGCTCCAATTACACGTCGCCTTCGGTGTCATTTTCCGGCAGCGGCACAGGGCTTACCTTTGGCGCTCCGGTAGTATCGGGCGGGGTCATCAAAAGCGTGCCGGTGACGGCGCAAGGCATCAATTTTACCTCGCTGCCCACGTTGAGCGTGAGCGACTCCACCGGATCAGGCGCGGTATTGCAGGCCGTTATCGGCGGCACGGGAACATTCGGCGTCGCCGGGGAGACTACGATGCAGTGCGTCAACCGCCTGTCCGATATCGCTTCGGTGGCGGCGGATATCGTGTTTGTCTGCATAGGCACTAATGACATTACCAACGGCGTTTCCGCGGCAACTACAAAGGCCAACCTGCAGACGATATTCGATACGTTAATTGCAGCGGGGAAGATGGTCGTCTATTGTCCGGATCAGGCGCGCAGCTACTGGGCATCGCTTACCGGCAGCCAAATCACCAACGCCCGCCACCAGATGTATAATGTGAAGCGCTGGGCATACCAGTACGCATTGCTTGCGAACGGCAAGAACCCGAACGGCAACAGGAAAATCATTATCTGCGACGCGGAGGATTTCTGGGCGGATGCGACAAGCAGCACTGGCAATCCGCTTTCGCTCATGACCTCCGATGGCCTGCACTGGTCGACCGCGAGCGCGCAGGCGATGGGGCTGAGACTTGCGCAGCAATTGCAGCCGCTGCTGGGACTCTCGGGGCCTGCCATGATCATAAGCCAGGTGGATGGGTACGATGCGACCTATAATCCCGATGGCGCGCTCAATTTCGGCTGGCTGATGAATGCCACTCCCGGCACGCCTACAGCACCGGTTACCGGAAGCATCGCCGGAAATTTCAGCGCATTCCGCAGCTCCGGCTCGGCGACCGGCACGATGGCGGGTTCCATCGAATCGGTACGCACGGACGGCTTAAGCGGCAACCGGCAGGTGTTCACGTTTTCACTCGGCAGCGGCACGAGCAGCGAGCAATATAATTTCGGCATCACGAGCAGCGCGATTTCATCCTATAATATCAGCGTTGGCGATACGATCAGCGTCGAATGCGACATGTGGCTTTCGGGGCAGGCGAACGTGAACCGCCTGCTGCTGCAAATCAACTTCACCCAAAGCGGCACGACGGCTATGCAGGCGATGGACGGCGACAATGTCACCGATAAATTCATCGCCTCCGGCGCGTATATGGCGATTGCCGGGGATACAAATCCGATGACTTTCCGCACGCCGCCGGTCATTGTTCCCTCCGGCGCCGATCATTTGACCTGCTATGCTATCATTGGTTTTGACGCAAGCGGCGGCGCAGGCTCAGCGACCGCTACATGGAAGATCGGGAATTTCAGGATAAGAAAAGTGGTGTAGCGAGTAAGGAGTCGCGAATTGCGCGGGTATGTGGAGGAGCGTTAGCGACGCCCCCTTGCAATAAAGAATAATCCTATATGATACTTTCAGCCAATTACGCAGCCTCACCCTATGGCAGCATTGCCTACGGCGCACGCGGCCAGGCAAACTATGCGAGCGCCACCAGCGACGCCGTTACGGGTGCAGATGCGCTTGCTGCCATTGCGGCATGTGTATCTTCCACCGCCGAGGCGGTTACAGGCAGTGATAGTATTTCCGCGATTGCAGCCTTCTATCCAGGCTTTGCCGAATCGGTCACGGGCAGCGATCTGCTTGCGTTGATACTATATGCAAGCGATCAGATACGCAGCCTGATAACGGCGGCTGATTTCGGCGCTTCCTATATATTCCATCCTGCGGACGTATTCGATGCGCAAGAATACAGGATGTTCAACGTCCCGGCAGAAAAACGGGCAGGGACGGCAGAGTTGCACGCGCCTGTATCTGTAAACGCGGAGAACCGGCAGGCGGCGGCAAATCCGGAAAACAGGAATTTCAAGGCATGAAAGCGGTGATCAGTGACCCGTGGTTTGCAATGGTTACTGATCGCTGGACACTCTCCGCATCGTTTCAGCCACCATAGGAGTATATTATGAGCATGATCGGCACCAAAACGCCTGACGAAATAAAAGACTATTCACTCGACTGGTCAAAGGACATCGGCACCGATGTCATAGCGAATAGCGCAAACAGCGCATGGACGGTTTCGCCCTCCGACGTAACCATCACCCAGAGTTCGCTTGCCTCGAACGGTACGCTTACGACCGTGTGGGTATCGGGCGGGACGATAGGGCAGGCATACCAGGTGAAGAACCGTATTGTGACCACATCCGGGCGCAATCTGACTAAGGTGTTCAGGCTGCTGGTAGTGGGGAGTAATTATCTTTAACTCGAGGTGTCAGGTTCTGGCTGGCACCCGGCATCTGGTTCCTGAATCCTTACGTAATCATATGATCGCATTTATCCTGAATCTTCTCCGGCAGCACTGGCTCGGCGTTGCTGAAATTATCCTGCTTGCCGCTCTTGCCGTCCAGCATGTGGAAATTGGGCATTTACGTAACAGAATGGCCGGGTACAGGGAAGAAAACCGGATGCTTTCTGATTCCAACAGGCGTCTTTCCGGCATGCTGGCAAAACAGAACCAGGCGATTTTTGCACTGCAAAATGAAGCGGAAAGAAAGAGCCGTGCAGCTGCCAGATCGCTTGCGCATGCCCGTATTTCCATGCAGAGGCGTGCCTTCATCGCAGAGAAATTGAAAGCGCGTAAAATGACCGGTGACGAATGCGCGGATGTGCTCATGCTGCTTAACAACTATTTCAAATAAAGGATGGAACATGCAAAAAGGAATGCTCATATCGCTCTTCATGCTTGCTGCATGCCAGCAGAGGCCGCCGGTGGGGGAGCCGGTCATTGCCGATATTCCCGTCCTGGTCTCGTGCCATGCGCGTGCGGTTACCGAGCCGGACTGGAACGTGCCGCATGTGGCAAAAGGGGCGGGAGCATCCGAGAAGCTCAAGGCAGTGCTTGCCGATTTGGAGCTCAGCAAAGGGTATGCGGAGGAACTGAAGGCTGAACTGGAGGGGTGCAGCTGATTTCTTCTTTGTTGAATTTATAATGGACTTAAAGGGCAACACCGCGAGGTGTTGCCCTTTTTTATTGTATTCAAAAAAACCTCCACCTAGGGTGGAGGATTGGCAAAGTTATTTGCCTTCAGGAATATTGCTTTTTTATCGCGTCGGTAACTTCTTTCGGCGGGTTTTCGCCCCAGCCGGATTCGAGCACTTTGCCGTATTCGGAAACATCGATATTTCCGGTCTTAAGCGCCTGCTGGAAAATGGGCAGCTTTATTTTGTCAATAAGCACATAGTGCCATGCAGGTTTTCCTGCATCCTTACCCCTGACAAGGTAAACCAGATCGCCCTTGGAACTTTGTACTTTCTCGGTAAATGCCATCCCTCTTACATACTCTTCTGCAATGGCTGTTGTACAGCGATTTCTGCCACCGGAGCCCTGACTTCCGTTGCGGGTTTTTTCCTCTCATGCTGATATCGTATTGCGGTATTTGATATTTCTTCCTGATTCTGCTGGACAAATTGCTGAATGGGCCAGGATTGCCCGGCTATGGCGCCGGTAAGCGCTATGGTCTCGTCATATTTTCCAGACGTGAGCAGGTTATCCATGCTAAATGCCTGATTTCCCTCGGCAGTCTTGTTAGCGAATTTGAGTATCTGGTGCAGGGCGAGAATGGCACCCCTGAATTCAGCAATGGTGTTCCAAGGCAGGGCAGCGAAATCTTTTTCTACGTTATTCAACTCTCTCTTATTGTCTTGCATTGTATCAAAGAAGCTTGCAAGTCCTATGACGCTGCGCAACTGATTGGGCAATGCAGCGATGATGTCGCCTGCTATGGCAATGTCTGGCTGGGGCGGATATTGCTGCGTAAGCCGGATGATTTCCTCTTTTTCCTGTGGAGGTATTTGGGCAAGAAGCGGCAGCAATTTTGTGCTGTTTTCCAAAGTTTCGTTAAGGGCTGGCACAATGGCGCTGTATTTTTCCGTCAATGCTGGGACTGCGTCTGCCATATATTCCTCCTGTGATTAAGGCCCGACAATCCTAACAAAAGCCTATCAGAAATGAAAGTTACGGTTTTATTACGGGCTGTTACCGATACCGGCGATGCCCAGTATGACATCGCGGAAAAGGTCGGCGGGTAGGTATATCAGGTAATAGGCGGGGTTGATATGCATAAGCCCGGCTTCGCGCATGAAGGCGGGCAGGAGGAACAAAAATAATATGATGATCATGCCGTAAGGTTCGGTTTTCATATAGGCATTCGCTAATTTGCGCGGCAGGAGCGATCCCAATATCCGCCCCCCGTCCAGCGGCAGGACGGGCAGCAGGTTGAAAATTGCAAGCACTACGTTGACCGTTACCGAGTTATAGAGATTCATGAAGGTCCACGGCGCTTTTTCAGGGCTTATAAACGTGTCGATATGCAGCGCGAGTGCGCTGATGAGCGCCAGTGCGATATTGGTAAGCGGTCCGGCGGCGGCGACCAGCAGCGTATCGCGGCGGGGGTTATGAAGGCGGTCGAACCGTACCGGAACTGGTTTCGCCCAGCCGAGCAGAATAGGAGAGCCGGTGAGCAGCATCAGCCCTGGAAGGATGAGGGTGCCGAACAATTCTATATGCCGGAGCGGATCAAAGCTGACGCGGCCCATGATCCGGGCGGTATTGTCTCCCAGCTTGTCCGCGACGTAGCCATGCGCCGCCTCATGCATGGTGATGGCCAGTATGAGCGGTATGATGAATGAAGATACTTCGATGAATTGCTGCATAATTGAGTGTACTTGTTGTTGGTTGTGAGCCGCCAGTTACTTGTTATTGATATTCAAATAACCAACAACGCATGACTAACAACTATCGGCCAGCCTTTCCGCTTCCATGTAATCGAACTTCCCTGGCTTCTTCAGCTGCGCCAGCGCATGTTCGAAACGCCTCTCCGTCTTGCCTTCAAGGAAGGTGAGCGCGCCTGCGATCTTCCGCATTTCATCCATCTTTCCGTTGCAGTGCAACACAATATCGCACCCGGCCGCAAGACTCATGCGTGTGACATTATCCAGATTGCCGCTCAGCGCTTTCATGGACAGATCGTCTGACATCAGGAGTCCGTCAAAGCCGATTTCCCTGCGGATGAGATCAATGGCCTTGGGTGACAAGGTCGCAGGCCTTTCAGAGTCAATGGCAGTATAGAGTATGTGCGCCGTCATTCCAAGCGGTAAGTGCGCAAGCGCTTTGAAAGGGATGAAGTCGCTTCTCTGCAGCTCCGCGAGGGATTCCTCTACGATCGGCAGGCTTTCGTGGCTATCCGCACGCGCGCGGCCATGACCGGGGATATGTTTCAGCACCGGCAGCACGCCGCCTTCCAGCAGTCCTGCAGCCATTGCTGACGCCAGTATGCTCACCTGATGGGGATCGTCGCCAAAAGCGCGGTCGCCGATGATGTCATGCGCGTTTCTTACGGGAACGTCGGCGAGCGGGGCGCAGTCGACGTTGATGCCAAGCCCGTACAGTTCGCGTGCAATCAAACGCGCGTTGGCGTACACAGTCTGCTTTCCCTTTCCAATGGATATATCGGCGATCTCGGCAAAAAATCCAGCGGGAGGAAACTTGCGCCAATGGGGAGGCTTTAGCCTTGCCACCCGGCCGCCTTCCTGATCGATGAGGATAAGCACATCTTCGCGTTGCAGCAATTCGCGCAGGGATTTGACGAGGCTCTTTACCTGATCCGGCGATTCACAATTGCGCGTAAATAAGATGAAACCCAGCGGGTTCACTTCGGAAAAGAAACGTTTCTCTTCTTCTGTAAGCGTATGACTTTCAAGGCCGAATATGGCAGAGGTGATCATGCCCAAGGTCATTTGCCTTTTGCCAGGAAACACCCTTGGCCGCTGGCCACCATCGTCACGCAGAGCGACTCGGCTTCCTGCGCGGTGCTGAACGGCGCGGCCTGCAGCCGGTAGAAGACCTTGCCGTTTACCGTGACACGGACGATATAATGCTGCTTGCCGCCCATTTCATCTGCGAACTGGCTCGCAATTTTCGCCCATATCTTTTCCGCTTCCGCTTCGGACCTGAGCGCGCCGAGCTGTATGCGTATTTTAGGCAGTTTGGATGCGTCCGCCGCGCTCGCAGCTTTGGTCTCTGCGGGGGCAGGCTTTGCAGGAACCGCTTTCTCAGCCACCGGCTTTTCCGTTACCTGTTCCGGCTCCGGCGCTGTCTTGGCCGCCTGCGGCTGGGCTGCTGGTGCGGCCTTCGCTTCTGCTTTGGGTTCCGCTTTTTGTTCTTGCGCTACGGGCGTGGCAGGTTGCTCGATGATGGCCGACGGCGTGTTATCGGCCGTCTTCATTTCTTTTATTCTGGCAGGGTTGAACTGCCCGGTCTCTCTGGCCTTATCCGGATGATCCGCGGCTACGGTTTCCTTTACCGGCGGCACATTGACGGATTTCGAGGGCTTTGCGGCATTTGCATTTTCCGCTTCCTTGCCATCTATCTTGCTATTCGTCCAGGTTTCGGCCTCGCCCTGGGCTACCGCCGGTTCTTCTGTCGGCGGAACAATGCGCTCGACAACCTGGTTCTCCGGTTTGTTGTTTATCAGGCCGTACACAGTCTTATCCTGATTCGGGATCTGCATGCCGCCCGGATTGGCGGGGACTTCCTTGACCGGGGTTTTATCCACTTTCACAAGCTCGACATCCTTGTCGTCGACGTTTTCGCCGCTTTTATACGCATACCATGCGAGGCCGAAGAAGCCGCCGAGCGCAAAGAGCACCACCGCCGTCTGGAGCCAGCGGAAAATGCCGCTGCTTTCCATTTCTTCCTCATTGTAATCCAGATCGTCATCGATATCAGCCATCACCGCATCTCCTCTAATGGTTCAACGCCAAGCACCGAAAGCCCGCTGGCAATAACCGTAGCACATGCGCGTACAAGTGCAAGTCTTGCCGCAGTCAAATCCACAGCGTCTTTCTGGATAAAGCGAAGCGACACGTCGCCGTTGCCGAGATTCCACAGGCTATGGAATTCCGCCGCCAGATCCTGCAGGTAAAACGCGATGCGGTGCGGTTCGCAGGCGTTCGCCGCCGCTTCAATCTGCCTGGGGAAAGAGGCCAGCAGGCGGACAAGTCCGGTTTCCGCCGGGTGGGTAAGCAGGGCAAGCTGCGCTTCCGTCGGGCTTTCGGAGAACGCCCAGGCAACGCCTGCTTCTTCTTTTGCGATGCGCAATGCCGATTTTGCCCGCGCATGCGCATACTGCACGTAAAACACCGGATTATCCTTCGACTGTTCCGTGACTTTCTCGAAATCGAAATCGAGCATGGCATCATTCTTACGGGTGAGCATGATGAAGCGGAACACGCCACGGCCGACTTCGTCCACCACTTCGCGCGCCGTGACAATGGTACCTCTGCGCTTGGACATCTTGACCTGCTCGCCTCCGCGGGAGAGGTTTACCATCTGGCAGAGCTTTATCTCCAGTTTCGCCTCGCCCTTGCTGAGCGCTTTTACCGCTGCCTGCAGGCGCTTCACATAGCCGCCATGATCGGCGCCGAATACATTCACCATCAGTTTGAATCCGCGCCTGAATTTATCGTAATGGTAAGCAATGTCGGGGGCGAAATAGGTCCAACTGCCATCGGATTTTTTGATCGGGCGATCGACGTCATCGCCGAACGCGGTAGATCGGAAAAGAGTCTGTTCCCTCGGTTCCCAGTCCTCCGGCGCTTTGCCTTTGGGCGCTTCGAGGATGCCGGTATAGATGAGGCCTTCCTTCTCAAGCACGTCAAGCGCCTCCTCAATCTTTCCTTTTGCCGTGAGTTCGCGCTCGGAAGTGAATACGTCATGCACAATGCCCAGCTGGGCAAGATCGTCCCTGATAAGCACCAGCATGGATTCTATGGCGAATGTCCGGATGGTCTTCAGCCAGTCCTCCTCCGGTCGCAATTCGTAGGAACCATCGGCCTTTTTCTGCGCGAATTTATCGCCGTAATTGACTTTGAGCGCTTCGCCTACCGGGATGAGATAGTCTCCCGGATAATAAGCGGCGATTTTTTCTTCCGAAACCTGCTCGCCCAGCGCCTGAAGATAGCGAAGCCCGACGGCGCGCGCCAGCTTATCCACCTGCGCCCCGGCGTCATTTACGTAATATTCCTTGGTCACGCTGAACCCGGCCTTGAGCAACAGCATGGAGAGCGCATCCCCGTACACGGCGCCGCGCCCGTGCCCCACATGCATCGGCCCCGTGGGGTTCGCCGAAACATATTCGACGTTTATTTGCTGTGACTTCCCAATCGCGGAATTGCCGTAGCTGTTTCCCTCCTTCAGTATCACGCTTATGATCCGAAGCCAGAAGGACGGACGGAAGTTGATGTTGATAAATCCTGGCCCCGCGATGGCAACCGATGCGACATCGGGCAGTTTTTTCAGTCGCTCTGCCAGCAGATCGGCAAGCTCACGCGGTTTTTTGCCTGCTTTTCCGGCAAGAATCATGGCGGCGTTCGTCGCCATATCCCCATGCCCTGCCTCGCGTGGAGGCATCACATCCACGGCATCAACCGGCAGCCCGGAGGGTAAAAGGCGCTCGTTCTGCAATTGGCTGATAATGTGCAATATTTCCGATTTTACCGCGCTAAATACGTTCATACTATGACAGAAGATTATAAAGGGTTCATGGTTAACTTATTGAAAAACATCATGATGTATGTCGCTATACTAGTGTTGTTTTTCAATATGTTAGCGTTCCGTCTACCTCACCGTGGGCAGTTATGCAACGATCTTTTTTCATCTCCCTGTTTTACAATGATAATCGGAGAGCGATTCCACGGCTTTGCTGGGATATTGTAATAAAAGTTTCATATGTAATTCATGCTCCCTAATGGTATATTTTAAGTCTGCGGTACAGAAAGAATAATTCATTCCGGAAATGTGAAAGTGGCCGAAGCCCCAGTATCAGAAAAACCCTCCATGACAGTGTCCAATCCTGATTTTGGCTCTTACGGCTCTGTGGCGGCAAATGGAGCGGCGGGTTCGGAAAGCCAGGCTGCGGCGGCCGGTACCGGCCTAATAAAATCCTTAGGCGGCGATGGAAATTCCGCGGAAAAGAAGCCACTTCCCTGGTTCAGGGAAATCGGCGCGACCAGCACCGAGCCGGTGCGGGAAAAGAGAATCTGGTCCCCGGATTTTAAAGGGCATTATGAAGGGCGCAAATGGGGTGAAAGCTACTGGGGCAGGACATGGCTGCGCCTGTGGGGACGTTTTGTCGTCGGCACAGCGTTTTTCGCGGCGGCGCAGTTATACGGCAACAAGGAACTGACGGGCTATGTAGGGGAAAAACCGAAAAATCCCCTGCAATGGGTTTCTTACGCTATAGATAAAACGGTCGGCAGAGGCCTGACGGCTATTTTCGGCAAGAACGCCGCGGTGTTCCATGAAACGCGCGATTTCGGATATAAGAACAAGGATGGCAGCGTAAAGATGGGCCGCAGCCTTGGCCATGAAGCGGTCTCGGTGACCTTCGACTTCGCCGCGATGAGCACCGGCGATTATATGACCAGGTATCTGGTCGGTCTTTTCGATCCGCAAGGCAGGACGCGATGGGTGAAGAACGGGCATATCGACCTGGCGGGCGGCCTGAAGGAGCTGGGCAAGACCCTGTTCAAATCCATCACCTACGCTTCCGGCGAGGATATGTTCGTCGCTCTGCCATATGTGTATTACATGAAACTCTCACGGCACCTGATAAATAAATTCAGCCCGGGTTTCAAGTATGACTCTGACCATACGCAGTTTGGTGGTGCTTTTAAGGTAAATGATAAGAAGCAAGTCATAGGCGACTATAATATGGAGGGTATAGTCGACATTACCGGGCGTTTCAGCGTCTATAACACGGGTACCAAGATGTTCCGCGATCTGTATGCTTTTGCCGAAGGCAAGGTATCGCATTTATGGTACGGGGGAGCGGATAAAAAGAACGAACCGAAGAAACCGCCGGTTACGTTAACATCCGCTATGAAGAACAGCGTAAGGTATACTCTGGTTACGACTACGAAGATGATGTTTCTGATGATACCGTCTGCATTCCTGTTCGCGGTACTGCGCACTCCTCAATATAAGAAAGGAAATTACGGCTTGTTGGTTGATCCAGAGAGGGGAATGGTGGGGAACCTTAAAGAGCAGAATATACTTGGACGTGATGTGTTCACCAACAAAATGTATACAGATAGTAATGCGGCTCCCTGGTACAGTAAGATAACCAACCCTATAGGTAAGATGGCTTATGACGTGGGTGAGGCTTACGAGAAAGGATTTCAGAAAGCGCATATACCGGAAATCGTGGAAGTAACTCCCCTAGCAAAAGCATTGGGATATCCCGAAGGAAAAAGATTGATAGATACTTTCTCTCACCGCTATGTCGATGCAGCCATTTCCTATACGCCCTATTTCGTGGTGAAGTCTGACTGGATGACGGCATATTACGATACGAACCGGACTAATTTCGTGCTGGGAGGATTTTATGACTCCCTCTGGGGAATGACGAAAGCTACTCTCTCCTTTAATGGCGCAAAAATAAAATCATCAGCTCAGGAAGTAAAAAAATGGTGGCATGAGTCGCTTCTTGCCATGCTCAAGCAACCTTCGCCGAATTACGAGCTGCAGATACAGCGGGTGATGAATGAAGAAGGTTATAAGGCTTCAAGTGAAGCGTTTGACATATATCAGGGAGAGGAACATTATACCCTGGACAGTGACAGGAAAAGCGAACTGGGGTTGGAATCCTTCTTAAAACAGAACGGCAAACGCCCGCCTGAGAATGTCAATGATTATGAAATGATGAAGGGAAATACGGGGGTTGAGACGCTTCTAAGCAAAGATTTGAAGAAAGAGGCGGATGGCGATAAGCCGATTGAGGATAAGCCGGGAAAGCATGCAGAAAAAGTTCTGCGGAATAAAGCAAACGCGTCCAAAGAAGAAGGCTGGGCGGCTTCGGTTCAGAAAAGAGAGCCAGTAATGAAAACATCCTTGCTCGACAGAGTAATAGCCGGTGACCAGATTACGCCACCGGGAAATAATACGGCTCATTAAGCTAGCAATATGAAAAAACCGTGCCTGATACTAATAGGAGGCAAGCCGGGGGTGGGGAAGACAACACTTGCCGAGAATATATATAACCTTCACAATAAGGTCGATAAATACGGAATAGATTCCATCGTGATAGTAGACTCCGACTTTGAAAGGCGGCAATACCTCGTTGAAGAAGGTATTGCCGATCCGACTATTATAAATGACCCGACGATCGACATTGATCATAAGCACTTTGGACAAACCATGAGTGAGACACTGCTTATGGTGATGAAGAATAAGGCGGAGAAGTATTTAGAAGCAGGCAAAACGGTAATCGTGGTAACATCTGCCGTGAGGCCGGAACAGCGCGAGGAATGGGAGCGGTTTGCAAAATTTGGTCACGCGCCTTTTACGGCTTTGTTCCTTGAAGTAAGTGATCCGGATATCGCTTTAAAACGGATCAGAGAGAGGGAAGCCCATAGGATGAATCCTGGCAATAAGCTCACACTCAGGCACTATACTTCTTCATTCAAGGATCGTGAGGAACATCTGCAACAGTTGCTTGAAGCTCATCCGGGCAAGATTTCCAGCCATTGGCATATACTGAATGCGGATCATGACGAGGTAACGCTAATGCGTACAGCTCTAGAAAAGATTGCCCATCTGAAATTAGGGAAGAAACGCAGCTTTACCCAGCAAATTGCAGACAAGAGAGCAACGAATATGCAGGGTAAGGCGATTTAGCTGCTTATTGCAGGAAACTGTTGTATTTCCCCTGGGCTGGATTTATAAATCCGGTTAATTTCACTTCTACATTGCGTATCTTATCCCGGAAGAAGGTTTTCCATGCAGCAAGCCAGTTACGAACAGAATCTCGATCGTTTCCTGAAAGCCGTTGTAAAATCCCTGCCCATGAGCGTCTCACAGGATACCCAGTCGCTCGCTGTGCAGTTCTATAACAAGATGCCTGCCATCGATCTGGGGAGCATCCAGCCGGAAGAAGCGGCAAAATTGGTGCTGTCCGCCAGAGAGTTCATGGAAACGCGCGCCCAGGGCGCGCCCAAGATACGCATTGCCCGGGGGAAAGCCAGCTCGGTCGTGGAGATACTCAATGACGACATGCCGTTCCTTGTCGACTCGGTAGTCGCAGAGATTGGCCGCCACGGGATCACCATCAAGCGCATTCTCCATCCCATCCTGCAGGTCAAACGCGATTCCAAGGGGAACCTGGCTGCTATCACCGAGGCGGGAAAGCCAGAATCTTTTATCCGCGTGGATATGGCGCGGCTCATTGACGCGGCTGCGGAAGAGAAGCTCGTTTCCGATCTGCTGCGCGTGCTGGACAGCGTCAGGGTCGCCGTATCCGACTGGTCGGCGATGTGCGCAAAGATCAATGACAGTATCGCCGAGCTCAAGAAAACATCGCTGGCGTTCAAGCCGGAGGAAGTAAGCGAAGTATGCGACTTCCTTGCGTGGCTGGAAGCGAAGAATTTCGTTTTTCTCGGGTATATCGAATATGATTTCTTTGACGACAAGGGTAATAAATCGCTCAAGGTGGTGCCGCATTCGGAGCTGGGGATTTTCCGCGCCGATGACGATGGCCTGAAGCCCAAGGGGCTTGAAGGATTGCCGCCGGAAGTGCTGCATTTCGCGCTGATACCGCAGCTCGTGGAGATTACCAAATCGATGCGCAAGGCGACGGTGCACCGCCCCGTGCATATGGACTATATCGGCATAAAGCGTTTCGATACGCATGGTAAGGTGATTGGCGAGCGCCGGTTCCTTGGGATTTTCACGTCCGTCGTCTATTACCAGAGCGCCGAAAATATCCCGTTCATCCGGCGCAAGATAGCGCGGGTGATGAAGCGCGCCAATTTCGACCACGCGAGCCATGACGGCAAGACCCTGAAGACCATTCTCGAATTCACCCCCCGCGATGAGCTTTTCCAGTTTTCCGAAGACGAACTGTTCGATTATGCGATGGGCGTGTTGTCGCTTGAGTCCAAGCCCGGCGTGCGCCTGTTCGTGCGCCGCGACATCTTTGAGCGTTTCGTGGGATGCATCGTGTTCCTGCCACGCGAGCGTTTCAGCAGCGATCTGCGCGAGCAGGTGCAGGCGATTCTGGCGCGGCATTTCGAAGGCTGGGTGAGCGCCTATTATACGCAGATGACCGATTCGCCGCTGGTCAGGCTTCAGGTGATCATTACGACCACGCCCGGCCATATTCCGGCGGTGAACATCCCGGAAGTGGAGAATGAGATCGAGAAGGTCGCCAACCGCTGGAGCGATGCGCTGCTTGAAAGCCTGGCCGAGAAATATGACGGCGAGACGGCGGATGAATTGCTGCAGGTTTATGGCCACGCGTTCTCCAAAGCCTATATCGGCAATCACGACGCCAACGCGGCGGTATATGACATCAACAAGATAAATGACGTATTGAAGATGGGTGAAGCGTCGCTTGAACTTTTCCGCGTGGAAAGCGAACCGGCCGACATCGTCCATCTGAAATGGTACAATCCGCAGGGCCGTGTGATGCTTTCGGACGTGCTGCCGATACTCGAGAATATGGGGTTCAGGGTCATAGACGAACAGCCCTATCTGGTAAAGCCTGCCAGCGCGCAGATCAATGAAGTCTGGATACGCGATTTCATATTGTCGGCTGACCCCAAACTGCTGACGAATATCCAGGAGCTTAAGCCGTTGTTTGAAGAGGCGCTTGCGAAAGTATGGCAGCGCGAAAATGAAAACGACCGGATGGGCGCGCTTACGCTGACTGCCCGCCTGTCGTGGCGGGAAGCGCTGGTGCTGCGCGCCTATGCGAAATATCTCCGCCAGGCCAATTTCCCTTACGGATTTGCCGCAATCGCCGAAGCGCTGAACAGCAATCCGCATATCACCCGGGCGATTTTCGACCTGTTTGACACGCGCTTCAACCCAGCGGTAAAATCGCATGATACGGCAAAACTGCAGGAAAACATAGAGTTGCAGCTTGCCAATGTGAGCAGCCTCGCCGAGGATCGCATCCTGCGCCGCTTCGTCGATCTGGTCATGGCGACGGTGCGCACGAATTATTTCCAGGCGACGGAGGGTAAGAAGTTCAAGCCTTATCTTTCCTTTAAATTTGATTCTTCCAAAGTGCCGGAACTTCCGCTACCCCGGCCTTACGCCGAGATTTTCGTGTATTCGGCGAGGATGGAAGGCATCCACCTGCGCGGCGGCAAAGTGGCGCGCGGCGGGTTGCGCTGGTCGGACAGGCGCGACGATTTCCGCACCGAGATCCTTGGGCTCATGAAGGCCCAGATGGTCAAGAACGTGGTGATTGTGCCGGTGGGATCGAAAGGCGGGTTCGTGCTGAAACAGGCGCCCGGCGCGCGTGACGCGCTTATGGAAGAAGGCATCATTTGTTATAAGATGTTCCTCTGCGGCCTGCTGGACATCACCGATAACATCATAGGCAGCAAAGTGGTTCCGCCCAAACAGGTGGTAAGGCACGACGGGGACGATCCCTATCTCGTGGTTGCGGCCGACAAGGGCACGGCGACGTTCTCGGATTATGCAAACGCAGTATCAAAAGAATACGGGTTCTGGCTCGGTGACGCTTTCGCCTCCGGCGGCTCCGCCGGTTACGACCACAAGAAAATGGCTATTACCGCGCGTGGCGGGTTCATCTCGGTGGCACGCCATTTCCGCGAGATGAATATAGACATCTATAAGCAGAATTTCACGGTCATCGGCATCGGCGATATGGCGGGCGACGTGTTTGGCAACGGCATGCTGCTTACCAGGCATATCCGGTTGCTTGGCGCGTTCAACCACATGCATATATTCCTTGATCCCAATCCGGACGCAGACCTGAGCTTCAAGGAGCGCGAGCGCCTGTTCAACCTGCCGCGCTCGACATGGAAGGATTATGATCCCAAGTTGATTTCCCAGGGCGGCGGCTTGTTCGAGCGCAGCGCGAAATCCATTCCCTTAAGCACGGAAGTCCAGAAAATGCTCGGCGTGGCGAAGAAGTCCCTGTCGCCGGACGATCTGATCCGCGCCATGCTGGTTGCGAAAGTGGATTTATTGTGGAACGGCGGCATAGGCACCTATGTCAAGGCCGAGGATGAGACCAATGAACAGGTGGGTGACCGTGCCAATAACGCCCTGCGCGTCAATGGCAGGGAGCTGAACTGCAAGGTGGCGGGCGAAGGCGGAAATCTCGGTTTTACCCAGAAGGGGCGCATAGAATACGCAAGAAACGGCGGGCGCATCAATACCGACGCGATTGATAATTCCGCTGGCGTGGATTGCTCTGACCATGAGGTGAATATCAAGATTTGCCTGGGCAGCGCGGTGTCGTCCGGCAAGCTGCCGCTCGTTAAGCGCGACAGCCTGCTTGTCAAGATGACCGATGACGTCGCACATCTCGTGCTTCGCGACAACCAGCTCCAGACCCAGGCGCTTACGATTGCCGAGAAGCAGGCGGTTTCCATGCTGGAAGAGCATATAAGGCTCATGCAGGGCTTTGAAAGCAGGGGCGTGCTTGACCGCGCGGTGGAATTCCTGCCGTCGGACAAGCAACTGCTTGAGCGCAAGAAGGAAGGCAAGGGGCTTACCCGTCCCGAGCTTGCCGTGCTCCTTGCCTACAGCAAGATGGTGCTGTATCCCGAGCTGCTCAAATCCGCGCTGCCGGACAACGCGTATTTTGCTAACGACCTGATCCGTTATTTCCCCGCCGCGATGGAAAATGAATTCATGGCGGAGATAAAGCAGCATCCGCTCCGGCGCGAAATCATTGCCACCGTTGTGACCAATGATATCGTCAACCGTTCCGGCATCACGTTCATCCATGCGCTTGCCGAAGACAGCGGCATGAGCCCTGCGGATGTCGCGTCCGCTTCCGCTGCTGCGGACGAACTGTTCGGGCTGCGTTCCCTGTGGGAGAGGGTGGAAACGCTTGACGGCCAGGTTGACGTGGATACCCAGGTGGTCCTTTTCCAGAACATCAAGGCATTTGCCAAGCAGGTGACGCTGTGGTTCATGCGCAACGCCCCGCATCCTCTCGACGTGGCCGGCATCATCAAGGAATTCGCGAGCGGCATAAGGAATTACGCCGTTTCTTACGAAGCGATGATTTCCGAGGCTATTGCCGCGGAATACAGGGAAAGAAACGAATGGCTGGTCTCGCAGAAAGTGCCCACCGGGCTTGCGTCCGATATTGCGGTTCTGGATATCATGTCTTCCGCGCCGGATGTCGTGCTGGTCAGCAACGAGCGCAGGAAGAAGGTGGATAAGACAGGCGAGCTTTACTTCAGGCTCGGAGCTATACTGCGCCTTGACTGGCTGCGCCAGCAGGCGGCCAAGGCGGTAGTGACGTCCCACTGGGAGGGGCTCGCCGTATCTTCCATCATCGGCAGCCTGTTCGACGAACAGCGCCGCCTTACGGCTTCCGTCGGGGACGAGGGCAAGCTTGAAGCATGGAAAGAAGAGCACGCAGGCAACATAGAACGCTTTATCGCTTTCATGGACGATCTCAAGGCGAGCGAAGCTATCACCCTGCCCAAGCTCATCATCGCGGAAAAGAAGGTGAAGGAGATAGGGTAGTAATTATTCTTGTAAGGGGACGACGAATTCTTCAATGATATGAGTAACATTCCCGCATTTGAAACCGGACGGCTTATCCTCAGGGACATTACGGAAGAAGACGCTCCCGCTTATCAAAAGCACTTTGCTGATTACAATGTCATCGGCCATTTAACGCGTGCCGCAGTGCCCTGGCCTTATCCGGAAGATGGAGTGTTTCATTATATCCGTATGGTTCTTATTCCGGGGCAGGGCAAGGAGCATTGGGTGTGGGGTATTTTCCTGAAATCGAAGCCGAATGAGTTAATCGGGGCCATATCCCTGCAGCGCGAAGGCGCGCCGGGAAATATCGGATTCTGGCTTGGCAAGCCTTATTGGGGGCAAGGGATAATGAGCGAAGCGATGAAACCTGTTCTGGATCATGTCTTTACCCGATGCGGTTTTGAGCGGGTGATTATCTGCAATGCGGCAGGTAACATGCGATCGCGGCGCGTCAGCGAGAAACTGGGCGCAAAGTTATTGCGCACCGAACCGGCGGAATATGTAAATCCGGAATATAAAGAACGTGAGGTCTGGGAGTTAACCGCGCTATTCCGAAAATAAATAAACGCGAAGAATCGCTACTTCTTGCCTTCGCCTGGGTTCGGGCTGAAATATTTATCAAACTTGCCGCTTTCGCCCTTGAACTGATCGGCGTCGGCCGGGGCTTCCTTCTTGGCGGTGATATTGGGCCATTTGGCGGAATATTCGCGGTTCATCTCAATCCATTTCATCAGCTTGTCGCTTTCGGGCTGGATGGCTTCCGCCGGGCATTCCGGCTCGCATACGCCGCAGTCGATGCATTCGTCCGGGTTGATGACCAGCATATTCTCGCCTTCATAGAAACAATCCACCGGGCAAACTTCCACGCAGTCGGTATATTTACACTTGATGCACGCTTCGGTAACGACAAAAGTCATAACCTTATCCTATCATTTTTCTCTTTCATTAGCGGTAATGACGTTTTACATATAGTTAACGAAGAGATTTTTCAATACCTAAAACGCTTGCAACCCCTATGAAACCAATTGATCGCCTGCTTGAAATCATGGCGCTGCTGCGCGACAGGGGAAAAGGCTGTCCGTGGGATGTGGAACAGAATTTCTCCTCCATCGCGCCGCATACGCTCGAAGAAGCCTACGAAGTGGTCGACGCCATTGAGAAAAACGACATGAAGGGCCTGCGCGAGGAGCTTGGCGACCTGCTACTGCAGGTAGTCTTCTACGCGCAGATGGCGAAAGAGGATAAACTGTTCAATTTCGACGATATAGCCCAGGGCATATGCGACAAGCTGGTGAGCCGCCATCCGCATGTGTTCGGCGATGCCAAAATAGGCAGCGCCGCCGAACAGAGCGAAGCATGGGAAATGCATAAACAGAAAGAAAAAGAGAAAACCGGGGAGGGGTATAAGCGTCCCGATATCCTTGAAGGGATCACGCTGGCGCTGCCGGCGGTGACGCGCGCGCTGAAGCTCCAGAAACGCGCTGCAAGGGCGGGGTTTGACTGGCCGGACATCAAATCGACTTTCGATAAGCTTCAGGAAGAAATCGACGAGCTTACCTATGTAATGGAGCATAACGGCAACCACGATGAGAAACTGGAGGAAGTCGGCGATATTTTGTTTTCCTGCGTCAATATCGCCCGCAAGCTGGGCGTCGACCCGGAAGAGGCGGTGCGTTTCTGCAACCGCAAGTTCGAGCAGCGCCTGCAATACGTGCAGCGGGAGCTCGACATGCAGCGCATGAATATACAGGACGCGTCGTTTCAGGAACTGAACGAACTGTGGGATCAGGCGAAGATTCTGGAATATGAAGAAGGAAAATAGGCGTATGAGAGTGGGTATCTATCCCGGCACGTTCGACCCGATAACCTATGGGCATATGGACATCGTGCGCCGGGCGCTCAGGGTGGTGGACGAGCTTATCATCGCGGTGGCGCTCGATACCAACAAAGCGCCAATGTTCGATCTGGAAATGCGCGCACGTATGGTGAAAGGCGAAATCAAATCGCTCGGAGCGGACGCCGCGCGCGTAAAGGTAAAAACCTTCTCCGGGCTTCTGGTCACGTTCGCCGAGGAAAACAAGGCCAGCGTGCTAATACGCGGCCTGCGCGCCGTGTCGGATTTCGAATACGAATTCCAGATGGCGGCCATCAACTCCAAGCTTAACCCGGATATGGAGACGGTGTTCCTGACCGCTTCCGAATCCACTCACTTCATTTCCTCGCGCTTCGTGAAGCAGATAGCAAAGCTGGGTGGGGACATCTCCGGCTTTGTTTCAAAGAATGTAGCGAAGAACATAGCGGAATATTTCAGGAAATAAGACAGAAGAGGATGCTTACGGCAACATGCGCTGGATCTCCTGCTCTTTATCTATAAACTGGTGCTTGAGCACCGCCAGGATATGCAATGCAAGGAGTGCGTACAGCAGATAGCCGAACAGGGTATGCGCCTGTCCGAACAAGGTGTGCAACGCTTCCTTTCTGGCCGCATCTTCCATATAGTGAAAATAGCCAATGCGCGGCCAGGGAATCAGGCCGAAGAGCCGCATCGGGTGCGCTGCCGCATCTTTCCAGGCGGAATCGTGCATCCATCCGGACAGAGGCAAAGCCAGCATCAGCAGATATAACAGGAGGTGCGCCGCATGCGCGCTGGCTCTCTCCCAACGCCGGTATGAGTCAGGCAGCGGCGGGGGCCTATGCGATATCCGCCAGAGAATACGGAGCATAACCAGGCCGAGCACGGTTATCCCGATGGATTTGTGCGTATCAATCACGGTGCGTATCCACGCATCCGGAAATGAATCGGCTAATGTCCCCAGCGCCAGGTTAACCAGAATCAAAAGTGCAACCAGCCAGTGCAGAATTATAGCTGTTTTCGTATACCGGGTATGTTCGCTCATATGGGCATATAGCTTCAATCTGTCTGGACATTCAACGGGATATGAATTACACAGGCAATATAGTGTAAGTTAACTCTCATTGCTAGGCTAATAATCCCCGTTTGACAGCCTTACCGAACTTAGTCCTTTACGCTTCATCACCCCGGCTTTCGCCGCCTGCCGCTATGCCATTGCGCAGCAGGATCATTCACGGCAGCGTTCTGGCACTGTGGATCGCGCTGCTCTGCATGGCCTTTATGCGGAACAGCGTTTTTGCCTGGTCCGTCGGCCTTGCCTATATCGGTTACGACACGCTGCTGCTTGCCTTCGTCTTCGTGCAGACCCTGAGCCTGCTGAAGACAAGCCCACCTCCGCCTGCGGGAGTCCGCAGCACGGTAAGCGTTGTGGTTGCGGTGTATAATGAAGCGGAAATTCTGCCGGCTAATATTGAGGCGCTTCTTAAGCAATCGGATCCTCCTGACCACATCATTATTGCCGATGACGGATCGACGGATGCTACTTCCGAAATATTAGCCGGGCGCTATGGCATACAGGTCCCGGCATACGGAGAGATTAGCCCGCCCGGTTCCCTGTACCCATCCTTGCGCTGGCTGCGCCTGCCGCATGGCGGAAAAGCCAGAACGCTGAACAGCGCGATTTCCTTCGTCAGCACGGATGTCGTTCTGACGGTGGATGGCGATACGCTGCTGGATAGAGAAGCTATAGGGGCAGTGCGGCGCGCCTTTTCGTCTGATGCCGATCTGGCCGCCGTGACCGGCGTGCTCATTCCGGTTTGCAGCGGTTCGCTGGCCGGGAAATGCTTTCAATTCTTCCAGACCTATGAATATATCCGCAACTTCATTTCGCGTTACGCATGGATGCGCAAGGATAGCTTATTGCTGGTATCCGGCGCTTTTGCCGGTTTCCGCAGGGATGCGCTGGTTGCAGCAGGGGGCTTCGATCCGGACTGCCTGGTGGAGGATTATGAATTAATTCACCGGCTGCACCGCTATAGTGCCCTGCACCGGCTGCCGTGGCGGATTCGCGTTCTTGGCGAAGCGCGTGCGCTGACCCATGCCCCGAGCAGCATAAGCGCATTCCTGCGCCAGCGGCGGCGGTGGTTCGGAGGTTTTCTGCAAACGCATTACTGGTACCGTGATATGGTGGGCAACGCGTTCTACGGCTCTCTTGGAACGCGGATGCTTCCGGTGAAAGCTGTCGACACGCTACAGCCTGTCTACGGCCTTACGGCGTTCATTCTCCTGATAGGTTTTCTGGCCACAGGCAGGTCCAGCATTCTTATCCCGGTGGCCGCCGCGATGGGCGTCAAGATCGCAATTGATCTCGCGTTTCATGTGTGGTCCGTCCACCTGTACAGGCGGTGGGTGGGCAACGTTACCCGGGTCAACTTTATCAGGGCATTAGTGTCGGCTGTCGCCGAGCCGTTCACCTTTCAGATATTACGCCATCTCGGGGCTGTCTGGGGATGGGCGTCCATTCTCACCGGGCACTGGGACGCCTGGGGAAAACAGAGCCGTGCGGACGCTCAGGCAGGACTCATTCACAGCCGGATTATTCGTTAAGCCACCTTCAGCGAATTGTTGTTCGTGATGAACGCATGGTACGGCAGGTTGCGCAAGTGGGCGAACAGCGCAATCGTCGTCGTCACGAAGATGACGAGCGACGCGGCAAAATAGCCGTATCCGTAATAAGGGAAGCCGAGATCGATGGTGAACAGGGTAAACACCGAGTTGGAAACCAGGAACATGCCCTGGATCCACAGGGTTATCCTGCGGCAGTCGAAATAGGAGAGGATAATCAGCTCGAACAGCGTGAGCACATGGAAGAAGGCGCCGAGCGTCCCGAGACGGAAGATCCCGATCTGCAGATAATTGATGTCGAACATCTCAAACAGCTTTGAAGCAGTGAGGATGGAAACCAGCGTGATGGCGCCCTGCACCACGAAGAAATTACGCGAGCTTTCAAGCAGGGTCCTGATAATGTCCTGATGGTTCTTCCTTATGGTTATGAGCGGCTTATGGGCGAGGATGTCTTCATAGAAACGCTGGTATTTCGTAAAAAAGTTGGTTTCGATGCTGAAAATAAATATCGCCATGGCGGGCACGATGGTGAGATAGGCGAGGAACATCGCGCTGTCGTAATTGGGATAATAGGTCATTTTGCTGGGCAGCGTGACGGCTTCCGGCGCGAACATCCACATCAACCATTTATCAGCCCAGATGGCGGCGTTGTACAGGCAGCCGCTCACCGCGAGTTCCCAATACTTGATGAAATACTGGTGCAGGCTGGTGTTACTTACGAGCCTGTACGGATATTCGGCGAAGACTTTGCCGATAAGCGAGAATGCGATCCATGTGACACCGATATTAAAGCCGTTTAACATCCCGACCGCGCCGTAATCAAACTTGAACAGGTAGCTGAAAATGATGGCAAGCAGCATGCCGACGCCAAACGCACGGCTTACGGTTTTATAGTCCTTGAGCGCCGTCATATAGACGCCGAGCAGCCAGACGGAGGAAATCAGGAACAGGTTGATGATGGCGCTGAGCCGCATGCTCAGGTCCATATTGGTGTAGAAGCCGTAATAGAAGAACGCTACCGGCACCAGGATGCAGTAGAGCATGACCAGGCTGTCCAGCATCACTGTCGGGACGTTGGTGACATCCTTCCTATGGATGCAGTCGGCGAGATAACGGGTGATGACCATGTAGATAGGGGCGGAAAGCACCAGCGAGAAGCCGAAATTATATACTACCACGATGCGGAAGTTGACCAGCTGATCGATGGTGAAATAGTTGAGGAAGAGCAAGGAAATGCTGCCAAGCGCCAGCACGGTGAAGAGCCAGGGGCCGGTCGAGGCTATGGTGGCATGCACATACGCTCCCGCGATGCCCAATAGATCATCCTTGCCTGCAAGACGCTTCAGCTCGAACCCAATACCCGCCATATGCTGTTATCCTCTCCTCGTGCACTGCGCATATAGTTCCTTATATGCGACATATTGATCTTTCTTGCTGTAATAACTGGCAACACGCGTACGGATCGCATGCGAGCATTTTGCGTAGAATTCCTTGTCGGTCAGCAGCTTGAAAACGCCTTCGGCGATCGCCCTCGGGTTGGAGGGGGAAACGACTATGCCGCCTGCGCCCAGCGCAGGGTCTTCATCCGGCTTGCCGAGAATCATCTCGCGACATGCGCCTACGTCGGTCGCGACGGTCGGAATGCCGCAGGCGCCGGCTTCCAGAATCGAGAGCGGCTGCGCCTCGCTTATGCTGCTCAGCACGACCACGTCTATTTCCGGCAGGTATTCCTTGATATCCACACGGCCGGTAAAGGTTACGGTTTTCTGCAGGGTAAAGTAATCCACAATGGACTTGCATTCCTCGAAATATTCCGGATCTTCATCCGTCGGGCCCATGATGATGACGCGCAGGTCCGGCAGGGTGGCGCTTAAGGCGCCGATAGCGCGCAGGAAGTTCTTCACGTCCTTGATCGGAACCACGCGGCCTATGAGCGCCACGGTTGGCGTCGGATGGGGTCTTGGCTCAATTTTGCTGTAGATCCCGGTATCGATGCCGTTCGGGATGACGCGCATCTTGTCCGGATCGGCGCCATCGGCTGTCTGCGCTACCTGGTTGCCGGAGAACAGGGTGATGATGTGATCGCACGCCTGATAGCAGATGCGCGAATAATTGGCGAAGGCCGTTCCCCACAGGTCTCGCAGGTTAAAGCGCGTGCGGTCTATTGTCATGGCGTTGGAAGAAGCGCCTTCCTCAAGCCAGTTCGCTGACGATATTTCCACGCGGCGCTCGTTGGTGTAAATGCCATGTTCCGTGAGAATCAGCGGACGTCCCGTCTTGATTTTCGCGCAGGCGCCGAGCAGCCCGGCATAGCCGGTGCTGAGCGCATGATAGCATTTCGCCTGCGGCAGATCCGCGATCATGAGCGTATAAAGTCCGCCCAACACGGAACGCCAGGACCAGAAATAGTTGAGCAGGGAGCTTTGGGCGAAAGAGTTTTCGTACATGGACACCGTCAGATCCCATGCGGCTTCGCTGTCCAGCATCACCTTCCTGCCGATGATGCCGTGATAAGGCTTTACCGTGTCCATAATCTGGCGGAAGTCGCGCAGCGAAGCCTTTTCCGTGGTGATATGGATAAGCGGGTTGCGCAACGTATCAAAAATCTTCCTGGCCTTAGGTTTTGGCAGGTCCTTGCCGATCGGCAGCTTGTGCAGGTGCAGCGTCGTCAGCCCTTTGACATTCTTGGGCAGCGTATAGCGCATTTTGGGATTTTCATCGCGCGGCAGGATGGCGATAACATGGAAGGCCAGATGAGCGTTCTCGCGAATCATCTCATGCGTCCAGGTGGATACGCCGCCGGCGACGTAGGGATAGCTTCCTTCAAGTATCAGGCAGACATCCACACTATCTTTTGCGCTCATACTTTATTTCCTGATAACTTATTTCCTGCCCAGAGGGAGAGTGCTTCGCGCATTCCCGGATTTAAGGCGGCGGCCTGTATCGATACCGGCGGGAGGCTGGCGCGGTACCTGCGCAGATCGTCGTAACGGCCACAGGCGAAGAGCGCTTCGCTGTACCACAGGGATATGGAGTCCGAGGCATAACCGGCAGTGATGCACTGACGGAACCAATCGCATGCCTTGGTATATTCTTTCTCGCGCATCAGTATGCGACCGATGCGGTTGCGCGGCTCGATGTCCTGCGGCTGCATCTGGAGGTACTCATTGTAATATTCAAGCGCTTTCTGGCGGTTGAGCTGCTCACGGTCGAAATCGAGCAGGCCGGTATAGGCATAATTGTCATAATGCTCGGCAAGCGCCCAGGTGACCAGGTGATCCTTCGGATGAAGGTTCTTTATCTCGGCCAGCTGCATCATGCGCTTCAGAAAGATGGATTCCACCTTGCTGATGCCGGTTGCGGCCATGACGCGGATGGTGTTGCTGCTGTCGCTGAGCGCCTTGCGGAACACGGGAGCGAAATTCGGATGGAAATGGGACGTGGCTTTGGCCAGCGCCTGGCGTTTCTGCACTTCGCTGCCGAACGACAGTACGTCCATGAATGAAACCACGCTATAGGGAACGCTCGATTCATCGCGGCCGATGACGATGTCGTCATAGATACGCTGGGAAATGGTCTGCAGCTGCCTCGGGAAGATGCTTTCGAACCATTCCTCGAACGCGAGCGCGTGGCGGTTGCCCCACAGGTAGGTGAGAATGGACAGTACAGAGCCAGCGGCACCGAACGGCCCGGTCATCATGACGGATATCAGCATGAGCCACATGAAGCGCGCTTCGGAGCCGCGTCTCATCAATACCGCAAATACGGCCAGTATCATTACGGTGAGCATATGCAGGAAGAGCCCTGCCAGCGGAGATATATTGTTCCTGATAATGCCATAGAGCAGAAAGAACTCCAGCGGCGTGATTATGAGGCTTGCCAGCAGGGTGACAAAGCCGCCGTTTTTTTCGCGTTGCAGATCATGGATGTCCGGTGTGGTAAGGTATTCGTCTACAGCTTTCGATGCTTCGTAAGCGGGAGATATTTTATTTGGTGCGTTTCTCATACACGGTCTGAACGGTAAAACTGAAATTTGCATTCTTCAAAGATTTTTCGAGACTCTTATCAAGCGACTTGCGTATCTTATCCACGACGATCTGTGCTCCCTGGCGGTTCGTTGTCGGCAACACGATGGAATATTCGTCGTTTGTTTCCTGGTGATCGAACGCCAGGTCGACTTTGCGCAGCACGTTATCTACCGATTCGGAAAGCACCCGTGCGATCTGCGAGCGCGTGCTATCGTCGAATTGCTGGGAATTGGTCAGCTTGATGGCGATCATCGATACGTCAAAGCTGAGACGTTCCGCGAGCGAGCGCATATAGTCGGTATAGCGGGTGAAATAATTATAGGTAAACAGGTTGTGATCCGGGTTGATGATGCTTCCCTGCTTGGCAACCTGGTATTTATTGGCGTTGACGATGGACATGGTCGCCCAGTCGCATATCGATGCGAACGCTTCTATGTTGCTTAAATTCAGATCGGACAGGTTCATCCGTTCGATTTTCAGCATGCCGATGACCTGGCCGGATTCCTTGTCCAGCAGCGGTCCGGCGAGCACAGCCTGATCCGCGAGAATGCGTTCGTGATCGCTGTTTGCGACGCAGAGCGTCTGCTGCCTGGCGACAATGGCCTGGTAGAGATTGCTGTCAGGGCCGAAGCTGCGTGTATATTCGTCTTCTTCTTGCCAGCCGTGCGTCATATCGACATCGAGACGGTTACCTAGCAGGCTGTAGACGGAAAACTGATCGGGTGAAAGCGATGCGCTGACCAGATCCCTGATGCCTTTTATGACGTCATTCGGACTCAGTGTCTCCATCGAGCGCGCCGCCTGGTAGGCCGCAATAGAGGAGCGCAGCTGGCCAGCCATGCGCAGTTCCAGCTGATCCTTCAGGGTTTTTACCCGCTGATAGGAGCCGGCGATGCTCTGCTCGCGTTCTTCTGATTCCTTCAGGCGGTTTTCCAGGGCGTTGCGTTCATTGATGTGCATCATGCGCAGTTCCCCGAAGGCCACCGCTGACAGGATCCAGAGCAGCGGCAGTTTCAGCACGGAAAACATGTAGGCATATTCGTCCTGTGCGATGCTGTGATCCGGCATATTGCCGAACAGGAGCGCAATGCTGCAGGCGGAGGCGGCGATGATGCCTTCCCTGGTTCCGTACTTGCAGGAAATGAACAGCACGATTAGCCAGAACGGATGCGGATTGACGTCGAAGTAACGCGTCCGGTCAAACATGATGGAATCCAGAAGCAATAATATCACCAGCGATAGGATAATCTCCGCTACTGCCGAACTGCGCAGGCTGAAAACGGTCGGGCGTTCGGGCTGGGTGTAGGAGCGTGTTACTTCTAATGTCTGCATACGTGTGTTTCCATCGGGACTGATTTTACTGTGAAGTTAGAATCTGCACCGCAGGTACCCTCCTACGGTTGTCAGGTTATTCTGCGAATGCGCGCTGTCAATGCCGTGACTCGCACGCAGCTGCGCATCCAGTATTTCGCCGAATTCATGGGTGAGCCTTCCTTCAAAGAGAGGCCCCCTGCCACCCAGGCGATCATACTGATACCCCGCCATCGCTTCCGCATACGTGCTGGGATTGAAATCATAACCGACTTCGCCGAAGGGCGTATGTATTTCGCGCGAGAACAGATCCAGGAGACGCGTGTTGCCGCCGAGGGAATCTATGCTGCGTTTCTGGCTTTTGACATATTCCCCGTCTATGCTGTACCCGATATCGAAAAAGGGCTTGTGGTATTTCACTTCATCCACGATGCGGTATGTCATGCTGAAATCGCCCGTTATGCTATCGGCCACGTTGCTTGTTTTACGCAGGTTATAGCGGTTGACTCCCGCTCCGCCTTCCACGGTAAAATGGGCAGAGGGTTTTATGGTATGGAGAACAGCCACCCTGTCGCGATTGGCGTCATCCAGCACGGCGTCCGGCAGTTCCCAGTAAGGGCGCTGGAATTCGCCGGTGAACTGCGTAATGCCGAGCGGATTGAGGAAATTGTAATATAACCCGCCGCCCGCAGTGTCGTTGTTGCCGAATACGGACGCTTTGGCCAACTGGCCGTTCGCGGCGGAATATTGCGCGAAGGCTTCACCTGCTTCCCTGTTGCCGTTGAAATCGCCAACCCTGCCGTCGGAAAGGCGTATATTCCTGCCCAAGGTATAGTTGTCTTTAACGCTGGCGCCTACCTGCACATGGGAGGTTGCGTTTATCAGGGCGCTTAATCCGCTTACATATTCCTTGGTGTCGCCGAATTTTATCCAGTCAAAATCCACCTGGGCGCCTTGCGCGTGCTGGCGGCGTATCTCTTTCTGGAGTTCAGTGATATCTTGATTCTCCGGAGACAGGGCGTGCGCCTGCTTAAGCAGTTCCAGAGCATAAGGCCAGTTGCCGGCATAATTTTCAGCATTGGCGGCAAGTTGCAGCAGCTGGGGATCGTTCTTATCTTGCGCCAACAGGGAATCAAGAATCTTAGTGGCGTCATAAATATGGCCGGTTTCAAGATCCAGACGCGCATTCAGTTCTGAAAGCTGCTTATTGTTGCTATTGGGGCTGGGTTGCTCATTGTCCGGTTCGATTGTGACCGGCTTCCCGCCGGACGACGTGCTGGAAGCATTAGCCTCATCCTGCTCCGATATGGCAAGCTGTTCATAGTGCACGGACGGATTATAGATACTCTCTGCGCTGTTGGTCGCATCGCCCGTGGCGCGCGCGCCGTATGCGGCAGTGGTGGACAAGAGTACGCAGATGCCTGCGGTCAGGTGGCGTTTCATGGCGGGGGATTTTATTGTATGTGTCATTTTGATTCTCCTGTTGATTTAGTAAGTGCGTCTTGCACAGGAGCTTCATTCATAACTTCATCTTTTGCCAAATGCAACTTGTTAGAATCTATATGGAATTTAAATTCCGGTAGTGTTACAATCAAAACGGCGTCATATCCGTCGCTTATATAGCTAACCCATGGTAAATCTTTTAATTTCTTAATGTCCGACGTGGCAACCGGACGGGTGAAAGTGATCAGCAGTTCGTGATTATGCCTGAAAGTCGCAAGATTTTTTATGGGTGTAATCAGGCCCGGCAGATCCATCGATGTTAATAGCTTATGTTTTCCGCTTTGCCATCCCGGCATTCCGGCGATGACGGATCTGGCGTTGCCATAGTGACCGATCTCGATCAGGATATCAGCCATATTCTGGCGGATTTCCGGGTTCTGGGGATAATCCTGCAGGGCGGCATCAAGTGTTTTAATGCCTGCCGCCTCATCTCCTGCCCATATCTGGCTTTGGGCTTTTACCTTTATGTTTTCAGGGGTTTGCGGCACAGGGCTATTTTCCATGAGCGAAAGCGCCTTGCGGTAATACGGTTCCGCCACTTTCCTGTCCTGATCCTTACGCAGGGTTTCCGCGTAATAGAAATAGGCGAGATACGCTTTCGGATCATGGGTATCTTCAGGTTTATACTGATTAATATACTGCCCCAGGTATTTCCGGGCGGACGTATAATCCGCCTGCTCGAAAGCAGATATGCCGGTTTCGCGGAGCGCCATGTAATTTCCCGGCTCCAGCGCCGTTATTTCCTCATAGGCCTTGCGCGCATCGTCCCTCAGGCCGAAATCCTGTGCCATACTGGCGTATTTCTTCAGCAGTATAGTATTGCCCGTGCGCTTTGCCTCCCCGGCATAATAGGCGCTTTTTCCAGCCAGCTTGCCTTCTTCCGCCAGTGCCTCGAAATAGGTATCCGCTACTTCCGGCACCGCTATGGTTTCCGGATGGCGGGTTACAAAACCTTCCAGATATGCGGTGGAACCGGCATTGCCGATAAGCGCTGCCCAGAGCCTTTTTTCTGCAGGATTGAATTCTGCATTATAACGCCTTTCAAGCCATTCCACGCGCGTGGCCGCAGGCTTGGGCCCCCAGATATACATCAATTCGCTTACAGGCGTGCTTTTGGCGCCTGCATGTTCCGCAAGCTGCATGAATACCGGCTCCGCGTCCGACTTGAACCCGTGATCGATAAGCACGTAGGCAATATCTTCCTTGTCCGCAGTGGCGGTTTTCGGATCGTTCAAGGCCTTCACCCAGTAGGGGCGGGCTTCGTCATAGCGGCCTTTTTTATCCAGAAGCTGCGCATAGAGCATGGTCCATTCTCCTCCTGCCGCAAGCGCCTGCGCCTTGAAATGCGGCAAGGCCAGACCGGTTTCATTCACGTCGATAAGCGCGTGCAGGACAGCAATCTTCTGCTTTTCCGACAGAGTGCCGGAATTAAGCTGCGTATTTGCGAATGTGACCAGTTCCTTGCGGTATTCTTTGCGCCAGGGCGCGAGTTTCACCAGGGCAGTCAGGTAAGTGTCCTCGTCTTCCGGCAGCATGTTGCCGCCGCTGATGCCGCGCAGGGTTTTTACCGCCTGCTCATATTGCTTTGCCGCCACATACGCAGCCGCAAGCAGGCTGCGTCCCAGCTCGCTTTCATACTTGCCGCGGAAAATTTGCGCCATATGCACGGCGGTGTTGAACCTGCTGTTATCATAGGCGGCATAGAACAGATCGGTCAGCAAATGCTCATTGACCATTTCCGGATGCGTGTCGAGCCATGATTTTACTTCGCTGTCCTTACCCCGGGCAGCCTGCAATAATATATAAACATGTCCAATGGCCGGGGATTTATCACGGTTTTTTCCGGCACCGGCAATATAATTATAACCGTTGTCCGCTTCATGCAGCTGCAGGTATATGTCCCCGATGGTGGCGATTTCAGAATCAGAAAGTTGGCTCTGATCCGGCAGATTGGCAAGCAGGTGCGTTGCGCACAGGCTGCGGTTGAAGTGGGCGCATATATCCGCGATCTCCAGAGTCTGCTCGTGGGTGAAACCCAGCGTGTCAAGGCGCGACAGCAGTTCCGGCGCATCCTGATGCTGGCTGGCGACCGCAAGCGCCGCGGAGATAACCGGATACAGCTTGCGCGATTCCTCATCGCTGAAGCTCTGGTTGATACGGTTAAGCAGATCGCTGTCATCCTCGGTGATGGACATTTCAATGAGTTTCAATACGTCCTGTTCCGGCATGGTGTTAAGCGGTACGTCCTTCATCAGATCCTGCGAAAGCTCGGTTTCACCGCGTTCGACGGCAAGCAGCAACAAATTTCCCGCAAGCGCTGGCGGCAATTTCTTGTCTTTATGAAGCTTTTCCAGCCGCCTGAATATTGCATCATCGGCGTTTTCCGATAATTTCAGATAGATGTAGGCTTCCAGCAATTTGGGATTGGCGTCAATTTTGTCCTCACTGTAGCGGCTCATGAGGTTTTCCGCCATAGCGGCGCTGCCTTTAAAATGCGCTATGTTGATGAGTTCGGCAGCTTCTTCGATATTATTGCTTTTATCAAGCCAGCTTTCCAAGGTTTTCTTAGCATCTTCCGGCTGCCTGTTATCAAACAACAGGGAAACCAACAGCACTTCATTGGCGAACGTGAAGTGTTCCGGATCGGATTTCCGCAACTGGCTGAGCGTATCGATGGCCCCTGCATAGTCATGCCGCGAAGCCTGGATATTAGCCAGATCACTGAAATGTTTCGGATTTTTTCCTTTTTCCGCAGCAATCAGCTCCCTTAAGACCTGTGCTTGCTTGTCGTAATCGCCTTTGAAATTATATAAATAGGATAAATTGCTCAGATCGTTTGTATTGGGCCTTATCTTGTTGATTGCTTCCAGATTGTTCATGTACTGGTCCGTACGCTGGTCGTACTGGTAAAGCGTGCCGAGCTTGATTCTTGCCTCCAGGTTGCCGGGGTGAGCCGCCACGAATTTTTCCATGGTCTCAATCGCTTTATTTATATTGCCTTTCTGCAGGTACAGATCGCTTAAGTTATTAGCCACTTCCATATTAAGCGTGCCAGCCGCCAACTCTTTTTCATACGCCGCTCTGGCATCTTCAAAATGCTTGTCTTTCAGCTGCATCAACGCCAGTTCCTGTGAGCTAGGTATAAGGAAAAAACTTACAACTATGGCAATCAGCACCGGAGCCGCTATGATAAGATATTGTTTTCTTGGCAGCATAATAACTTAGTTAATTATTATTAATAAGTCTAAAACGGCGAAGCGGAAAATAGCGGAAAAATATTTTTATTCAACCAGAAAAGTAAATCTTCTTTAACAAAACAACCTATGATTATGTAAATTAGGTTGTTGCATGAAATATGGTTATACCAGTTTATGGATTGTATATCAATATATATCAGTAAGATAACGCGATAGACTGCTCGTACACGCAGATATTTATTTGATTCTCTCCGGGTTGCCCCCTCAGCTTGCCGCGCAAGAAATTGCCATGCCGCACTTGTTGCGGCATCCAGCCTTGCAGTGGGGGTGTTTATAAGATCGAAAACTTGCAACAGTAATGGCTTTATATACGGCGGATAGTGATTTCCAGTGGTTCTTCGGTCGCTTTATTCTTCAGGGAGAAGCTGATAAGTCCGTTGTTTCCCGCATGCACACGTGTCTGCAAAGACTTACCTTTCCTGTCACGGCTCGTTACCCGGTATTCCGCTCCGGCGTCGCCTTTCCATACCATGTTGCCCTTTCCATATCCGTCGGCATCGAATTCTACATCGCCGCCATTGCGATGAAGGTTCTTTATTTTCCAGTTGCTCTGGACGAGATACATTTTTCCGCTTGCGTTCCGGCCTTTATGCACAACCATGTATATGTCCTCGGCGGCTGGGTCCAGCGCCACGTAAAGGCTATCGTTGAAAACATGCTGTCCCATGACGCCGCGCGAAGCATTGAAATCAATGCTCAGATCGGTGGCATCGTCAAAGCGTAAGGTCTCCAGGTTGCCGCGATTCTTAATGTGCCAGGCATGTTCACCCTCCGGAATGATCTCCGTAGTGTAGAACCCGTTAGCTATAGCAGCGTAATCGCTTGCGGTGATCGGGATGAGATCCTGCGTGCGCGCATAATCCAGATTGTCTTTGATAGCGCTAACCCCTGCTTCCTTTTGTCCGGAAAACATGTGGAAATAAAGATTGAACGGGCTGACGCGGATCGGCTTATTGGTATTTTCAACCGTGGCCTGGAGATATTTATAACCATAGAATCGGTCAGTCCATTCGTCAGTATAGGTTTCTTCATTACTGTTGGAGGAGAATATCTGGCGTTCCTTGCCGATTTTTATGCCGATCGGCGCCACGAAGGAATAAGACGGATATTCGCCGTCGAAGCGTGAATCTCCCCCGTTAATATTAAGCAGGCCCGCCTTACGTGTCATCGCTATCGCGGCTTCAAAGGGGCTGGTATCGCCCGGCCATTGCAACAGGATAATCTTCTTGTCAGGCGGTGACAATCTTTTTACGGTTGCAACCGAGGTATAGATTTCCTGTTTCAGATCGAACGGCGTGCAGGCGTAGCTGCGCGGCATGTAGCCGTACTCTTTTAATATTTCGTCTTCTGATTTTATCTTTTTATAAGGTAAAAGCTGATCCGTTTCCTTTTCGTTCTTGCTGGCTTCATGCGCATTGCCCAGCGAGGAGTCTACATGGATTTCCGGCCACCTGTCGTTATTATAAAGCACCTTGTTTTTTAACAGGCTGACAGCCGAAAATCTTTCTGCTGGCTTGAGCGGATAGTATTTAAGGTAAGGTTTTTCTTTTTCCGGCGTATAGTCTTCAAAGAAATGCCAGTACAAAGGGTGGCTGTAGGTATGGCTACTCGGCTCCACATTGGGCAGCGCAAAAATCCTGCGGGCGACGATTTCGCTGTCCGGCACGGCGAAGCAATCCGGATCGACGTCTTCGCTAATTAGTCCGACGCTGAAGGCGAAATCCGGGTAATTCTTCAGTATTTCCCTGTAAATCACGTCCGCCGACAGGGTGCTTGTCTTATTATATCGTTCTATTTCCGATATGTTGTTCCAGCCGTCGCCATCTATATGCGCGTAAAATATCCGTCGCCCGTCCAGGGTGGTGGTGTCAGGGATGGGGACGGTTTTGATATTGAGCGACCTGCTCAGGAACAGGAAGGGATTAATAATCCACTCGAATTCATCATCCTCTACTATTTTTGTTTCCTTGCCGGCTGAATGTTCCTTTATCTTCTTTTTTAAGGCTATTTCTTCGAGGAAGATATATCCTTGCGCGGCAAATCCGCCGTTAGGGCTGGTTATCACCATATCAAAATTCGCATTGTTATCAGTTGAATCGCTGATATGCATCCGCAGATGGCTTACACTTTTGCTTCCCGGCAGGATGTGAAATCCGGGAATTTCAGGAAAGGGCGGTTTGAGTTTCCGCTCAAAGCCTACCATGCTTTTATCTATATAAGTAATTTCCGCATTATAGGTAAACTGGTTCCAGCCCGCGTCGTCCTGCACCCCTATATATCCCAGGATTGCATTCCATGCCTGTATGATGTTGTGGTCTTTAAGATACGCCTTCTGAATACCGGGATCCCCCATGATTATCAGCTTCTTTCCCTGGCGGGTGATGTTTTTGAGCCAGTTCAGGTAGGCATGGATGTCGGGGACTTTAGTTCCCGGATTAAACCATATCACGACTCCTGCCACATCATCTCCCAATGCGGGAAGCGGTGAATGAATATCGTAGTAATTGATGTCATATCCCAGGTGATTGGCGGGCATTTCCAGAAAATTATGAATATTAGACGCTCTTGGGGTTGGCTCGACATGGCTGTCATAGAGGGCGGCAAGAATGCGGGCTACCGGCTTTTCTACGGCAAAACTGTTATAGGGCTGGAATAGGAGAAATAGGGCGGCGGTGAAAAATATCTTTTTCATAATGCCTTTAATGTCCATTCCAGGCCGTTTTGCAAAAGAGTGCTTGCGGTGAATCCTATCTCTCTCCGGCTTAATTCCGGGTTGCCAGCGGAGAAACGTATGTCTCCCGCGCGTCTTTCACTGTAGGATATTGCGGATTCTGATCGGGTCACTGTGCGGATGATATGAGCCAGCTCGTTGATCGAGGTCTGTATGCCGGTGCAGAGGTTGTATACGCCGTAGCTGGTTTTCTTTTCCTCAAGCGCGCGTATGGCCATGAGAAGGCCGCGGGCGATGTCGCCGACATAGATGAAGTCGCGTGTCTGCAGGCCGTCGCCATATATGGTGACCGGCATGTGCCGCCTCATGCGGTTGGCGAAAATCGAAATCACACCGGAATAAGGGTTCGCGGGATCCTGCCTCGGGCCGTATACGTTGAAAAAGCGCAGGCCCGCGGCCGGTATGCCGTGTATGGTGTGGGCGATGCGCGCCTGCATCTCGCAGACAAGCTTGTCCACTCCGTAAGCGGAAAGCGGCGAGCAGGGAACGGTTTCCTTAAGCGGGATGTCGGGGCAGTCGCCATAGGCGGCCGCCGAGGACGCGAATACGACTGGCAGGGGGCGCTTTTTCTTCACGAGCGCGTCAAACAGCGCTACCGCGCCGCTCTGATTGACCTGGTGGGTCCTGAGCCAGTTTTCCGCCGACTGCTGCACCGAGACGATGGCGGCGAGGTGGAAGCAGCCGTCAACGGACCCTATTATGGTGTCAAAGATGCCGGGTGTGGTGATGTCTTCCACTATAAGCTTTACATGCGAGGGGATGTTTTCGCGTTTCCCGGTTGAAAGATTATCGATGACGGTCACGCCGTGACCGTTCTTCAAAAGTAATTCCACTAAATGCGAGCCGATAAAGCCGCAACCGCCTGTGACCAGATAATGCATAATTCTGTCAATATAATCTTATAGGGTTAAAATAAGGTGAATCTTTGCAGCATAATTGTTCCCGGGCGTTATGCGATGCCCGGAATTAATCCTGCCGGACGGCGGAACTTAATTTGCATTGCGTAAGGAAACAATTATTTTGACACGAAAGAAAGCCCCATCTTCTATATGCGCTGCCAGAACGATTAAGTCAGGACAATATACAGATATTTAATTACAATTTCCAGAGGAAACAGGATAAAAGTTAATGCGCATTAACATCAAGTGACTGCAGGGGCTGTGTTATTGCCGGGTTAAGGGCAATAATTTGACCTCTTTCGCGACTGATAGCGTATCTTTTTGTTTTTCCTCGCCCCCCTTTAGGGGGAGAGGGGGAATCTTTTACAACCGCTTGCCCGTACAGTCGCGAGAGAAGTCTAATATACCGCGCCAGACGGCGCTCTTGCCGGATGCCAGCTTGCGCTAAAATAAATAGTAAAAGCAAATACCTATTCATTCAATTGTCCAGAACTGAGGTTAATTACGTCAATTGCTTACCGTCCGCTCGGTCCCACGATGAAGCGTGAGTTTTCAAGACTGGCCTTACGGTCTTTTTCCACTTTCTGCGGATCAAAAAAGCCCATACGTTTTGTTCCGGTGTCACGCGCCGCAATATATACGCCCGCAGGTTGTGTGGCGATATTGGCGAGCGTGTAGCGTAGCGTTTCCACGCCGTCGCTTTCATGTTTCCTGTGCATGGAAAGCGGTACCATCGCGCCTGCAAATACTACCACTTTATCACCGTCTCCCAGCTCTGCCTGTAATGCGGTGGAGTTCTTTACCATGGCATCGGTGCCGTGGGTGATAACAAAAAACCTGTGATCATCCTCTTTTATGAGTTTCGCGAGCGCTTGTATGTCATCCGGGGTAAAGAGCTGGCTGTCTTTGACAAAGCGATCTTCTTCCCACCTGCCCCAGGTAAAGCCGTCCACGTTCTTATGGTTAGGCATGGATGCCACTGCAGGCATGATAAGGCTTTTATCACCCTTTAGCGTATCCACAAACTTAGGAGGATTCTTCGGATCTGCGTAAGGTTCCGAATCTATCGTGCCGCCCGTGCGGATGAGCAGTATCCTGTTGTCCATATTCCAAGCGCCAAATAATACTTCCGCATTATGCCTGAAATGCCAAATGGTTGCAATGGACTAATAGATCGAGCAACAAGAACAAAATAGTTAATTCACTGGATTTCTTAGAAAATAGAACCATACTGCCACCATCAGGTTGACCGATACCAGCAGTGTCGCCGCGACATGCCACGGCGTGAGGCTGGCGCCTTCGGCAAGTAGAATCGCGCCTGCCGGCCCGAACAGGCATATGACCGTGAAAACCACCAGCCAGCGCGCTTTCGCATGGGCGAAGTTCACTGTCCAGCCGAACGATGGATTAGGTTTTGGCACGATGATTCGCGGATCTTTCGCGCAGTTATAACCCCATGCGTTCCAATGCGCCGGATCTTGCCATAACCTGTCGAATTGTTCAGGAGTCATAAAGTCACAGAAAACTTATTTAAATACCCGCTTCAGGAATTTTTCAAACTCCGCCCATGATTTTTTATCGGCCTCTGCATTATAGGCCATGCCCTTGCTATTGTCGTTACCGGACGCGGGGTTGGTGAAGGCATGCACCGCGCCGGGATAAGAGACAAATTTCAAATCCACTTTGGCGCCGCTCATCTCTTTTTTAAACGCCGCCACTTCCGCAGGCGGCACGAAAGGATCATCCGCGCCGTGCATGACGAGCACGGGGCCCTTGATATTCTTCGCGTCCTCCGGCATCGGCGTTGCCAGCCCGCCGTGGAAGCTTGCCGTGCCGGAAAGCGGCGCGCCGCTTCGTGCGAACTCGAGCGCGGCGGTGCCGCCGAAGCAGTATCCCATTACCAGCATTTTCGCCGGGTTTACCTCTTTCATCATGGAGAGTTTGTCATACGCAGCACGTACGCGCGCGCGCAGCAGCTTGCGATCGCCTTTATATTTTCCGGAGAGCTTCGCCGCTTCATCCGTGTCGGCGGGGCGCACGCCTTCGCCATATATATCAGCGGCAAAAGCGACATATCCTTCTTTCGCCAGCTCGTCGGCCTTGTCCCGGGTGAACTGGCTGATGCCCATCCAGTCGTGCACGATGACGATTCCCGGGCGCGGCATTCTTATCCTGTCGTCATAGGCGACATATCCCTCTAAAGTTGCTCCGTCGCCTGATGTGTAATTGACAGTCTGGCCTTTTACTGCGGCCATCGCGTTGCCCGTTATCATGGCTGAGCTTAACAAAGCCAGCAGGATCATTTTGATCATTGTATTCTCCATCCATTATTGACAGAATACTTCTCATAAGAGGTGATTTACTATGAAATATCTCGACATGCAAGGGGCGCCGTTTCCCGCCCTGGGTTTTGGCACGTGGCGGCTGGATGGCGGGGCTTGCGTGGACGCGGTGAAGATGGCGCTTGACATGGGCTACCACCACATAGACACGGCGCAGGTTTACGGGAACGAAGCCGAGGTAGGGCAGGCGGCAAGCGAGTCGGGAATAGATCGCAAGGCATTATTTATCACCACGAAATTGTGGACGACCAACTTTACTTCTGATCGCGTCGCCTCTTCAATGGAAGAATCGCTGGAGAGGCTCCGCACGGAGTATGTCGATCTCCTGCTGATGCACTGGCCGAACCCGGAAGTGCCGCTTTCGGAGACGTTTGCGGCCATGCGGGAGCTTATGCGCAAGGGGAAGGCCAGGGCCATCGGCGTGAGTAATTTCCCGGTGAGTCTGATGCGCGAGGCGGTGGAAAAACATGGCGCGCCCGTCGCCTGCAACCAGGTGGAATACCACGCGCTGCTTTCGCAACATGCGGTGCTGGGCTATGCGCGTGCGCATAATATCATCGTTACCGCTTATCGCCCGCTGGCGCGCCCCACACTCGCTCATCATCCCATGCTGCAGGAGATCGGCCGCAGATACGGTAAAACGGCGGCGCAGATCGCATTGCGCTGGCTTATCCAGCAGGAAGGAGTCGCTGTTATCCCGAAAGCCGCAAGCGGGAAACATGCGAGGTCCAATTTTGAGATATTCGATTTCTCGCTCTCCGAGAGCGACATGCGCATGATTGCAGCTTTGAGCAACAATACGCGCAGCGTCAACCCGGATTTCGCGCCGCAGTGGGATGCCGCGTAGTAGCATTTATCCGTAATTTATGTTGCCATACGGTTTTCATACCGTAAACTTATGCCTAATTCCCGTAAATGCACATTCTGTTATTAAAAAGGGGCCTATGATGAATAAATCAGGTATCGGACGACTGTTTCTCGTGGCGATTGCCCTCGTATTTTTCACATTGGCGCCGCGTGCCGACTGCGCAGATACCAAGCCGCCGCCCACCATACAGGACAAGGATATCCTGAGTTACATCCAGGAAGTGATTAACTGGCGGCGCGCCATCGTCGACAGCGATCTGCCTCCGGACAATGCGCGCGTCGCTCTCCTCAAGGATTCCTTGCGGCAGGATTCCCAGAAGGCGCTTAGAAGCGCGTTCGATTTCGCGCATGCGGAAGCAACCCTGCTGGAGGAAGGCAAAACGGCGGGCGAGGATAATGCGAAGAACAACAGCCGCCACAATACGCTGGTTAAAAGGATAGAGGAAACCACCCAGCGTATCGACGATCTGCAGGCGCAGCTGGACGCCACGACGCCGACTGACGTGGCGCAGCGCGAGAAGCTCGCCGGGGAGCTGAAGGTGGAGAAGGCGCATCTGGAGCTGCTTAATAATTTTATGACTATTTTCAGCATCAATGAGAATGACGATACGGGGCTTATAGGCGCCATCAACAAGCTCTCCTATTCCATCCTCGGCGATCTGAACGAGCCGCCGCCAGGGGGCGCTCCCAAGCAGGACAACAATAAGGAAAATACAATGCTGCCGACGGGGAATGACAACGTGATCGGTGTTATCTCCGACGTCCTCGCCCTTACCCGGAAGAAGCAGGCGATCGACGCGCTTATCAAGCAGACGGATGATTTGAGCGCCAGCACCCGCAACCTGATAGCCGTCATGAGAGGATTATTGCAGGAGGCCATACAGGAAGGAAACGCGCTTGCCGATGCGCCGGTTGCAACCGATGCCAAAAGCCTGGCGCAGCACCGCCGCGATCTGGATGCATGGTCGCGTAAATACAAGCAGCTTTCCGCTGCGGTTATCCCGCTGGGGCAGATTTCCTCGCTGCTGGATACCAGCACCAGCAGCTTGAAAGAATGGAACGACATCCTGAATCAAGAATGGAACAAGCTGTTCCGCCATTTCATCTGGAGGCTCAGCATCCTCTGCGTGTCGCTGCTGATACCGTTTGTTTTCTCAAGCCTGGCGCACCGCGGGATCATCCGCTACGTCAATGACAACAGCCGCATACGCCAGCTCAATGTGGTGAGACAGGTGGCGTTTGTGACCTTGCTGACGCTCGTTATTTTCCTCAACTTCTTCACCGAGTTCGGATCGCTTGCGACCTATGCCGGATTCCTGACGGCGGGTCTCGCCGTGGCGTTGCAGACGGTGCTGGTGTCGCTTACCGCGCACTTCTTCTTTTTCGGGAGGTTCGGCGCGCGCGCGGGCGACCGCGTCACCATTTCCGGGGTAACGGGAGATGTCGTTCAGGTCGGAATGCTGCGCCTCTATCTCATGGAACTGATCGGAGAAGAGGGCGCCCTTCGTCCTTCGGGAAAAATTGTCGCCTTTCCCAATTCCGTGCTTTTTAATCCAACCGCTTTCTCCAAGCAGATCGTCGGCACGAATTACATCTGGAAGGATCTGGCCTTCCAGCTCGATCCCAACAGTGATTTTACCGCGGCCACTGCCATCGTCATGACGGCAGTCAATTCCGTGTACCAGGAATATAAAAACCTGATCGAGCGCCAGCATATCACCCTCGAGAGATCGACCAACCTGCTGGTTGACGTGCCAGCGCCCAGAAATGAGATAAGCCTCAAGGAGCCGGGACTCATCTGCACGGTGCATTACCCGGTGATTATCGACCGCGCGGCGAAGATATACCAGGAGATACTGCTCAAGCTTATGAAGGCTTTTGAGAATAACAAGGACTTCAAGCTCATACTCACGAATCCGCTTAAGATAGTAAACGCGAAAGACGCTTTCAGGATCGAGTGAATGCAAGAAAAGAAGATGAAATCACCCTTGTTTGATCCTGTCAAAGCCGGATCGCTTACGTGGCCGAACCGTATCGTCATGGCGCCGCTTACGCGCGGGCGCGCAACGCCGGACGGCGTGCCGACGGCCATGATGGCCGAATATTACAGGCTGCGTGCGGATGCCGGGCTTATCATTTCGGAAGCTACGGCTATTTCACGGCAAGGGTACGGCTGGGTGCGCGCGCCGGGCATATTTACCGATGCGCATGAGCATGGCTGGCGGATGGTGACCAACGCCGTGCACGAGGCGGGCGGGCGCATATATCTGCAGCTGTGGCATATGGGGCGGGTGTCGCACCCGGATTTTCAGAACGGCAGGCTGCCTGTCGGGCCTTCCGCGGTTGCCGCCGAGGGAGAAACCATCACTCCCTATGGTAAAAAAACTTACGTGGTTCCGCATGTGCTGGACATCAACGAGATTGCTGCCATCATACAGGATTACATCATGGCGGCAACGCGTGCCATACGCGCCGGTTTTGACGGGGTGGAAATCCATGCGGCCAACGGCTATCTGCTCGATCAATTTCTGAGGGACTGCACCAATAAGCGCGAGGATAAATATGGTGGCTCCATACAGAACCGTGCCCGTTTCCTGCAACAGGTGGTACAAGCGGTGGTCAACACGATCGGCGCGAGTAAAATCGGCGTGCGCCTGTCGCCCACCAATCCCGGCAAGGGCATGAAGGACAGCGATCCGGCAACTTTGTTTACCTATGTCGCGGAAATGCTGAACGGTTTTAAACTTGCCTATCTCCATGTGCTGGAAGGATTGCCGGGGCATTATCTTGCTTCCGGCGGAGACAGGATATCGCCTGCGATGCGCGAGGCATTCAAAGGCGTTTTCGTGGCCAATGCCGGATATGACAAGGCTATGGGCGAGCAGGCCGTAGAAAACGGTGATGCCGACGCCATCGCCTATGGCAGGCCGTTTATCGCCAACCCCGATCTTGTCCGGCGGTTCGACACCGGCACGCCGCTCAATACCGCCGATCCGGCGACATTCTACACTCACGGCAGGGAAGGATATCTGGATTATCCGCTGATGGATACCAGGGTGGCATAAGCGGGGAAGGAAATAAAAATCATGATAGTAATTAATATCAGGCGCTGGTTCATATTTGACTCCCGCTGCAATCGAGGGGTACTATAAAGCGCAAATCCCGCAAAGAAATCGTGCATAGTATTTATGAACATACGTCGCCTTATCTTGCTGTCCGCCCTCTTGGTTTCCGCCTGCACGTTCACTCCGGAAAACGGGGAAATCAGGACGGAATTCCACCCGCCGTTCGTCTATCAGGCATGGCATACGGAGCATTATGCCCTGCAGAATGGTGATCCGGCCTGTGTGGTTTCTTCCGGGTCCGGCGGCATCGAGATCATTCTTGCCCGTGAGGGCGGGAATATCGAAACAGCCGCAAAGAGCAACCGGCCCATGCAGCCGGGATTCTGGCTGACTGTGAATGCAGGCGGCAACACGTTCTATGCGTATGATACGTATTTCCATGAGCAGACCGCGCGCGCATTGGCAGACGCTCTTTCCAAAGGCGGCAAGGCTTATCTTGAATGGGCGGAAAACAGCCGCTGGCCGGGCGGCGCGCCGCAGCGCGCGCAGAACATCGTGAAGCTGGATGGCTTCAAGGAACAGCTGGATGCATGCCGCAATTACCTCATGTCGCGGAAATAGATGATTATATGCTTTGGCATTATAGGGTCTGGATTGCTTCGCTGACGCTTGCAATGACGATTATGGGTATAGAGACCAAAGCATAAGAACAGGTCTGTTATGTTTAAAAAGACGGCTAGATTGATTATCTTTGTAGCGCTGCTTGCCAATGTGGCAGGTGAGATTGCCTGCGCCGCAGAATTGGCTCCGGGCGACAAGGCGCCGGATTTTACCGCAAAAGCCGTGGATGGCGCGCAGGTCACGCTGTCATCATTCAGGGGCAAGACCGTGGTGCTGGACTGGGCGAATTACGGCTGCCCGTTTGATCATATGCACTATGCGAGCGGCAATCTTCCATTGCTTCAGAAAAAATATACTGGCAAGGGCGTCGTATGGCTCAGCGTCATGTCTTCCGCCCCCGGCAGGCAAGGCTATTTCACGCTGGTGGAATTCATGGTGGAGGATAAGAAAAATAACAACAACGCAACCCATGTACTGATGGACAGCGACGGCAAAATCGGCAGGCTCTACGGCGCAAAAACCACGCCGCATCTATTTGTCATAGATGCCAATGGAGTGGTGCAATATAACGGAGCGATTGACAGCATACCCTCCACCGATCCGCAGTCGCTCGCCGAGGCGGTTCCTTACGCCGCCAATGCCATTGATGCGGTGCTTGCAGGGAAGAAGCCTGATCCTGCTTTTACGACGCCCTATGGATGCAGTGTGAAATATAATGACTAGCGTGGGAAAATGAATCCATCGCCATCCATAGTGCTTTCCGTTGAGAACTTATGCAAGCGGTACGGCAGCACTATTGCGGTTGACGGAATCTCATTCAGCGTCCGCCGTGGCGAAATTGTGGGGCTGCTTGGGCCCAACGGCGCAGGCAAGACCACGACCATCAACATGCTGCTCAGCGTTTTAAGTCCCAGTTCGGGGACGATCCGTATCGAAGATAAGGATATTGCGAAGCATCGCACGGAAGCGTTGTTGCGCACGAATTTCGCCGCCGTCTATGCGCCGCTGCCCGGTAACCTGACCGTAGCGCAGAATCTGCGCGTCTTCGGCCTTCTTTACAGCGTGCGGGAACTGACGGAGCGTATAGATCTGTTGCTTAAGCAGTTCGATCTGGAAAAGTTCCGCAATATCAAATGTGGCGTGCTGTCATCGGGTGAGCAGATGCGCGTCTGTCTCGCGAAAGCGATGCTTAACCGCCCGTGCCTGTTGCTGCTTGACGAGCCGACCGGCTCTCTTGATCCCTCCCGCGCGCACGACATCCGGGTGAAAATTCAGGAGCTGGTCAGGGAAACGCATTGCGGCGTATTGTGGACATCGCACAATATGTATGAAGTCGAGGCAGTGTGCGACCGCGTGCTTTTTCTTTCCAAAGGCAGGATACTGCTTGAGGGCAATCCGAAAACGCTGCCGGGTGAGCACGGGCGGAAAACACTTGAAGAATTGTTTATCGCCGTCGCGCGCGAGCCGCTTGCGTTCGGGCAGGAGGATGCCGCATGAACATGAACCGCATATATGCCGTGGTATTGCGCCAGTTTTACCTGTTGCGCGAAAGCGTGTCGCGCATCGTGCCGCTTTTCGTCTGGTTCACTATCGATATCGTGCTCTGGGGCTTTCTGACGAAATATCTGGGTAACATCGCCGCCCCCGGCTTCAGCTTCGTGTCGGTGCTTCTGGGCGCGGTGCTGCTCTGGGACTTCCTCATCCGGGTAATGCAGGGCGTAACGATGGCGTTTTTCGAGGATGTCTGGGCGCGCAATTTTCTCAATATCTTCGCAACCCCGATCACCCTGCCGGAATATCTTGCGAGCCTTGTGCTTTCCAGCATTATCACCAGCATGGTAGTGCTTGCCGTCATGATTATAGTAGCGAACATGGCTTTCGGCCTGCCGTTCTTTGCCTACGGCCTCATAATCGTGCCTTTTCTTTTCGTGCTGTTCCTGTTCGGGATTGCGCTGGGTATTTTCGGCTCCGCGATCGTGATGCGGCTCGGGCCTGCGGCGGAATGGTTCATCTGGCCGATACCGGCGCTTATCTCACCCTTTGCCTGCGTATTCTACCCGCTTGCGACCCTGCCGCACTGGATGCAGGTTATCTCATATCTGCTTCCGCCTGCCTATGTGTTTGAAAACCTGCGCGCCATTACCCGGGGCGGCAGTGTCCCGGCGAACGATCTGCTCATTGGCGGCGGCATCGCGGTGATTTATATACTGGCCGCGTGCTGGTCATTCGTGCGCGTCTACCGCCATGCATTGCGCACTGGGCTTATTGCGCGTTACAGCGCGGAGAGCCTGGGTTAAGTTGCTGGTTATGTCCCGGTTCAGAATTGCCAGAATCGTTTTCATTATCCTTCCACTATTAACACCGTAGAGCCCGTAGTCCTGCGCGCTTCGAGAGCGCGGTGCGCCTGCGCGGCATCCTTAAGCGGATAGGTCTGATTTATGGAAACCTTCACGACACCTTTGGCGACCAGGGAAAATAATGCCTTTGCGCTTTTCTGCAAATCCTCGCGTTTCCTTATATAAGTATAAAGGGTGGGGCGGGTGAGATAGAGCGAGCCTTTCTGCGCCAGGATTCCTATAGATATCGGCGGAACGGCACCGGACGCGTTGCCGTAACTCACCATAAGTCCAAGCGGCGCGAGGCAGTCCAGGGACCGCTCAAACGTGTCCTTGCCTATGCCATCATACACCACCGGCACGCCTTTGCCTTTGGTGATGTGTTTTACTTTTTCCGGAAATGTTTCCTGCGAAGTGACGATGACGTGCCTGCAGCCCGCCTTTTTTGCGGCCTTCACTTTTTCTGCGCCGCCGACGGTGCCGATGACAATTGCGCCCAAGTATTTCGCCCACTGGCATAGTATCTGGCCTACGCCGCCAGCAGCCGCGTGCACGAGGATGGTGTCGCCTTTCTTCACCTTGTATGTGCGCCTTATGAGGTATTCAGCGGTCATGCCCTTGAGCAAAACGGCGGCGGCGGTTTTATCATCAATGCCGCGCGGTATCTTCACCAGCCTTTCCGCAGGCCGGATTGCCATTTCGGCATAGGCGCCGATGGGATCGACATAGGCGACGCGATCCCCCGCCTTGAAATCGTTCACTTTTGCGCCTACGGCTTCGATAATGCCTGCGCCTTCCGAGCCCGGCGTAAAGGGGGTGGATATAGGATAAAGGCCGCTTCTGTGATAGATATCAATGAAATTAAGCCCCACCGCCGTATTGCGCATCAGCACTTCATGCGGCCCCGGGGCGCCGGTCTCCACTTCTTCCCAGCGGAGTTTTTCCGGGCCCCCGGTTTCATGGACGCGAATCGCATAGGGCATAAGTCACTCCTTTAAATCTTCAAAGATTTATCCATCGGGTAATTCATCAATTCTTGTCCGCGCACTTCTACCACTTGCTGGGTTATGATACGGAATCCGTGTTTCTCAAAGAATGGGCGCGCAGTAATGCTTGCCTCAGTGAATATTCTCAGAATTCCCTGATTGTGAGCAGCTTCCTCGATTTGCCGTAGCAATGCACGCGCCACGCCCCTATGCTGATAATCTGGGTGCACATACATCATATCAATATGTCCGTCCGGTTCAAGATCGGCGAAGCCTGCGATGGTTTCGTCAATAACCGCAACCCATGTCGGACTGTTTACCCTCCTGAGCGCCCATTGTTTGCGATCCACCTGCGCCCAGGCGTTTGTCTGGGCATTACTGTAATTTCTGGCGGCAATTTCCCGGATCGATCTCAGGAAAAGGACAATAGTTGCATTCAAATCGTCTGGATGATAAAGTCTTATGTACATCAATACGAAGTGATTTACGATTTATCTATCGTAATATTACCTTGATCTTTTCGATATGCCTAGCAGATTTCGGGAGTTTATTTTATGACTGAAACCTATTTTTACACCACGATGGAAACCCCGGTTGGTGAAATTGTGCTCACGTCGGACGGTAAAGCCATCACCGGCCTTTATACGGAAGGCTATAAGCATTATGCGAAGTTCAAGAAAGGCGTGCATGATCCGAAGCCTTTCACGCAGGCCGTCAAGCAGCTCGGGGAATATTTCGAAGGCAAGCGCAGGGATTTCGACCTGCCGCTCGCGCCTGCTGGCACAGAATTCCAGCAGCGGGTCTGGAAAGCGCTTTGCGGCATAGGCTATGGCAAGACGAAAAGTTACGGGGAAGTGGCGAAGACCGTCAGGAATCCCAAAGCGTCGCGCGCGGTGGGGATGGCGAACAACAAAAACCCGATCAGCATCATTGTCCCGTGTCACCGCGTGGTTGGCGCCGATGGCAGCCTCACCGGGTACGGCGGCGGGCTTAAGGCCAAAGAATGGCTGCTTCAGCACGAAGCTGCGCATTAATTCGCCATATTGGTCAATTTGCTTGATTTTGCGCTTCCGCTGCTCATGTGCTACTCCACTGCAGGTCTCAAAAAGATCTTCGCAGGGAATCCATAATTCGACCTTTATTGACCTGTCGTTTTTCCCGTGTATGCTTCCCGTGAGGTTAAGAGATTAACCTTGGGTCTTCAAAAGCCCGCGATGAACGGTAAATGGCATCAACCGTAAAATGATACCGTCCCCGATTTTGTCGGGTCGACGGCGCATATACAACAGGCTTCGGTCGAAAACGCCGTGGCTGTTTCATCGCAGCTTTTTGAACGACCCGATACCACCGGATTTTCCGGTGGTTTCCTTGAACCTTTACATCGGGAGCGTTACCATGAAAGACTGTCTCTGCCTTATAGGCATTATCGTCATGCCGATACTCGGACTGGTCACGGGCATCATTATCGGGTATGTCGCGTTTGCGCACTAAATTTCTCGACTTCTAGTCCCACGTAAATTCAATCGGCATCTCCAGCTCAGGGTGCAGACTTTTATGCACCGGGCAGGTCATGGCGGCCTGCTGCAGCTTTTGTTTCTGTTCGTCGCCTAGTTTTCCCGGCACATGGATATGCACCGTGAGCCTGCCGATCCTGCGCTCCGGCCTGGCTATCATCTCTTTTTTCACCTGCGCCGTTGCGCCTTTTAAATCGATGCCGAGCGTTCTCGCGGCAATGCCCATGACTGTCAGCATGCAGGTGCCGAGCGCGGCCGCCACCAGATCGGTGGGGGAGAAGCTCTCTCCCTTGCCCATATTGTCCTTTGGCGCATCGGTGCCGAGCGCTGTGCCCGAAGGTTGATGAACCGCTCTGCAATGCAGTTCGCCCTGGTATTTTATGTCGATCATTACCATAATTTGCTTTTCATGTTTGATAGAATTATATTATTAAGTGTTATTAACATAGCATAAGACAAAAACCTATGAACAGCAATAATCCTGAATTCGTTATCAGCCGCACGTTCAATGCGCCGCGCGAACTGGTCTGGAAAGTATGGACCATACCTGAACAGATGGCTGAATGGTGGGGACCGAAAGGTTTTTCCATCGGGAAATACAGCATGAATTTCCGCCTGGGCGGTACCTATCATTATTCCATGCGCGCGCCGGACGGATCGATGATGTGGGGCAAGTTCCTGTACCAGGAAATTATTGCGCCGCAAAAAATGGTTTTCATCAATATGTTTTCAGATGCAGAAGGCGGCGTCACGCGCCATCCCTTCAGTCCGAGCTGGCCGCTGCAACTGCTCTCCACGGTCACTTTCGAGGAGACAGGCAATAGGACGAAAGTCACTATCCACTGGGCACCACTCAATGCAGCGCCTGAAGAAATCAAGACGTTTGCAGGCTCCATCGCAGGCATGGAACAGGGATGGGGCGGCACTCTGGATCAGCTGGAGGTCTATCTCGCAAAAGGGGCGGGGGCGGCGTAATACAGTTTACCGCTTATAGGCTAGCACGACGCCGTCGGCTACCGTGAGCAGGCAGGTATCGATACGCGGATCATCGCGCAGTTTGAGATTGAGGGCGCGCAGAGCGCGGGTGCTGGCGTCGTTTTCCGCCACGTCCGCGACAGCGCCGCCCCACAGCATGTTGTCGAAAGCAATCACTCCGTCGCGGCGCACCAGCTTCAGGCAGGCTTCGTAATAGCCGTCATAGCCAGGTTTATCCGCGTCGATGAAAGCGAGATCGAAGCTGCCTTCCTTGCCTTCCCTGAGCAGTGTATCAAGCGTTTCCTGCGCGGGAGCCAGCCGCAATTCTATCTTGTTCAGCACCCCCGCCTCGTGCCAGTAGCGCTTTGCAATGTCCGTCCACTCCCTGCTGATGTCGCAGCACAGAAGACGGCCTTTTTCCGGCAGGGCAAGCGCCATCGCGAGCGCGCTGTAGCCGGTGAACGTGCCTATTTCTATCACGTGGCGCGCGTTCGTGATGCGCACCAGCATTGAAAGAAATGCCGCCTCGTCGGGCGACACCTGCATCATATGCTGCGGCATGTGCATTGTCTCTTCGCGCAGGTGCTGCTGCACTTCCGATTCGCGGGTGACAGTGGAGGTTACATAGCTTGCTACAAGATCAGGGAGAAAGGGATTGCTACTCATGACAAGACCTTATAAGTGGGATAACAGTAATAGCAAGCGGCTTTTCAGCTTACTCTTTTCTGCTCCCCTTTGCTGAGCGACCAGACCATCAGGATAAGCCATCCTATGCCTGTCCAGCCAAACAGGATGGTGAGAATGAGAATTTCTATGAAGTTAGGATTCCTGCGATAATAGGCGATGAATACGGGGATGAATACGACAAAACCTCCCAAGATGCCCATGAACATCAGAAGGAAGGGATTAATGTTGAACATCCAGAGGTAATAATGGTTAAAATAGGAATTATCGGCTGGCATGATGTTTCCTTATCTGCCGGTTGGCAAGCTCCGGGGAATGCAACCTGAGGAGATTAATTTTCATCTCTCTTCCAGGTATTCATAAATCGTTATTTCTTCCTTCCCCGCTGGGCTATACCTGTTTTTCCCGAACAGGAATAAATGCTTGTTGCGATGGTCGTCATATACCTGCTGCGCGAATATCCCGTCGTGCCGCAGGTATATAATCCCATAGTGCGCAAATGCCTTATGCAGCGACACGCAGCGCCTCCTCATTTACATCCGTTATGGCGATGCGGTTGAGCTTCTGATCGGCGGTTTTTTCTTCGGCAAGGGTTTCCTGCAGAAGCTTTACGGCATCCCGGAATCCGAGTTTCTTGGCCATCTCCACCAGGCAGCCATAGGTGGCTATCTCAAAATGTTCCACCTGCTGGCCGCTTACGATCAGCGTGACATCGCGGACGGGGCCTTCCTCGATCTGCGTCGCCACCTTATTGCCTTCTTCAATAAGTCCCTCCATGGCCTCGCAGGTAAGTTTCTCAAGCTTTACCTTGAGGTTCTCAGCGATGCGTTCAATGCGATCGACCTGGCCTTCCGTTTCCTCCGCGTGGGTTTTAAGCTCGTCCGCAAGCTGGGGATTGGATGCTATTTTAGCCATTTTCGGCAATGCTTTTGCTAACTGCTTCTCGCCGTTATGGATACTTGCAAGCTGGTGAAAGAATGCTTCTTCCAATGTCGTAATTTTCTTCATTTTATGTCTCCTTCCGTAAATGGTTGCTGGAATAATTCCGCATGAAATCCGGTAAAAAATAATGAGTTTGAACGGATGTGAACGGAATCGCGGTTAAATCTAACACCCTGGCGTAGCGTCCCGCGCAACACGTTACACATTTCCTACCGCGCTTCAGCCGGACTGCGCGGGAAAACACTACACCGATTTATAATGGCTAGTGTGCCTGACCATATTTGGCGTGCATAAAGGCGCATTTCATCCTGAAGAGGGCACTCCAGGGAGAAATCTCCCTGGAGCTTGGGGTTAATCGGTGGTTACCATCCGTAATCTTCATTGTAGTCGCGGCTGGAATCACCATAGCCAGGGTTGTCTCCACGATTCGATCCTGAAGAGCGGTAATCATTGTAATTCTGATTGCTGCCATAGCCCTGGTAGGAGCCTCCACCCTGATAAGAACCTCCTCTGTATCCGCCAGAACTGCCGTAATATCCACTGCCGGAACGGCCATAGCCACCCTGATAGGAACCTCCGCCGTAACCGCCATAGCCGCGGCTTGAACCGCTGCCGCCGTACCCTCCGCCGGAGCGGCCATAGCCGGGGTTTCCTCTGTATCCGCCAGAACTGCCGTAATATCCACCGCCGGGGCGGCCATAGCCACCCTGATAGGAACCTCCGCCATAACCGCCGGAACTCCCATAGCCCTGATTGTAACCTGACACACCATAAGGTGATCGGTAATTGTCATTGCTCATGGTAGATCCTCCACCGTATCCATATCCGCTGCCACGGTAGGATCTGTTATCGCTCCCGTAACCGCCTCCATACTGACCTGAACGGTAATTATCGCCATAATCAGTGTCATAATCGTTGTAATTCGATCTGTATGTTGATGCTCTTGCCATATCTATATCTCCTCATTGTGTTAATTGGTTAAGTGTAAGAAAATCGGATTATGAAATGTAATGGCTTCATTCATGCCCTAATGCGCTTAAGATAATTAGGAGTTATGGAAGGTACATTCCAAGCCATGTCACGCATTGGTAACAGGCCGAAAATAAAATTTCGATTATGATTCTTCCCTCAGAATTAAGGGATTCCCTGCTTGTCCCGCTTTCAGGTTTTTTCTGATCGACTCAAGACTGACCAGTCCTGTCCGGACACACGGCCTGGATTATAAGCAGCTGTAGTAGAATTTGTTATTGAGCACCTGTGGCAGGACAAGAGTGCTGAATTTCATGCCGAGGGACATCTTGCACAACGTCGCGCGTTGCGTAGTGCTGTTGACATATTTTTTGTTGTACTCAATGTTAAGAACCGGTTTGCCGGCGGTGATAAACGGTGTTATCTTGCTGCACTCATCGTAGCGGAAACATTGCTCGTTCACAGCGAAATCAAAGAGGCTCACAAGGCTCTTAATCTGATCGACATTGTTTTTGAGGCCCACAGCCAATCCCCTTTTATGCGCTTCATCCGCGAGAAAGCGGTCATAGTCAACCTGATCGGCGGCGGTAAGCGGGAGTCCGGTTTTATTGGAATATCCGTCCACGTTATCCGGATCCACGCCGTCACATCCGTTCTGTTTCGCCAGGTCCATCCGCGCCTGCATGACGGTGCGCACGTTCTGCGAACGTATATCCAGCCATTTCTCGCCCGGCCATCCGCTCATGCTTTTCCCCATATCGGAAGGAAGGAATTTACCGAAATCCGGCCGCCAGTTTTCTGATGATCCTGCCGAGAAATAACATATTACATGCTTCCCGTGCGCATGAAGCTGCCGGATGGTTGTGACCGGCGTGTCGAATAAATCATAATCGTATAAGTCGGCTGAATAATCAGGGGACAACTTGCCCTGCAATTGTATCTGCCATTTTATCTTTACAGGAGGCTTGTACCAAGTGACCAAGGTTCCGGTATCGTTTATCACGTCTCCTGAGCCGGAGGATGAAATAAAACTGAACATGCACATCAGCAGGGCAGCGCAAAAAAGCCTGAAAGGTATCTTGCCTAAAACAGTCATAACAAGTTCAATAAAGGAAAAAAGTGAATTTTTAAGGGATCGGCGCTTTTATAAGCAAGGATGAATCTTCATCGCCAGCGCAGGATGGATTTCTCTTCATAAAATGTCAAGCAGGTTAATAAATTCAGTCAGAATTCGTCATTCCCCGTTTTGCCGAGTATAGTGAATATTTTTTCCTGGATATTACGGGGCTGGTGATTGATGGCTTTTCTCAGCCTGCGGATTTTCTCGCGGTGGCTGTATACCTGATCGAGAAGCGACAGGACGATATCCATCGCTTCTTCGCTCACCATCATGTCCCTGCGCAGGTTGTGCACCAACCGCACCCTGGCGACGTCAATCTCTTCGAAATGCCAGACCTTATGCTTCGTGACAGGTTTTATCCACGCGTGCTCGATATAGTTTTCCAGCGTCACGCGGTCGATCGTATTATTCAGCCTTTCTATGACCTCATTAATAGTAAGCATCATGCCTTCTCCATATGGCTGCGCGGGTTATAGGAGTGGTGCGCCGACCAGGTTTTGATCGCGTCCTCCAGCCCGGCGTCTATTTTAGGCGGCATGGCTATCTTAAGTGTTACGTACTGGTCTCCGCCTTTGATGCCCTTACCCTTGATGCGCAGCGTGTTTCCACTGCTCCCGCCTTTCGGGACTTTTACTCCCACCGGGCCGTGTATGGTTGGAACCTGCACTTTGCTGCCCAGGATGCTCTCATGGAAGCCTATGGGGACTTCAACATATATGTCCCTTTCTTTGCGGGTAAAGAACTTATGCGGGTGAATATGCACCTGGACATAGGCATCGCCGCCCGCTCTTGCTCCCTGGCCCTTGAGGCGGAGCTGCTGGCCTTCCTCGATGCCTTCCGGTATGGTGATATCAAGCGTGCGGCCGTCCGGCATGGTGACGCGCTTGCTGCCGCCTCTGGCCGCATCAAGGAAATCGATATCGATAGTATAATGAGAGTGAGCCGCTTGCTGTTGCCGGTGCGTCCTGCCTCCGGTTCTTCCCATACCCCCCATGCCAAAAAATGATCCGAAAATATCTTCCATGTTTAGATCTTCAAAATGTTCTCCGCCGCCCGTGCTGTGGTAATACCGGTTTCCCTGATTTCCCTGCGCATAATCGCGGTAGAACTGCTGCTGGCGCGGCTGACCTTCCATGTCGATCTCGCCCCGGTCATAGGCCGCGCGTTTATTTTTATCGGAAAGCAGATCGTAGGCGGCGCTGATTTCCTTGAATTTCTTATCCGTTTCCTTCTGATCCGGATTGAGATCCGGATGATATTTTTTGGCAAGCTTGCGGTAGGCGGACTTGATATCCGCTTCGCTGGCACCCTTGCTTACCCCCAGTATTTCATATGGATTTCGCGGCATAATGGCTTCGTTATTTAGGCTCTGTTATGTTTTTTATCCATTAGGCTTTTAGCAACACGCGTGGTTTCCCTGGCAATCATCCGCTGCTCGCGGGCCTGCGTCGCCAGAACGCGAATTTTAGAGTTCGCCTGCCGGATTTGCGGCGCTTCATAAGCGGTCAATTCTACCTGCGCATTTTTATTCCCGTCAAGGTAAAGTCCCAGGAATTCAAATCCATCGCATATACGCTTGCGTACCAGCGCCGAGTTTCCCCCGATGCCGCCGGTAAAGGCGATGGCACCCTCAATCTTTTCCATGGAAAGGCCGTTTTCCGTTGCCTTTACTTCGGCAAGCAATCCGGTTAACGGCACATTCCAGAAAGCAGCGCTCAAGAAGCAACTCTCCAGACCAGCATCAGCAGCGAAATGCCGTAAAGCAGCAGGTTGGCGGCTATGACCCAGCCCAGATATAGTATGTCAAAAGCCGGAAAGCCAATCCATAACAGCGCCGCAAGAAGAAGAGTAATGGATCCAGCGAACATCATCCAGCCCCAGTTCTGCAGCGGGCGGAACTGGAAAGCGAGAAAGATTTCAAATATCCCTTCCAGCGTCATGAAGATGGCAAGCAGCGTCACAAATGCGAGCAGTACCGGAAGCGGCTTCCATAAAATGATTGTTCCTATGGCTACGGATAGCACGGCAGACAGCATTGACCACCAATGCATCCTGGAGCGGATGGTAAGCACAAGCTGGAAGAGCCCGGTAAGCAGCAAAATCGCTCCCAACAGCAGTTCTGCATTGAGCGCGGTGGCTCCCGGTATGGCTGCTGCCAGGACGCCGCCTATCAGGAATATAATTCCCTGAAAAATGTATTTTCCCTTATGCTGGCGGATCTCTTCCTCAAGGCGCGTGCCGAGATCTCCCATATTCACTGTCATCGCTGTTCTGGTAAATAGCATAACTTTTTCTCCTTATGTAGGGTTGCCGAGTTTATCAAGCTGCTTGTTTTATTTCAAGTTTTCCGGTTCCGGGTAGCGCATGTTCATGGAATCCTCAAGACCTTTGCCCCTTTGATATGTTTCAGCTTCAAGTCCACAAAGGCGTGGTTCGCATCCTTCAGATCATATTCTTCTATTGCCGGCCTGAGCGGGATTTGGGCCGCGATGCGCAGGAACTCGCTCACGTCAAAGCGCGTGACATTGGCGACGCTTTTTATTTCCTTTTCGAGCCACAGGTGCGATGGATAATCAAGCCGCATGAGCGCTTCCTTGTCCCTTTCCTCCTTGCGGATGGCATTAACGACCAGCCTCCCGCCCGGGACGAGATTGTCCATAGCCATCACGACAGGCATCCATGCGGGGGTGGTATCTATGATGGCATGGAGTTTCTCAGGGGAATGTTCCGAAGTATCTCCTGTCCAGGTTGCGCCAAGCTCATGGGCGAAATTACGCTCCTCTTCGCTGCGCGCAAACGCATAAATGCGCGTTGCAGGATAGATATGCCGCGCAAGTTTCAACACCAGGTGCGCCGATGCGCCAAATCCGGTCAATCCAAGATTTTGTCCGTCCGTTATATTGCAGAGGCGGAGCGATCTGAAGCCGATGGCGCCCGCGCATAGTAAGGGAGCGGCTTCGGCATCAGTGAAAACGCCGGGGATGCTATAGGCAAATGCCGCGGGTACGGTCATGAGTTCAGCATATCCGCCCGGTGCGTCGCGCCCGGTGGCACGGAAAAACGGACAGAGGTTCTCTTCGCCTCTCGTGCAATAGCCGCATTGCCCGCATGCGGAGTTGATCCATGCGACCCCGACCCTGTCTCCCATCCGGAATGCCTGCGTTCCTTTTCCCAAGCCTGCGACCCTGCCTATCACCTGATGGCCAAGAATTACAGGCAGGCGGGGAGGGGGCAGGCGGCCTTCGATCTCGTCCATATCCGTGTGGCATATCCCGCACGCGCTGACCCGGATGAGGATTTCGCCGTCCCCGGGCACGGGATCGGGATACTCGGAAAATTCAAGCGGATCGCTGTTACTTTTTATAGGACCCAGGGTATTTAATAACATGGCATGCATGACCATTCTTTCGCAATAAATGTCTTACCTTAAGCGGTTATCTTCAAAGAGAGATAAGTTTTCCAGAGCATTCCGATCAAAGCATATCAAGCTTTACCCTTCCTTGATCGCGGTCAAATCCAACACCGCATGCCAGAGCTAAAATAGAAAAAATATCCAGGAGAATAATTTATGAGCATCAAATCCATACTTTATATATTCGGCGGCGCGGAAAGCGAATTATACGCATTGAATACCGCGCTTACGGTAGCGAAACATTACACGGCGCAACTGCGTATTCTTCACGCCACGCAGGAAGTCACGCCTCATATGGAGAGAATCGTGGCCCATGCCGGAACCATTACGGCTATGGAAGATGATAACAGGGATAGGTTGAGAAGAGCGAAGGAATATAGCGCGCGTTACGCGGCGCTGCATGATGTGGCGCTTAATGCCGGGGAAGTTCCTCCGCATAGCGCTTCCGCCCTGTTTGTCCACAGGACGGGCATATTCGAGGATATCATCGCGAAGGAAGGCCGCATGAGCGATCTGATTATCACCGGCCACCGCCGTGGAGATCCCAATGTGCTTAATGATTCGGCCATTACCGCTTCCCTCTTTAACACGGGGCGGCCTGTACTGCTCGTGCCAAGGCTGCAAGGCGTTCTGCCGAGGGAGTGGCGGGGCGGAACCGTTACCATCGCGTGGAACGGCAGCCTTGAAGCCGCAAGCGCCCTCTATGACGCCATGCCCTTTCTTGAGGAGGCAGGAAAAGTGCATGTCCTGGTCGTACGCGCGCACGAAGAAAAACACCGGGTGACGGACGAGAAGGCGGTGATGGAATATCTGGGCGCGCACGGAATATCATCGGATACCATACTGATTGACCGGGAACGGCACAGCATAGCGGAGGCTTTGCTTATGAAAGCCGGGCAGCTGGGCGCCGATATACTGGTCATGGGCGCCTACGGCCATGCGCGGTTCAGCGAGATGATCCTGGGAGGCGTTACCTGCCATATGCTGGAGAGCGCCGACATTCCCTTGCTGTTGTCCCATTAAGGAAAACTGGCGTATGAATCCGGAAGATACGAAATTCATTACCTGGATCCTGGTGGCCAATGACAAACAGGTGAAGATCTATACGCGCGGGATGCGCGGAAGGCATCCCGCTTTTATAATCCATCGGCAAAACAGGATCTGGTGCAGGTCGCCCAAGTGATCTGCAATGATTCAAAAAGCGATAAGGCAAAGGAGAATTTTCCATTCCGTGGAATATCATGTATTGGAAATAACACTGGCTGCCGTGTGTTTATCTTCCAGAATCTGTCTTAATACATTCATGTCGATAGGCTTGATCAAATGATAATTAAACCCTGCCGCTTTTGAGCGCTGGCGGTGTTTGATGTCTCCCCAGCCCGTCTGGGCGATGATGATGGCATCTTTCAGGGCAGGTTCATTGCGCATCTTTTTGCAAACCTCGTAACCGTCCATGTCGGGCAATCCGATATCGAGCAACACGATATCTGGCAGGAAAGAGCGGCTAAGTTCGATGGCAATCCTGCCACTGGAGGCAATGCTATATTCATGGCCGTAGCTTTCCATCATCCATCCTATGGTTTTTGCGGAGGCATCATTGTCATCGACAATCAACACGCGATGGTGACGGTGACTAAGAGGGGCGATCTCTTTAAGAGGCTGTTGTGCCCGGGGTAATATTCCTATAACTACAGGAAAGCGTACGGTAAATTCACTGCCTTTACCTACCCCCTCACTGTAGGCCTCGATGTTGCCTCCATGAAGAAGGACTAATTTCCGGGTGAGAGCCAGCCCAATTCCCAACCCGGGATTATAGCGCCCCATTTGCTGATTGGCCTGCGTAAACATCTCAAAGATACGCGTCAGCATATTCGTCTGAATGCCCATGCCATTATCCCGCACCACTATGGATACTTCTTGTCCTTCCCGGTTTACTTCAATAGCGATAGAGCCTTCATTTTGCGTATATTTAGAAGCATTGGTAAGCAGATTAGTGCAAATCTGCGTAAGACGGATCATATCTCCGTTTATCCAGATGGGCTCCTGCGGTATTTTGATTTCCAGATTCTGGAATTTGTTTTCAAATAAGGAATGTGTCGATTCCACCGCCTTGGCGATGATATCGGCAAGCACGAGATTTTCTCTGTTCAATACCATCTTGCCTTGAGATATTCGCGCTACATCCATCAGGTCATCGATCAGACGCACCATATATCTCACCTGCTGTTCCAGTATGGGCAGCGCGTTCTCAGCAATCTTATCCCTACGTGCCAGCGATAACATCTGTATGCTATTGCTGATGCTTGCCAGCGGGTTGCGTAATTCATGCGCCAGAGTCGCTATGAATTCATCTTTCCGGCGATTTGTCTGCTTGAGCGCTTCTTCCGCCTGCTTGCGGGCGGTAATATCTATGATAATACCGATCGTGCTTCTAGGCTGGCCGGATGTCTCATTCAGCATAGTTACATGTAAATCCGCCCATACCCAGTGGCCATCCTTGTGGATATAGCGTTTCTCGGTTGTATAATGTGTTGTCTTGCCTTCGTGGAAATGCTGCAGTTCGATGAAATTGCGGCGCTGGTCCGCGGGGTGGGTAACTTCCATGAATGTCCTGCCCAGCAGATCTTCCTTCTTATAGCCTAACATGTCGCAGAATTTCTGGTTCACGCGAAGAAACCTGCCTGTGGGAAGATTTACCTGTACGATACCTACGGCAGCGAGCTCATATATGGCCCGGAATTCCTGTTCGCTCTTCTGTAACGCCACCGCGAGCTTTTCCCGCTCCCCCCCTTCCCGCAGTAAGTTCTGCGTTTTCTTTTCAAGTATGCGGCGCGTGGTATGTAATTCTTCACAGAGGAGGCTTATGATAATTCCTTCAAGTAAGAAAAGGACAAGCTTGACTTCATCTCTTTTCTCTGAAGGGAAAAGGGGAAGGAAAGCGCGTATGTGAGGGAAATAGAAATAATCCACCGCTAGGGCGCTTAGCAGCACCGCCAGTAATCCTGGCTTCAGACCCCCATACCATGCCGTTGCCGTCACAGAGACATAAAATAATGCGAATGGCGCCGAAGCTCCGAGTATATCCTGCAATGCCCAGAGACGAACGCATGTCGCCACTGTAGTTATTATACAGGCAAATAAATAGCCCCGCCATCGGTAAACGAGATGCATGGGTTCACAGCTCCTTTCCTGATAGGGGGAGCATGATTGATTATAAAATTTCTATAGCAATATGTTTTTAAATTTCTGACGCTAATCAACCCCCTGCGGGGAGTTTACATCTAAACCGCTGAAGCGGTAACTCGATGAGAGGAAATGGTGGAGGTGAACGGAATCGAACCGATGACATTCTGCTTGCAAAGCAGATGCTCTACCAACTGAGCTACACCCCCGCCGGAACCACGCAAAACTAAACAGAAGTTGGTTTTAGTCAAGAAAAAATTATCTGAATTTTATGCCTGCCGCGCCATTGCGGCGCCATTTCCCTGCTACAGGGGGTAGAAATAGCATAATATACTGAATTGTAATAATAGGAATAAGGCCAGCGCCGCTTATTTTCCCTGTTGTCGCCATGTCTTCTTCACAGTATGTTTCACATCCCCGCGAAAACGGGGAACCTCTGAAAGACTTCCGTCGCGCCTGCTCAGCGTTCTTGCCGGATTTTCGCTTTCGTGGGAATGACAGTCGGGGCAGTCATGCAACAACACCGCTTAAAGTGCGGGATGATGGAAAGAACAACATTCTAGAAAGTAAGAGATTTTAAGCTGCGCTGCGCATTTTCTGGTTTGTGGTGTAGGTGCCGATCACTTCGCCTTTGGCGAGAATATGGCCCTGCATGGCCTTTTCTGCTTCTTCGCCGGTAAACTTTCCCTTGAGGCCCAGCGAAGGGACGTCCAGCGCGTAGACCTGAAAATGATAGTGATGCAGCAGTTCGTCGTTCCACGGCGGGCAGGGGCCGTCATAGCCGATGCCCTGGCTTTCGCCACTGCTGCCGAAGTCGTTCTGCCCGCTTACTCCCGGTTCGACTCTGCCTGACCTGCCTTCAGACAATTCTGTGACATCCGGCGGAATATCGATTTGCACCCAGTGATAGAAGTTTCTGCGCGGCATGCTGGCAGGAATGGTTTTTCCTGGCCGGTTGGCCGATTCGAAATTCGATGGCACGTCCGTGTCCACGACGATTACCGCGTAGGATCGCGTGTCTTCCGGCCCCTTTGACCAGAATATCGCAGGGCGGATATTATCTGCCTTCCGGCTCTGGCCCCTGCTATCCGGAACGCAATACGCATACCGTTCGGGAATGGGCTGGTTATTGCTGGTGCCTTCGGCTGTCACATTGAGTTTCGCTGCGGAACGGGTAGCCATAACATTACCTTTGCAATAGTTTCCATCCGTAAGAATAGGAGGATGCTTATAAGAAGGCAATGAGGATGTGGGTAGTGGGTCAGTTTGAACAGGAGCATCATTATGAGTGTAAAAATCTTAAACGAGCGTTTGATTGTTTACTGTTCTAGAGTTATCGAATTACTCCAGATGAGTGCCTGGTCGTGAGCATCCATTGTCGGACGGTCGGTATTTGGGAGAAAACCTAGTCTGAATGTCGTCGGCCTCGTTCCTTTCGGGGCGACGGCCATTTCGAGGCGAGTCTTGTAGACTTCATCGGGTTTGATCATGATATGGGTGGGGAAGTTTTTCGCTGCTTCTTGGCTTGTCGTCACGTCTTTGCTGTTTGTTACCCATGACCATCCTGGATTCGTCCAGACTGTAATGGACTTCGGCATTGCACTAATATTTTTTACGGTAACATCTGCGTAGAACCGCCCATCTTGCTTATAAAAGCTCGTCTTCAACGAAGACTGATTAATTTCGGCAGTAGTAATGAAATCATCTGCTTGCGCAGTATGTCCACTTACAAACGCAACTAATGCGAGCATTAAGTAAAGAGTTCGTTGCATAGAATGCTCTTGGTAATGTCTCTAAAATGCTTGTTTTATGGACGGATATTAGTCATCATAATTTTACCACCATACCACTGAAAGTCAGGATTTTGGCCTTCCTGTGGAGACGGCAGCAATAACCGACTTTCATAGTGTACTTTTGCAAGTAATTTATAAGAAATATAACTTTTTGTTTTTCCTACTGCAAAAACTTTTCTCAAAAACACTTTGGCTCGACTTTGTACATTTTTTGCAAGGGCTGCCGAGGTCAACTTCCGACAGTGACCGTATCAGCTGGCCTCTCAAGCCGTTTGCGTATGATATTGATGCAGGGTGCCTCTCCGCTTGCCGACTTTTTCAACATCAGGTTGGTGCAGGTGACGTTGAAAAAGGGCAGCCGATTCAGCGTTTTCCCTTGCTGCTAGCTTCCCAGGGCTCTTCAGAAGCTCTTTTCGATGGAGGAGACCCTCAGCGCACTCGTTGGCCAAAGAAAAAATTGTACAAAGTCGAGCTTGGAGGCTGTTGAAAAACTCTTTTCTGGGGTAAAAGCTGGCAAGTGACGCATAGTACGCGGAAAATGGTATTAATAAAATTCAATTGTAGTTTTACGTTTCTTCCACAGAATGGAAATACGCACCCCTCCCCTCAGGGAGTTTTTCAACAGTATCATTGAAGTGTATGTTGCTGTTCCAAACTGACCCACTACCAGGATGTGGGAGTAATATGGACGGGTTCTGCCTTTTTTCTTTCCAGTATTTTTATGAGTCACGTTTTTCCGTCTATGGCGATTTGACGCCGTTTCTGACAGGCTTGGGAACCTTAATACTTCCAGAGTCGCTGAAAACAGGAAAGACAGATGAAGAATGCGGCCATTACATATAATCGTGCGCAACTGAAGCAGGATATCCTGTTGGGGGATGCCTATGAGAGCTATACGGAGCAGGGTTTTCTGGTGACATCGATTGACAAACTCATAAGATGGGCGCGCAGCGGCTCGCTCTGGCCCATGAGCTTTGGCCTTGCATGTTGCGCGGTGGAGATGATACAGGCGGCGGCATCCCGTTACGATATGGATCGGTTCGGTCTGGTATTCCGCGGAAGCCCGCGCCAGTCGGACGTGATGATTGTCGCCGGTACCTTGTGCAATAAAACGGCTCCGGCATTCCGCAGGGTGTATGACCAGATGGCCGAACCGCGCTATGTGATTTCGATGGGAAGCTGCGCCAACGGAGGCGGCCCTTACCATTATTCCTACTCGGTCGTGCGCGGGTGCGATCGTATCGTGCCAGTGGATATTTACGTGCCGGGATGTCCGCCTACCGCCGAAGCCCTGATTTACGGTATCCTGCAATTGCAGAAGAAAATCAAAAGAACCGGAACGTTCAAGCGATGATTCTGCATCCGCTTTTTTACCGTGCGCTTATTTTCCGTTCCGACGCTCCTCCTATGTTTCTTACAGGGCTTGTCCTATAATAATGAAGAGGCAGCAGCATGTTTTAACTGTAGGTGTAAGGTAAGATGACTAAAGAAAACCGTATCGATACGATCAGCGCTTTGCGGGAGTGCCATGATATCTGCCTGGAAACTTTCATGCTGCATGACATGAAAGCCGGTGGGAATCATATGGCGCGTGAGCATATCCACCGCATGCAGTCCTGCATCGAGTTATGCGGCCTGACGGCCGATTTTCTTCTCTGCCATGCACCGGCGGTGCATGAATTATGCGATCTTACCACGGATATCTGTAGGCAGTGCGCTGCCAGTTGCAGCGGGATGAAAGACATAAGGATGAATGCCTGTGTGCATGCCTGTGAGAAAGCTGCGCATGCCTGTCTTGACGAGAGTCATCATTTGCGGGTTGTGGCCGCATAGGAGGTTTCGTGCAACAGAACGCCACACAAATAGGGCAAGAGGCGCTTATGAAAAGCGAGGATTACATGCGTACCGTCCGCCTGTTGCAGGAATGCCATGCTTTCTGCCAGAAGGCCTTTGCCGTCAATGCGCCCAAGGAAGCGGGAATGAGCCTGGCCTATATCCATTTGAAACGTATGCAGGCATGCAGCGAAATCTGCGAATCTACTGCCCGGATGTTGGTCAAGGAAGGCGTCGGCGTTGAACGCCTCTGTGAGATTTGCGCCCGGATTTGCGAGCAATGCGCCCGTTCATGCGAACAGATCGACAACGCGTTCCTGCAGCGGGTGGCTGGTATCTGCAGGCAGACCGCCAGAGCGTGTCTGGATGAGAGTTACAGAATCAAAAGGCAGGCCGCGTAACTATACTCTAATCTCAACGGGCTGCTTCTATCATGATCTCCACACCGTATCCGAGTGCGGCAAGCCTGGCTTCCACCGTTGCGCGCGCAGGTGTCTTTCCCGGCACTACCCAAGCGTCCCACGCTTGATTCATCTGGTCGAAGGTCGTGATATCGGCAAGCCAGATATTGGCTTTCAGGATACGGGTCTTATCGCTGCCTGCCTGCGCAAGCAGGCTGTCTATCTGCTGCAATATATCCTGGGTCTGCTCTTTCACGGATTTGCCCGCCGCTTTGTCCGCGACGATGCCGCAGCTATAGATTTTATCTCCATGAATCACGGCTTCGCTCATGCGCGGGCCCGGTTCGATGCGGAGGATATCAGCCATGCGTTCCCCTTCCTTAATGTAAGTATTTTTCAGCGATGACACACTCTCATATCCCTGTCAACGCCGCTTCATCATAAGGAATTTATTTCACCGCCGTAAAAAGTGCTCCGGTTTGTGCGCAAATCGTGGGATGCTGTGCCATATCCGTTAATATACTATGTGGAAGAAAATGATCCGTGGCGAAGTGGCCTATTTGTATGCGTTTGATGTGGCCAGTGAGATTATACCCCAGAAGATAAAGGATATTCTTGCTGGCCAGCCGATGCCGTTTGAACTGCGCGTCAACCATACCCTGCCCAAGGATATCCCTCTCTACAAGCCGCTTTCCATGGAAAGTGAACCGTTGCTGGCGGAGCCGTATGACGCGCAGGTTCGTCCCATCATACACATCTATGACATCGGCGTAATATCCATTGTCATGCGTATCGCATTCGCCGTAGAGCACATGCAGGATTTGCAGCCATTTCATGATTTGCGGCTTAAAGGGGGGAGGACGCTCGATAAAGCGGTGTTCGACCTCTGTCTCAGGACTTGTGAGAACCTTAAGAATGCGATGGTGCACAGCGCTACGATTCCTGAACCAGAGGCCTATACCGTATTCTGCTTCACGGACTTGGGGAACGCACAGGACATTGAGGAGTGGATGGAGAATAACCGCGACCAGATTGCAGGACTGCTTACACAGAATGCACCCGGAACCTTGAGCTCCATGCAGATCGGCGAAATATTTCGCATCCATCGATCCTATGCCCGCACGGATCTGGCGGTTATCGACTGGGATGCAGCCCTGGTGGTCGATCTGACCGGCTATGTGGAGGACGTGCTTTATGTTCTGGAGCTTGCGAACCTGCAGCTCGAAGAATACCGCATCATAGATCAGCGGCTCGATCGCTACCTGAACAAGGCATATGACGATATTCAGCAACGTACGTTTCCCCTGTTCGGCACGTATTCCAGGATATTGCGCAACCTGCGGACATTGCGGGTGGATGTCACCAAGCTCACGGACGAGGTGACGCATATCACCAAGTTCTTCGGCGACTGGTATCTTGCGCAGGTCTATATGGGCGCGCGCGAGCGTTTCCATCTTAATCAATGGCGCAACAGCGTCGAAGAGCGGCTGAAGCAGATTGACAGCCTGTATTCGGTAGCGCATACGGAAATAACCAATCAGCGCATGCTCTGGCTGGAGGCGCTGATTGTTTTTCTCTTCGCCGCGGATCTGTTCTCCATTTTCTTCCTGAAGCGGTAATGAAACTTGCAAAATCCGTGAAAGTAACCTAGGAACAGAGCGTGACCGCTTATAGTGAACTGGAAACTATCTTTAGCCGCTGGAATGCACTTCGCAATGTAGCCAGCGTCCTGCAATGGGATAATGCGACCGTAATGCCTGCCGGGTCCGGGGACACACGCGTGGAGCAACTCATGGTGCTTGCCGAGCTTGCGCATGAAATCATGACCCAGCCGGTGCTCGGTGATCTGTTTGGCAGTGCGGAAGCGCAGGCTGGTTCGCTGGGTGACTGGCAGCAGGCCAATCTCCAGGAAATGAAACGTTTGTGGCGGCACACCACCGCGTTGCCGGTAGAGTTGGTTTCGGCGCTCACAAGAGCCTGCCACGAATCGGAACTTTTCTGGCGCACGGCGCGGAAGGAAAACAACTTCAAGGATCTAATTCCCTATCAGGAGAAGGTATTGGAACTGGTGCGGGAATCGGCGCAGGCCAAAGCGGCGGCGCTGGAACTCTCACCGTATGACGCGCTGCTAGATCAATATGATCCGGGAACCCGCTCCGGCACGATTGATATTGTCTTTGATGATCTCGCTGTTTTTCTGCCTGATTTTATCAAAAAAGTCATGGAACGCCAGGCATCCGGGAAACCGCCTGTTGAGATACATGAAGTTATTCCTGCCAATGTGCAGAAAGCGCTTGGCATGCAGTTTATGCGGAAACTGGGGTTTGATTTTACCCGGGGGCGCCTGGATGAAAGCGCACATCCGTTCTGCGGCGGCGTGCCGGGCGATGTCCGGCTGACCGCGCGCTATAATGAGAAGGATTTTCTTTCCGGTTTTTTTGCCGTCATGCATGAGACGGGGCATGCGCTCTATGAAATGGGATTGCCGGAGCGCTGGCGCAGCCAGCCGGTGGGGCAGGCGAGGGGTATGGCTTTTCATGAAAGCCAGTCATTGCTGTCGGAAATGCAGCTGTGCATCCGCCGCGAATTCCTGGATTACGCCGTGCCCATCATGCGTGAAACATTTTCGGTTTCAGGAACGGCATGGACGCCTGAGAATATCTATCGCCTGATGACGAGGGTGGAACCGAGCTTCATCCGCGTGGATGCGGATGAAGTGACCTATCCAGCGCATGTCATTCTGCGTTACCGGCTGGAGCGGCAGATGATTGGCGGGACGCTGGCGATCAGGGACTTGCCGGAGGCGTGGAACGCCCAGATGCAATCCCTGCTTGGCATTGTGCCCGATTCCAACGCCAATGGCTGCATGCAGGATATTCATTGGCCGGACGGAACCTTCGGCTATTTCCCAACCTATACGCTTGGCGCGATGATTGCTGCCCAGCTGTTCCAGGCCATAGAAAAAGAAGTGCCCGATTTGCATGCGCAGATAAGAAGTGGAGAGTTTGCTTCCTTATTTACCTGGCTGCGTGTTAACGTTCACAACCTGGGATCGCGGTTTTCCTCTCCTGACTTGCTGAAACGCGTGACAGGCGAGACGCTCAATACGTCCCATTACAAGAGACATTTAGAGAGCCGCTATCTGGCAGGATAGAATCCGCGAAAAGCGCGGCGGCGGAGCTTCAGAGAATAATCGTAACGCTCCGGTAATGGCCTCTCCGGTGTTTCAACGTCGATACTTTATGCAACGCAAAATAGTATCGAGTAACTCTCCCTGTCATAAAACGCAAGGCATTGTCATGAGGATCGCACAGGTTGCTCCCCTGATTGAAAGCGTGCCGCCAAAATTATACGGAGGCACGGAACGAATCGTATCCTACCTCACCGAAGAACTGGTCCGGCAGGGGCATGAGGTCACGCTCTTTGCCAGCGGCGACTCAAAGACTTCGGCGGAACTGGTTTCCTGCAGCCCAACCGCCATCCGGCTGAGCCCGGAAATCAAACTGGAATTGCCTTACTATACGCTCATGGTGGAACGCATCCGGCAGATGGCGGCGCAGTTCGACATCGTGCACTTTCATACGGAATACCTGCATTTTCCCCTGTTCCGCCATCATGCCCTGCCTACGTTGACTACATTGCACGGGCGGCTGGATCTGCCCGATCTGAAGCCGTTTTATGACGAATTCGGCGACGTTCCGCTGGCATCAGTATCGGACAGCCAGCGGTTGCCATTGCCGCAGGCGCGTTGGATGGGAACGGTGCATCATGGGGTGCCGCTGTCGGGGCTTCTTCCTGTGTCAGAGCCTGAAAAGAATTACCTGGCGTTCCTGGGCCGGTTCTCGCCGGAGAAGCGGTTTGATCGCGCGATTGCCATCGCCAAGGGCGTCAACATGACGTTGAAGGTGGCCGCCAAAATAGGCCACCCCGACATGGATTATTTTGAAGATACGGTGCGCCCGCTGCTGGAGCATCCGCTGGTCGAATATATCGGCGAAATTGACGAATGCCGCAAACAGGAATTCCTTGGCAACGCACGTGTGCTGCTTTTTCCCATCGACTGGCCGGAGCCGTTCGGGCTGGTGATGATCGAAGCTCTTGCCTGCGGCACGCCGGTCATCGCTTTTCCCTGCGGTGCCGTGCCTGAGGTCATTGAGGATGGCCTGACCGGCTATATCGTGAACAGCGTGGAGGAAGCCATTGCCGCCGTGGAGCGCGCAGACGCCCTGGATCGTGCCCGCATACGCCAGCGCTTTGAGCGGCGCTTCAGCGCCGAATGCATGGCTCGGAACTACCTTGCCATTTATCGCAAGCTTGTCTTTGCCGCCGGACAAATCAAGAACATCGAAGTGGTAAGCGGAGGGCACGACACCAAAAGGCTGCATACATGGAAATAGGGACAGAAGAAATTCAGGAAGAGCTGGTTGTGCCATTCTATATTCCGGCCACGATTTCCATCCAGGAACGACGGCCACGTATCCTGAAGCATGGCGATATGTTCGCCATGTTCAATAATTTTGGCGATATCGGCGGAGAACGCGGCAGTCCCGAAGGGCTGTATCATCAGGACACGCGGTTTCTTTCCATGCTTGCCCTCACTATCAACGGCCGACGTCCCATGCTGCTCAGTTCAAGCGTGCAGAGCGGGGATACCATCCTTTCCGTCGATCTCACCAATCCCGACTTTACCGAAGACAGCCAGATTGTCCTGCCGCGCGACGCCATTCACCTGCTGCGCACAAAATTCCTATGGGAAGGCACATGTTATGAGCGCATCGGTGTCCATAATTATGATATTCACCCGCATCGCATTATCCTTGGGCTGAATTTCATCTGTGACTTTGCTGATCTGTTCGAGGTGCGCGGCCAGGTGCGCACGGCGCGCGGCAAGCTGCGCATCCACGTGGAAAAGCCGTGGGTGCGCTATGTCTATACCGGGCTGGATGGAGTGGAGCGTATCACCTCGCTTGGCTTCGAACCGGCGCCAGACATGCTGGACAGGCGTTCGGCGCAGTTCTTTCTGGAGCTTCAGTCCAAACAGCGCCTGTCACTGTTTCTCACCATCTCCTGTACCGGGCGCGATGAAACGGGTTCTGAGCGCCGCCGCTTTTCCAGGGCGCTACGGTCTTCGCGTTCCCGGCTGCAATCCATGACCGCGCACACTGTCAGGGTTGAAACGTCAAATCAGGTTTTCAATGAGATAATCACACGCGCTTCCGATGATCTGTCAATGCTGGTGACCCGGACGGAACAGGGGCCTTATCCTTATGCCGGTATTCCGTGGTTCAGCGCGCCGTTTGGACGTGACGCCCTGATTACGGCGATGCAGATGCTATGGGCTAACCCGGGCCTTGCCGCCGGAGCGCTGGCCTTTCTGGCGCACTGGCAGGCGAAGGAAGTCATTCCGGAGGCGGATGCCGAGCCGGGCAAGATCCTGCATGAGATGCGGTTCGGCGAGATGGCACGGCTCAAGGAGGTGCCCTTCGGGTTATATTACGGATCGGTGGACAGCACGCTGCTTTTTGTGATGCTCGCGGGCATGTATTATGAACGCACCGGCGATACTGCCGTTATCATTGAACTCTGGCCGCATATCGAAGCCGCATTGCGCTGGATGGATGAATATGGCGATGCGGATGGCGATGGATTCATCGAATACGGCCAGCATGAAAGCCCGGGTCTCAGCAATCAGGGATGGAAGGATTCATACGATGCCGTCTTTCATGCCGACGGCACCATGGCCCGAAGGCCCATCGCACTGTGCGAGGTACAGGGTTATGCCTACGCAGCCATTCGCCATGCGGCCATGCTTGCCGCCCTGCTCGGCAAGCATCCCGTGCAGCGGGCATGTGAAGAGAAGGCGGCTGCGCTTAAGGCCCGGTTTCACGCCGCTTTCTGGTGCGAGGATATGGGCCTCTATGCGCTGGCGCTCGACGGCGATAAGAAGCCCTGCCGCGTGCGCACCTCGAATGCGGGGCAACTGCTCTTCACCGGCATTATAGATCCGCCTTACGCCGAAAGGCTTATCTCCCAGCTTCTGGCCGAGAAATTCTTCACCGGCTGGGGCGTGCGCACCGTCGCGACCGGGGAAGTGCGTTATAATCCGATGTCCTATCATAACGGTTCGGTCTGGCCGCATGATAACGCCTTAATTGCGCTCGGTATGGCCCGGTATGGATTCACCTGGGGATCCCAGCGCATTCTGGCCGGATTGTTCGACGCTGCCGTCCATATGGATTTGCGCCGCCTGCCAGAGCTTTTCTGCGGATTGAGTCGCCGGCCGGGCAAACGGCCGACATTATATCCGGTTGCCTGCGTCCCGCAGGCATGGGCGAGCGCCACGCCGTACTGCCTGCTGCAGGCCTGTCTGGGCATCAGCTTTGATCCTCTGGCAGAAGAGGTGCGTTTCTCCCATCCCGTATTGCCGGGTTTCCTGAGAGAGATCACGCTGCGCAACCTGAGAGTAGGCGGCAGTAGTCTGGATGTCCAGTTGCAGCGCCATGATGGCGAGGTGGCGGTGAGCGTGCTGAAGCGCAACGGCAAAGGGCGTGCTGTAGTGACCTTATAAAGGCCTGCCGGTTCGTATGGCTCTACACCCTGAATTAGAACCCTGCTGATATGTCCCATTCTTGATGTTGCCAGCCGTGGATCTCATGCTGTTGCCTTCAACAAGCAGATTTATAATCTGGACGCGCTTTTCGTGGCTCAATTTATTCATGAGCCTATAATATGAACCTTTATGATTAGCGTTTACAAGATGGTGCTTTTACCCTGTGATTCTTGTTAACCTTTAAGAATGATGCCCTACCGAAACAGTATTGTTCATTTGACGAACCGATCAATGATACGCTGCTTTTTGGACGATTCCTCTTGTATTTTGTTTTCTGAGAATTCCTCATAATCAGGGCGAAGCACTTAGCTTTTTCCCTTAGAAATCTGGTATTTATAAGTATTTACGGATATTTATATAGACATATGGATATTTATGGGTATATATGGATATTAAAAAGAGGGATAATGCTCAAAACGGAAACCATACACATCACACCAGAATTACTGGCACTGGTAGCGGAGATTGATGAATTCAAAGGCGCGTGGCGTGCATTGGGTACGCTTGCGCCTGAGCGCCTGAATGCGCTGCGGCGTGTGGCGACAATCGAGAGCATCGGTTCTTCCACGCGCATTGAAGGCAGCAAGCTTTCGGACGTGCAAGTTGAACGCCTGCTGACTAAGCTGGAAATCAAATCCTTTGCATCCCGTGATGAGCAGGAGGTAGCGGGGTATGCCGATGTCATGGAAACGGTCTTCCGGGCATGGAAAGAAATTCCTATGACGGAAAACTATGTCCGGCAACTGCATCGCGATCTGCTGGTCTATAGCCAGAAGGATGAAAGGCATCGTGGCGAGTATAAAACACACTCTAATAGCGTTGCGGCTTTTGATGAACAAGGGCGGCAAATTGGCATTGTGTTTGAAACGGCGGTGCCTTTCGATACTCCGCGCTTAATGAAGGAACTGATTGAGTGGCTAAATGCAACGCGGGAAATCAACCGGTTGCATCCGTTATTTGTCATTGGGGTGTTTACTGTCGTGTTTCTCGAAATCCACCCATTTCAGGATGGTAACGGACGCCTGAGCCGCATTCTTACCACACTGCTGTTGTTGCAGGCAGGATATGCTTATGTGCCGTATAGCTCGCTGGAAAGCGTGATCGAGCACAGTAAGGAAGGCTATTACCTGACACTGCGCCAGACGCAGGGCACGATCCGCACGGAAAAACCGAACTGGCAACCCTGGCTGACATTTTTCCTGCGAGCCTTACACCAGCAAATGAAACGCCTCGCCGGTAAGGTTGAGCGTGAAAAACTCGCTATGGCAACACTGCCCGAATTATCCGTGCAGATTATGGAACAGGTGCGCACAACTGGCCGTGCGACGGTGGGCGATATACTTCGCATTACAGGAGCTAATCGCAACACGATAAAGCTGCATTTCAAGCGGCTGGTGAAGCAAGGTCATCTTATTCAATATGGCGCTGGCAAAGGCACGTGGTATGCGCTGCCGTAAAGACCTGCGTTTACACTGCGGCATGTGACATCAAAAACACTCCCGTTCTTTAATGGCGCTCAAGCGCCGCACATGCCGCGCTCCCCTCTCTTGGTCGCTAGTTGGAGCTAAACTCCCTATGCTTTGCAAAAAGCAATTTTCCCCACTTTCGGGCTTGGCGG
>CAYVTI010000004.1:0-23112 GCA_964454545.1 uncultured Rickettsiales bacterium
ATTTCATCGCCGTGGTAAGATTGGAATCAGTGCCGGGAAACTTTTCAAAGGTAAAACGCGGGATTTTGGTCACGATATAGTCGATGGAAGGTTCGAAAGAGGCTGGAGTGACTTTGGTCACGTCATTCAGTATCTCATCGAGCGTATATCCTACTGCCAGCTTGGCAGCGACTTTGGCGATTGGGAAGCCCGTCGCCTTGGAGGCAAGCGCGGAAGAACGTGAAACACGTGGATTCATCTCGATTACCACCATACGCCCATTCACAGGGTTGACTGCAAACTGCACATTGGAACCACCGGTATCCACACCGATTTCGCGTAGCACTGCAATTGAGGCATCACGCATAATCTGGTATTCTTTATCGGTAAGCGTCAGCGCCGGGGCAACAGTAATGGAATCTCCAGTATGGACGCCCATCGGGTCAACATTCTCTATGGAGCATACGATAATGCAGTTGTCCACCTTATCACGCACCACTTCCATTTCATACTCTTTCCAGCCCAGAAGCGACTCATCAATCAACACTTCATTGGTCGGCGACGCATCAAGACCGCTTGCGACAATCTGCTCAAACTCTTCTTCCGTATAGGCAATGCCACCGCCTGTGCCGCCCATTGTAAATGATGGACGGATAATCGCAGGAAGCCCGATTATGCGCAACACCTTGCGCGCTTCTTTCAATGAATGAACGATAGCATTTCTTGCCACATTCAGGCCAATACGCTCCATCGCTTCATTAAACAGCTGCCTGTTTTCGGCCTTGTTAATGGAATCGAGCTTTGCGCCAATCATCTCGACGTTGAATTTCTCCAGCGTGCCATTTTCGGCAAGCGCCTTGGCGCAATTAAGCGCGGTTTGTCCCCCCATAGTCGGGAGCAACGCGTCCGGGCGTTCTTTTTCTATGATTTTGGCGACGAATTCCGGCGTTATCGGCTCGATGTATGTCGCATCCGCCAGTTCCGGATCGGTCATGATGGTAGCCGGATTGGAATTGATCAGGATGACTCTGTACCCTTCGGCTTTCAGTGTTTTGCAGGCCTGCGTGCCCGAATAATCGAATTCGCACGCCTGCCCGATGATGATGGGACCTGCGCCGATGATAAGAATGGATTTTATGTCACTGCGTTTTGGCATCTCTTGCTTCTTCCATTTCTTTTAATCTCTTGCACGCCAGTTCAAAAAATTCTTTTTCAGTCTCGATCCCTATAAAATTCCGCCCATTCATAACCGCCGCAACTCCCGTAGTACCGCTGCCCATAAACGGATCGAGTATCATATCCCGCTCTTTGGTGCATGCTTTCACGATGCGCTCTAACAGCGAAAGAGGTTTCTGTGTAGGGTGTTTTCCGTTTTTCTTTTCGGAGCTCCTCGGCGTTCCTATCGCCCATACACTGCGCATCTGCTTATCAGGCTTTTTGAACGTATCTTCCGGGAAGTCACCACCCTTTATGCTCTCATAATTAAACGTATGCCTGGCTCTTGAGTCTTTACGTGCCCAGATAAGCGTTTCGTGGCTTGCAGTAAAGAAACGGCAGGAAAGATTCGGGCTGGCATTGGGCTTAAACCAGATAATGTCATTCAGTATATGGAAATTCTGCAACTGGAGCGCATATCCGCAGGCGTAGATGCTATGGTAGGTGCCGCTCACCCAAATGGTGCCGGACGGCTTCAACACGCGGCGGCATTTCTCAATCCAGAGCTTATGAAACAGGAAATCTTCTTCGCTACCTTTGCTTTCATCCCACTTGCCCTTGTTCACGCTCACCATGCGGCCGGAATGGCAGGTAATGCCGTTATTGGAGAGATTGTAGGGCGGATCAGCGAATATCATATCCACTGAATCTTCCGGCAAGGTATCGAGGATATGAAGGCAGTCTTCATTAAAAAGTTTTATGGCTACATCAGTCTGAGAGCGGGGGGATTGTAAGGCAGCTTTGGTAGCCATAATCACGCCGCCTCTGCGCGTTTGCTCATGACGTTCACAAACTCCTCAAAAAGATACATGCTGTCATGTGGTCCGGGGGAACTCTCAGGATGATACTGGACGCTGAATACCGGCTTGCCTTTGAGCCGCATCCCCTCGACGGATCCATCAAACAATGAACGATGTGTCACAATCACGTTTTTCGGCAGACTGTCCTCGCGCACGACAAAGCCGTGGTTCTGGCTGGTTATTTCCACCCTGCCGGTTTCCAGGTTCTTCACCGGATGGTTGGCGCCACGGTGTCCCTGATGCATTTTTTCCGTCTTGCCGCCAAGCGCGAGGGCAAGCATCTGGTGACCAAGGCAAATGCCAAACACCGGCAACCCTATATCGATCATTTTCTGGATCACCGGAACCGCATATCTTCCCGTGGCAGCGGGATCGCCTGGACCGTTGGAGAGGAAAACGCCATCCGGTTTCAGGGATAGTATATCTTCTGCCGTCGCTCCCGCAGGCACGACAGTGACCTCACAGCCAAAACTCGTGAGACAGCGCAGGATATTAAGTTTCTCACCGTAATCTATCGCTACCACATGGAAACTGGTTTCAGGCTGTTTTTTATCCAAAGTCAGTGACCAGCGCGGTTCCTGCCATTCATAATTTTTCCTTGTACTGACAGCCTTTGCAAGCTCCATGCCATTAAGAGACGGATGTTTTTCCAGCTTCTTTTTCGCTTCCTCGGTATGCGCCGCCGTCAACGGCTTATCCTGGCTTATTATCACGGCGTTCTGCGCTCCGAATTTTCGTATATGCCTTGTAAGCGCACGTGTATCCACGCCGCAAATGCCGCTTATCTTCTTTTTAATCAACCACTCATTAAGATGGCCTGCAGAACGGAAGCTGGATGGATTGGTTATAGGCTCCCGGATGACCAGGCCGCATGCTCCCATGTGAAGCCGGGGAGTCGGGAAATCTGGAAGTCCGGAAGGATTACTGTTTTCCCGCATTCCGGATTCTATATCCTCCTCATTGCAGCCGACATTGCCGATATGCGGAAAGGTAAACGTAATGATCTGGCCATTATAGGAAGGATCCGTAAGGACTTCCTGGTATCCCGTCATGGCGGTGTTAAAGCATATCTCGCCGAAGACGGCGCCGGTTGCGCCTATCGCCTGTCCATAAAAAATTCTGCCGTCCGCAAGCAACAAGGCTGCGTTCAAAGAAGGCAGGGCGCTATGGTCTTCAGGCATTTAGGAAATGACTCCAAGAATTTTGCGGACTTTAAGGGCAAAGGCGCGCCCTGTCAAGCGGGTCTTGGAGATATGCGGGATTTATCTTGCGGCAATGAATTTTGGTTTTAATCTTAGGAATAATAAGTGCTATAACTTTTTAAAATAAAGCCATGACTTAACTTGCTCATTACGATTTTAATCAAAGATTAATCTGACTGGCATATAATTTGTCTTAATAAGAGACTATGATATGAAGATAATTCCCATGCATCCCGATAAACATATAACGCTCAATTCCAAAGAACGCTTCATAAACCGCGAACTGTCCTGGCTTGCCTTCAACGAGCGCGTGCTTGAACTGGCGGAGAATAAATCCAACCCTTTGCTGGAACGGGTTAATTTCCTGGCCATTTCATCGGCCAATCTGGATGAATTTACCATGGTGCGCGTGGCGGGCCTGATGGATCACATGCAGCTGAACTCCAGCCTGATGAGCGATGACGGCCTGACGCCAGGTGAACAGCTTGCGCTTATAGATGAGCGCATCAACCATATTACAAACTGGCAGCAGAAAATCTGGAGCAATCTGCATAAAGAGCTTGCGGATAATGGCATAAAGATTGTCCGCAGCAAGGAGCTTACTTCTTCCGAAATAAAGTGGCTTAAAAAGTATTTTATTGAAAATATCTATCCCGTGCTTACCCCGATAGCGATTGACCCGGCCCATCCCTTCCCTTTTCTGCCCAACCTCGGATTGGCGCAGCTTTTCCTGTTTGCGCGTGGCAAGAGAAAAGGCGAGCAGGTTGCCGTTATCCCATTCCCGCAAAAGCTGCCACGCTTTACCGCACTGCCCTCGCTGAAGAGAAAACATAATGAAACCCGCTATATCAGACTGGAGGATATCATAGAACTCAACTGGAATGTCCTGTTTCCGCGCTCGGAAAAACTCGCTTCCTCGCTGCTGCGCATCATACGCGATTCCGATCTCGACATTGCGGATGAAGCGGATGATCTCGTGCGTTATTTCGAACGCGCCGTCAAACGCCGCAAGCGCGGCAAGATCGTACGCATAAAAATCTCTGCGGATACGCCTGATAACCTCCGGCAGTTCGTGATATCGCAAATGAAGGTGGAATCGGAGAACATTATATCCACGCAAGGCATGATAGGCATTGCAAGCCTCTCCGAAATATGCGGGATTAACCGGCCGGAGCTTAAATATCCTCAATATACCGTGCGCTTCCCGGAGCGCATAAGCGATTATAACGGTGATTATTTTGCGGCGATTGAAGCCAAGGACATGGTAGTCCATCATCCGTTTGAAAGCTTTGATGTCGTCGTCCAGTTCCTGAAGCAGGCGGCATGCGATAAGGATGTCATTTCCATTAAGCAGACGCTTTACCGTACCAGTCATGACTCCCCGATTGTACAGGCGTTGATTGAAGCGGCGGAAGCCGGAAAATCGGTGACGGCTGTGGTTGAACTTAAGGCGCGCTTTGATGAAGAAGCCAATATCAAATGGGCGCGCGATCTGGAACGTGCCGGGGCGCAGGTAGTATATGGGTTTGTGCATCTTAAAACCCATAACAAGGTTTCGCTTATTACCCGCCGCGTGGATGGAAAGTTGCGTTCCTACGTGCATTTCGGTACCGGGAACTATCATCCCACGACGGCAAAACTCTATACCGACCTGTCCTTCTTCACCTGTGACTCGCAGATTTGCTATGACGTTGCGCAGCTCTTCAATTTCCTGACCGGCTACGCTCCCCCGCAATCGCTTAAAAAATTCGTTCTCGCACCACAGGATATGCGCGACCGGATAATTAAGCTGATTGAAAAAGAAATTGCCCATGCAAAAGCCGGGAGGCCAGCCGCGATCTGGGCTAAAATGAATGCGCTTGTCGATCCGAAAGTCATCGACATGCTTTACAAGGCTTCGCAGAACAACGTGAAAATCGAGCTCATCGTGCGCGGCATCTGCTGCCTGCGTCCCGGAGTTCCGGGCTTATCAGAAAATATCCGGGTAAAAAGCCTTGTCGGAAGGTTCCTGGAACATGCACGGATCTTCTGCTTCGGGAGCGGTCATCATTTGCCGTCGCCTGAAGCAAAGCTTTACATCTCTTCAGCGGACTGGATGCCGCGCAACTTTGACTGGCGTGTCGAAGCTATGATGCCGATCGAAAACCCGACCGTTCACAGCCAGATCATGGGACAGATCATGGTTGCCAACATCAAGGATGAGAAAAATTCATGGATATTGCAGCCGGACGGCAAATATAAACATGTCGCCGCAGGTGAAAACAGCTTCTCCGCACATGAATATTTCATGCATAATCCTTCCCTCTCCGGTCGCGGTAAAGCCCTCGCAAAAGGTAATAATGTCATGAAGGACATCTACCGTCTACATGAGAAGAAAGTCAATTAACGCATTGATAATAATAACTATATCTTGATAACACCACCTATTACACAAGCAGTATATGGCCTTTCTCCTTGTGTTTTAGCCGTTTTTACTGTACATTCCTGCCAGATTTCGCACTTCTCAAACATGGGATGGCTGATGTTTAATTATGAAACGATCATAGACGATTTCTCAAATATCCGGGTGCTGTGCATAGGCGATATCATGCTCGACAAGTTCGTGTACGGGCAGGTTGACCGCATATCGCCGGAAGCCCCTATCCCGGTATTTTCCATCAAGGAAGAGCGGGTAATGCTGGGTGGTTCCGGGAACGTCACACGTAATCTCGTTTCGCTTGGCGCGCATACCACTCTTGTCTCCGTGATAGGCAATGATAAGACCGGGCGTGAAGTGGCGGCGATGGTAGGCAAGGAACCAAAAGTATTGCCGCTGCTGATTACTGAAAATGATCGTATAACCACTACCAAAACGCGTTACGTAGCGGGCAACCATCAAGTGCTGCGCGCCGATCAGGAGGTGCAGACCGCCATTACCGATGAAACCGCGCGTATGGTGATAGACAGCGTAATAAGCGAAATGGATAACGTAGATGTGGTTGTTATTTCTGATTACGGCAAGGGATTGCTGACCCGGGCGGTTCTGCATACGATAATCCAGGCGGCGAATGAAAAGAAAAAGCCGGTGCTTGTTGATCCCAAATCACGCGATTTCAGCCTGTATTACGGCGCAACCATCATAAGCCCCAACATGCATGAGCTGGCCAATGCAATGAACCATGAAGTAAGAACCGAGGCGGAAATAACGGAGGCAGCAAAAAGCCTCATGAATAATTATAATATCGCCAATGTCCTGGTCACGCGCAGCAAGGACGGCATGACGCTCATTAGCGATAATGGAGAAGCGCATAACATACGCGCGCGCGCGCATGAGGTGTATGACGTATCAGGCGCAGGAGATACGGCAATTGCAACACTTGCCCTTGGCATTGCGTCGAATTTATCCTTCAAGGACTCGGCCGTTATCGCGAACGTAGCCGCCGGGGTAGTTGTCGGCAAGATTGGCACCGCTGTCATCACCACGCAGGATTTGAAGACCGAGCTTTTCGTTCATGAGAAAACTGCCGGGACGCACAAGATAATGACGCTTAACGACGCAATGGTGCAGGTAGACAGATGGAAACGCGAAGGCAGGATCGTCGGATTTACCAATGGCTGTTTCGATCTCATGCATTCCGGGCATCTTACTATATTGAACGGGGTAAAGACCCAGTGCGATAAGCTGATAGTCGGATTAAACAGCGACGGATCAGTCAAGAGGTTGAAAGGCAAAAACAGGCCGATAAATGGGGAAATAGAACGCTCTCTGTTGCTCGCATCGCTTTCCGTCGTGGATATGGTGATTATCTTCGAAGAAGACACGCCGCTTAACCTGCTGGAAACCTTAAGGCCGGATATTCTGGCTAAGGGCGCCGATTACGAGAAACACCAGGTGGTAGGGCACGAGCTGGTCGAAAGTTATGGCGGCAAAATTGTGCTCGTACCTTTAAAAGAAGGCTACAGCACAACCAGCATCATAAAAAGAGTAGCTTAATTATTTTGCTTCTTATGCATCGGGATGGAATATCTCCCCGTAGGATGTTTCTTGTAGCAGGCGTCGGTTTTGCATTTCTTTTGTGCAAAACTAACCGTTTTTTCCCTCTTTGTACCCCCGGAACTATGACCTGAGCTATAGCGATTGCGGCTGGCATACGCGGGATCGCTAAACATGGACGCTGCAATAATCATAGTAAGCACAGCGAGAAACAGCTTCATAAATCAGCCCTATTTATAGCGTTGCGGATCGGCAGGATACACGCCGATAATAGTCACTTTCTCGCAGAAGAACGCCAGTTCCTCAAGCGCAAGTTTCACTAGTTTTTCTTCCGGGTGGCCTTCAAAGGTAAGGAAGAACTGCGCTGCGGAGGAAACGCCTCCCGGAATATAACTTTCCAGCTTTATGATATTCACGCTGTTGGTGGCAAATCCGCCCAACGCCTTATAGAGAGCAGCAGGAATATTACGCACGGTAAAAAGAAGGGTCGTCAGAATCTTATCGCTCTTCGGCGCAGGAATTTCCGCCATACGTGAAATCGCAACGAATACGGTCACATTATCTTTGGAGTCTTCCACATGATCCTTCAGGCGCTGAAGGCCGTAAAGCTCTGCAGCTAACGTGGATGCAATCGCCGCTTTCGACGAGTCGTTCCAGCCTGCGATATCCGCCGCCGCTTTGGCCGTATTGGAATAACTGACAGGATTAAGCTTCAACTCGCGCAAATGTTCCCGGCATTGCATCAGAGCCTGGGGATGCGAATAGACATCCCTTACGGTAGCGAGCGTTGCGCCTTTTGGCGCAAGCAGGTAATGCTCCACATGCTGAAAATGTTCGGAAACGATGTGTAAATTCATTTTTGGCAACAGCTGGTGGATTTCGGCTACCCTTCCGGCATGCGAATTTTCAATCGGAATCATGCCAAGCGCCGCCCTGCCTTCGGCAACCGCCTGAAAGACATCGTCGAAGGAGGGACAAGCAAGCGTATGCATGTAGGGATATTTCTGACGGCAGGCCAGATCAGCATTCGCACCTGCAACACCAGCGAATGCTATGGTATTTTCCGGATCGGGTTTAGCCATATTTTGACCTTTTTTATTATTGTGTTAACAGTGTCTAGCATAAATTAACGGGGTTGGAATGAAAAAAATAGTGATTACAGAAGCTGCTTCGGGTTTTGAATTATCCACCGAAGGCCGCCCGATAAAGACACCGCTTGGCAGACAGTTAATATTGCCCAACCGCAAACTGGCCGAAGCAGTTGCAGAAGAATGGGCCACACAGGGAAAAACGATACGTAAGGAAACGATGCCGCTCAGCCAGATTGCCTGTGTAGCGATTGACCTGGTTCGTGAAAAACGCAACCAGGTTTATGAAGATATCATGGCTTACAGTGATACCGACCTTGTATGTTACCGTGCGGGAGGGGCACCGGAACTGCAAGCGATACAGACCAGACATTTTGATCCGCTGATAGAATGGGCAGAAAGGGTTTATCATATAAAATGCAATATCACCAATGGAGTCATGCCGGTAAGACAGCCGCCGGAAAATAAGCAAAGAATATTATACATCCTTAAGCAATATGACGAATGGCGGCTTGCCGTCCTTGTCAGCGTTATCAAGCCCCTATCTTCCCTTATATTTTCACTGGCCTTTATTGATGGCCGAATTGACGCCGGACAGGCGTTTCATTTAAGTCACCTGGAAGAGCGATACGAGACGGAAAAATGGGGCAAGGACGAAGAAAAGGAGAAAAGAATTAATAGGCTAGGACAGGAGATTGCTGCCGCGGATGAATTTCTTAAACTGCTTTCCTGATATTCTGTTCACAACAAAGTATATAGAAAAATTATTTTTCCTCTGCTCGAATAGTTACCTCTGCATATTTAATGTTTTCCTTCTTTAATTCTTATGGAGACTTATAATAAAGATTCAGCGGCTTTATCCTTGAGAAGATTCATCCATGCGATGCCCGGATCTTCCAAACCTGTCCTTTTTTCTTCGCTTCCGGATATTTCATCATTGCCACAAGAGCAATTTGAAGAGATCGTGCATAGAATGGCAAGGTTATTTTCACAGGCCGAATGGCAGGCAACAGACGCCATCGCCGGAATTGAGCCGCAAGGAGTTCTGCTGGCCGCAGGACTTGTCATCATCAAGCAGAAAGAATTCATAAAAATACAGAGGCAACATAAGGAAATACATGGCAATGGATCGCCTTATAATCAAAATGCGCTGTACATGCCGCAGGGGGCCGGAAAATTAATCATTGTGGATAATATACTCGCTACAGAAGGGAGGTTTAGAAAGGCGGCAAAGCTGGTAATTGAAAGCGGGTATACGTTACAGGGGTTCTGCTGCCTGGTCAATCTTTGCCCCCGCAACCACTTGCAGTGGAATAATATGATGCCGCGCAGCCTGATTGAATATCAGGAATCAGAGCTGCAAAGCGCCTAGAGACGTTGCGAGCAAAATTTTTATAATGGCCTAAAGCCGGTGTAAAGAGCAGTAACTACTTGATTTCTGCGTAGAGCCGCAATTCACTAAGCCTTATATCAAGAAGCCTGGTTCCGTGCCAGACCATGTGCCAGCGCGGATCTATATCCACGGGCGCATCGCGCAGGGTGAAAGTAAGAAAGAGCGGACAAATATCACCATCAAGATTAATGAAAGGCAAAGGTGCTTTAAGGCCCATAAAATATTCAAGCATAGGCCCCATGTTTTCTCCCAGCTGGTAATTAGCTATGCATTGGCCCGCATAAGGAGAGTGTTTTATAAAATCCTGCATTTGCTCCACCACGGTGCGAAAACTTCGCGTCTCATTTATCCATGGTAGCAGCAGAGTATAGATCGTGCACCATGCAAGCGCCGATCCTGCAAACCAAACGCGAGCTGTATTAAGCGCCGAGTTTTCCCTGAGGCGGAAGGAAGCAAGCCAGAAAAGAGCGACAACCACGGCAAAGAAACACGCTATGGCCTGATGTCCCTGTGGTATAAAGTCGGTTGGAAGGGTATGATCGAAGCATCTGGCGAGCCACAGGACAGGCCGATGATCCTGAGGATACAATAAATTCCACCATACCAACCAGATGCCGACTGTAAACAGACTAAAAGCCACCCGAACTGCAATATTCCAATTTGCAAGTAACCGGGGTGGTACACGCATGAGCGCTGATGTGGCAAGCAAGGCGAAGCAGGGTAATAACGGCAGCAGGTAGGGAATCCTGCAGGAAGCAGAAAGAAATAGTACCGTAATGCCGATGATGGAAATGGCGAATGGAAGAAGATACTCAGAAGTACGCCATTGTCTACGCCCACACCATGCCTCTGAACAGGCCAAAAGAAAAATAGGAAAAGCAAAAATTGGCAGTGTGAAAAGAAAATGCAAGCGGTCATTTTCGGCACCAAATCTTGCCACGGAGAATCCCAGAAAACGGCCGACATTATTATCCCAAAACCATTCCATGAAAAGGGATGGCGAATGGTGATAGAGGAGTGTCGGCCAAATCAGTAGGAAGGGAGCAGCAGACGCAACTGCAAACGCTAAAGCCTTTATAGTCGTATGCCGATGCAATTCCGGCAATAACCACCATATTATAAGCCCAGAAATGCCCAGCACAGCAGGCATGACCAATCCCTTCGTCATGAAAGCCATGCCAATACCGATACCAAGCCATATCCCTGCCCGCTTCCAGTATTCCGGCTGCTTGCAAAGAAGCGCCATTCCGTATATCGCAATTGCCACACCTGCAAGCAACGCATTGTCAGTAACCATAGCATTTGATATGGGCACGAGGCCGTACGTACCCAGAAGCAGCGCAACGGAAATAATACGCATATCCTTGCGCTCCTCACGCTGTACAAAAAGAGCATCGCTTGCTTTCCACGTAAATATTGCTGCGATAGCCATATATAAAACGCTGGCAAGGCGGGCGGCATCATGCAGAGGCAAAACCCCGCTAAAGAGATGGCAAAATAATGTAGCGGTCCAATAATAGAGCGGTGGCTTCTCCATGAATGGCAAGCCAGCGTTCATAGGTATCAGCCATGTACCGGTAGTATAAAAATGATAAACAATGCCAAAACTATAGGTTTCCCCGCGCTTCCACCAAGGATCGTGACCTACTGTGCCTATAATAAGGAAAATGGCGACAAACCCAAGCCACCCCAGCTTATACAAATTTTGTTCATTAAACAAACGATTAGATATAACCCGCGTGTGAAGTTCTTTCTCTTCCATTCCCTTATGCCATTCCATAGCAAGCAATATTACCCTCGTTGGTATAAACACTAATAATATTCTTGTCTATCTAATCTGGAAGGTTCCAGTTCAAATCCAATAATCTGATATATCTAAAGAGGAAAGGCAATAACCGCCATTAATGTGTTAACTCCAGGATTGCCAGCGTGAATACTGGCGTTAGAAGTATGGGTAAGCTGAACGCCTACACGGTTATTGTTAATAAATTTATAATCAAGTTCTATGGACTCATGGAATTCAAATACACCGCCTAAATCGATGCTATTTCCTTTGCGCCAGCCACCTATATCCAGGCCAGGAATAATAAACCAGTGCGGAATAATTTCCCAATCATAATCAAACCCGCCATAACCATAAATACCGCCATCGGTATTAATCGCAGCACCAATCACAGGACGGAGACCATAGAAGAAATGATTACCACGCCATTCGGCGGAAACGTTGAAAGAATTATCCTGGTTGCGATTAAAATCAAACCAGCCAGCCCCGATAGCGAAATTATTATCAGCCCAGGCCGGAGAACACACGCTGAGGCACATAATGATCAGAAAAAAATGAGAGAAGCTGCGCATATCTATGATTTTCCGCTTGGAACAGATACATAGATAAACAGGCTATAACCGATTAATTTTCCATTCCTTGGAACAGGCGCTCTGATAAACAAACGATAACCTTTATCAAGCGCGGTTCATTTTCAATAAATCCATAGCGTAAATTTATTATAAGCAGCGCTAGGATAAGAACTGAACTTCCGGACACCTATTTTGCCAAGATGAGGAAAATATAAATGCCTGTAGATATACCTTCTCTATTCTTCTCCCGCGAGCGTGATCGTTATGATCTTCACGCACGCCACTTAAATGAGCAGATGGTGCGCGTGCTGAAAACGCTCGGCTATGATGTTCGGTTTACCAAAGCCTCCGGGCAATATTTATATGATCACAGGGAATATAAATACCTGGATCTGCTAAGTGGCTGGGGAGTATTTGCCATCGGCCGCAATCACCCGATAGTGAAGGAAGCGCTGCATCAGGTACTGGACGCCGATCTGCCCAATCTGGTGCAGATGGACGTTTCTACGCTCGCGGGGGTATTAGCCGAAAGACTCCTGCTCCGTGCGCCATATATGGAAAAGGTTTTTTTTGCCAATTCCGGAACGGAGGCCGTTGAAGCCGCCATTAAATTTGCACGTGCGGCAACTGAACGTTCCGTCATTGCCTACTGCGGCCATGCGTTTCACGGTCTTTCTTACGGCGCGCTTTCACTGAACGGCGACACCGTTTTCCGGCAGGGGCTGGAAGGATTCCTGAGCGATTGCAGGCAAATACCGTTTAACGATCTGCCTGCGCTGGAAGCCGCGCTTAAGGCACGTGACGTAGCCGCATTCTTTGTAGAACCTATACAGGGCAAAGGGGTGAATATACCCGATGATGATTATCTCAGGGAAGTACAGGCGCTTTGCCAAAAATACGGAACATTGTTTGTCGCTGACGAAATCCAGACTGGCATGGGAAGAACCGGCCGTTTCTTTGCCGTAGAGCATTGGAACGCGGAACCGGACATCCTGCTTGTCGCCAAGGCGCTTTCCGGCGGTCACGTGCCTGTGGGAGCCGTGCTTACGCGCAAATGGATTTTCGATAAGCTGTTCAACCGCATGGATCGGGCCGTGGTGCACGGTTCCACCTTTGCCAAGAACGATATGGCCATGGCCGCAGGCCTTGCCACGCTTGCCGCGCTCGAAGAGGAGAATATCATACAGAATGCTGCGCAAAAAGGGACACGCCTGTTAGAAACATTGGGTGCGCTGAAGCAACGCTATGAGCTTATTAAGGATGTACGTGGCAAGGGGCTTATGATAGGAATAGAATTTGGCGTCCCCCGCTCTGCTAAACTTAGAATGGCATGGGCGGCAGTAGAGGCTGCCAGCACCGGCTTGTTCTGCCAGATGATTACCATTCCCCTGTTCAAGGAACACAGAATACTGGCGCAGGTGGCCGGACACGGCAGCCATACCATCAAGCTTCTTCCGCCGCTCATTATAAATGAGGAGGATTGCGACTGGATTGAACAGGCATTTGAAACAGCCATTGCCAATGTCCATCGCATGCCAGGAGCGGTCTGGTCACTCGGCAAAACACTTGTCGGCCATGCACTGCAGGCACAGAAGAAGCGCGCATGAGCCACCAGACCCTATATGAACCGGGGGAAAAGACCCACAGGGATGAGAATTTTCCCGTGGCATCGCGCCTCATCCCTAAAGAACACCGCCCTGCGATACTTGCTTTTTATCGTTTTGCGCGCGCTGCAGATGATGTGGCCGACCACCCTCACCTGGTGGAAAAGGATAAGATCGCCTTGCTTGACCGGTTTGAAGCTACCCTGCTTGGTGCAAGCGATGCCGTTCAAGACGCATTGCCATTGCGTGAGATTATCTTCAGTCGCGGACTTTCCTCACATCATGCGCTGGATCTGCTGGTCGCTTTCCGTCAGGACGCATGCAATCCGCGTTACAAGAACTGGGATGAATTAATGCAATACTGTAGGTATTCCGCAGCGTCGGTAGGGCGGTTTGTACTTGATGTGCATGGCGAGAGTCCTTCTATATGGCTCATGTCGGATGCCTTGTGCGCCGTATTACAAATCATTAATCATATTCAGGACTGCAGGGCAGATTACCAGCGGCTGAAACGCATATATATTCCCCAGGACATGCTGACGCATTACAGCATCCCGGAAACTGCGCTTGATGCTACGCAAAGCTCCCCTGCGTTGCGTAGCTGCCTAATAGAACTGGTAAAAAAGACGCAGTCGCTCCTGACGCCTCCTCCGCTTTCCGCGCAAATACATAATGGAAGACTTATGCTGGAAGTATTAGCGATCGAAAGAATGGCGCAGAGCCTTCTTAAAATATTGCTGGCACATGATCCCCTGGGCGAACGCGTGCACCTGACGAGACTGCGGTTTATTTCTGTTATGGCAAACGCCACTTTCAGGCTGCCATTATTGAAATTCCTTAAGAAGGCATACGCGCCGCTTTCATAAACGGAGCAGTACCATGACAACGGGATATGCAGCTTTATACGCCACGGACGAAGCGCGCGTCCCGGAAAGCACAAGGGCCAGTTCGTTTTATACGGCCATGCGCATTATGCCGCCTTCGCAGCGCAAGGCAATGTATGAGATTTATAAATACTGCCGTATTCTAGACGATATCGCCGATGAGGAAGGAGAATGCAAAGGACGGCTTGAACAGCTGGATAAATGGCGTAATAGCATTGTCCGGATCTATGAAGGAAAGCCACCGCCATCACTTCAGGGGCTTGCCAGGGCTGTATCGGATTTTTCCCTGCGCAAGCAGGATATGCTTGCGCTTGTCGATGGCATGGAGATGGATGTGCGCGGCCCTATACAAGCTCCGGATTTTGCCATGCTCAATCTCTATTGCGACCGGGTAGCCTGTGCGGTGGGACGACTCAGCGTACGCATATTCGGCATGCGGGAACGGGACGGCCTTAATCTGTCACACCATCTGGGATCTGCATTGCAACTTACCAATATTTTACGCGACATAGATGAAGATTCAGAGCTGGGCAGGCTATACCTGCCAAGGGAACTTCTGGAAAAGGCAGGAATCACCGATAAGAATCCTGCAAAGGCATTAGCCAACCCAACAGTCGCGGACGCATGCGACAAACTGGCTGACAAAGCGCTGACTCACTTCAATAAAGCGGACGACATCATGAAAAATTATAGCCGTAAGCACCTGCGCACGCCCAGAATCATGTCGCAAGCCTATCGCAGCATATTAATTGCGTTAACGGAACGCGGCTTCACGCCGCCACGGTACCCGGTTCACCTGAGTAAAATCAGGCTGGGGTACATTCTGGTGCGCAACATACTCTTCTGACAGGCGCATGCATCAGGGAACTACGCATATTATCGGAGCGGGACTGGCAGGGCTTTCAGCAGCCACACGGCTTGCCGCGGAAGGAAGGCATGTCATCGTTTATGAAGCAACAAGCCGGGCAGGAGGCCGCTGCCGATCCTATTATGATGCGGCATTCGGCGCCGTGATCGATAATGGCAATCACCTCCTGCTTTCAGGAAATACCACCGCACTTGCCTATCTGAAGCGGATAAATGCATGCAGCTTCTTTCAAGAAGCAAAAGAACCGGTATTCAATTTTATTGATGCAAAAAGCAGGCAACGCTGGAAACTGCGCTTAAACAATGGAAAGATTCCGTTATGGCTGCTTGACAGGAACCGGCGCATTCCCGGTACAAAGATCATAGATTATTTTTCCATTTTCCACCTTCTTAAAGCAAAACCGCAGCAAACAGTCATATCATTACTCAGAACCAACATATTACTATATCACAATCTATGGCATCCGTTACTGCTCGCTGCACTGAATACCAATCCTGCGGAAGCTTCCGCGCAACTGGCAGGCGCTGTCTTACGCGACACTTTGTTTAAAGGCGGAAGTGCATGCGTTCCTCTGGCAGTCGCAGGACTTTCCTCCGCCTTCATTGATCCTGCATTGTATTATCTTGCCACACGCAATACCGATGTGAAATTTAATCATCGCCTGCGCAACATTCGTTTTGAAGATGGCAAGGCCGCACGTCTTGAGTTTACGGAAAGCAACCCGGTTCCGCTTTCCGCATCCGATACGGTTATTTGCGCAATGCCTGATTGGGTTGTGACATCGCTTCTACCCGGCATTCAGACACCCGATAATTATCGCGCTATTCTCAATGCACATTTCCGCGTCACTCCGCCAGCGGCATTCCCTGCTATTCTGTGCGTAGTAAACGGAACCGTGGAATGGATATTTACTTTTCCCGATCGCATCTCCATCACTATCAGCAATGCAGACCGGTTGATACAGGAGGAACGTGAGCCACTCGCACAACGCATCTGGCAGGAAATCGCAGCGATCACCAGCCTCACTGAAACATTGCCGCCCTGGCAAATCGTAAAGGAAAAGCGCGCTACGTTCGCCGCCACGCCTGAGCAGAACGCAAAACGGCCAATGCCATATACCCCGTGGCCCAATGTATATCTCGCGGGAGATTATGTTCAGACTGGCCTTCCGGCCACGATGGAAGGCGCCATCCGTTCAGGCGTCCATGCGGCGGAGCTTGCCATGAGGAGAGCATGACACAATTTTCCCTGAAGCGCGCTGGAAATGAACACACCCCTCTTGATCAGGCGATTGACAGGGCAACGACAGCGTTGCTCAATGCCCAGCGCGAGGACGGACATTTCGTATTCGAGTTTGAAGCCGATGCCACTATCCCGGCCGAATATATCCTTCTCACGCATTACCTAGGGGAAAACACCAATCCTGAGCTGGAAGGCAAGATAGGGAATTACCTGCGCCGCATTCAGAACAGGGAGGGAGGCTGGCCTTTGTTCTACGAAGGGGCTTTTGACATGAGCGCGAGTGTCAAAGCTTATTTTGCCCTCAAAATGATCGGGGACGACATATGCGCTGAGCATATGGTTCGGGCGCGGAAGGCGATTCTGGCGCATGGAGGCGCTGAAATGAGCAATGTGTTCACACGTTTCCTGCTCGCGCTTTTCGGTATCATGAACTGGCGTTCGGTTCCACTGATGCCTGTGGAAATCATGCTGCTGCCCAAATGGTTTTCCTTCCATATATATAAAATCTCCTATTGGGGGCGTACCGTGCTGGTCCCCTTACTGGTATTGCAGGCTATACAGCCTCTGGCCCGTAACCCGCGCAACGTGAACATCCCTGAGCTGTTCGTCGCCGATCCGAGCAGTATTGACCTTCCCCCTAAAGCGCCGCATCAGAAACGCGCATGGTTCCTGTTTTTTTCTGCCATAGACAAATTACTATACGTGATTACCCCTCTCATCCCCCATGCATTACATGAGCGCGCTGTAGACAAGGCGGCTTTATTTGTCAAGGAACGCCTTAATAGCGAGAATGGGCTGGGGGCTATTTTCCCCGCCATGGTGAATTGCGTCATGATGCTGGATGCGCTGCAGGTGCCAAAAGACGACCCTGATTATCTATTAGCGCGCCGGTCAATCGAAAACTTGTTGATGATAAAGGAATCCGAAGCCTATTGCCAGCCTTGCGTCTCCCCCGTGTGGGATACGGCGCTCGCAGCGCATAGTCTGATGGAAATGGGAGAAGATGCACAGGCGCTTGCGGCGCTTTCCTGGCTGAAACCGCACCAGATTCTGGATGCCACCGGAGACTGGACGGAAGCAAGGCATAATCTTCGTCCCGGCGGCTGGGCGTTTCAATATGAAAATCCATATTACCCCGATCTGGATGATACCGCAGTTGTGGCAATGGCAATGGATCGGTTTTGTAAAACCTATCCGCAATATGCCGCTCAGTTTCAGAACGCGATAGAACGTGCCCATGAATGGATTATCGGAATGCAGAGCAGGAATGGTGGCTGGGCGTCTTTTGACGCCGATAATACGGCAGAGTATCTGAACAACATCCCGTTCGCCGATCATGGCGCGCTGCTTGATCCTCCTACAAGCGACGTCACAGCACGCTGCGTTTCCATGCTGGCACAGATCAGCTATACACCGCCGGATAATAAGACTTTACGCAAAGGCATAGATTTTCTGCTCAGGGAACAGACGAAGGATGGAAGCTGGTTCGGCCGCTGGGGAATAAATTATATCTATGGGACATGGTCGGCATGCTGTGCCCTGACTGCCGCAGGATTCGATCCTATATCGCCACCTATTGCACGAGCCGTTGCATGGCTCATTTCCATTCAGAATAGAGACGGCGGCTGGGGAGAAGACGGCTCCAGCTACAAACTGGATTATATGGGGTATGAGAATGCGCCAAGCACCCCGTCGCAGACATCGTGGGCACTGCTTGCCCTGATGTCTGCAGGCCAGGCGCATTCATCTACAGTCGAGCGGGGAATTTCATACCTGATGCGCGCGCAAATGCCAGCTGGCGGATGGCGGGATACTTATCACAATGCGCCAGGTTTCCCGCGCATATTTTACCTTCGTTATCATGGCTATGCGCAATATTTTCCCCTGTGGGCGCTGGCACGTTACCGGAGACTCTATAACTATCCTAAATCATCGCTTTATGGCATGTAGTATCGCAGTTGTCAGCGGTATGGCGTTTGAGGCCAGCATTGCAAAGGGTCCGGGCATCCATACCATCTATGGCCTTGCTCCTTCAAAACTTACGCACGATATTGAGCAGGCAATCAGAAAAGGCGTGTCTGGAATTTTAAGTTTTGGAACCGCTGCGGGACTTATGCCTTCGCTTACTACAGGCTCGATTATCATCGCACGCCATGTTCTCTGGCAGCAGCAGATTTATACCGCTGATGCGGCATGGGCAAGCTGGCTGGTGCGTCACCTGCCTGCTTCACTCATCGCCAATATTGCGGGTGTGGATTCTCCTCTTGCGAGCGTGCAGGAGAAATCCGCGCTGCGTAAAAACACAGGGGCAACGGCAGCTGATATGGAGTCTCATCATGTCGGACGGCTGGCGCAACGTTATAACCTCCCTTTCGCCGCGATCCGTATCGTTCTTGATGATGCAAAATACGCTTTGCCACCCGCAGTGCTTGTCACCGTCACGCCTGAAGGTAATATATCTTACGGCAGGCTACTTGCCTCGCTGGCTTCACAACCTTTACAGCTTGCCGAATTATTGCATCTGGCAATGGCTGCCATAAAAGCAAAGAAATCGCTATTGCGCTGCAGCAGTCTTCTCAAGGAAAGCTTGTTTGGGTATAATAATTTACCCCTAAGCGCATAACAGAGTTTGATCATGCACGCATAAGATGATATAATACGTGCATGGTTAAGCTAAAAACTATTCTTACTGTTATTTTGACCATAGCGGTTGCTGCAACGGGGCTGCCCGCGTATGCGGGTTCAGGCTGTGCCATGAAGGCTGGCATTCACCACATGATGAAGGATTGCCCGGATTGTGCAGGAAACTCCGGTAATCAGGAACAGCATAAAAACAAATGCTGCGGCGATGTAGGCTGTGTGGTTAACTGTTCTTCCGCTATGAGCGCAAATATGCCCGCAGGCGTAAATACGACGCTTATTCCTGTTATTCATCCGGCGCATACCCTCCACCCATCAGGCGACGCTGTCATGTCGTTTTCCCTCCAGACCCAAGAACGTCCTCCCAAACACCTTTCTTAGAATTACCTAACTGTTCGGGCTTTGTTTCGCCTGAATAACCACGCGTTTATTTTAAGAGGGGTTTATGTCTAAATTTCCGACCATATTAAAGGCCATGCCTGCAGTGCTTATGATAGCACTGTGTCCCCCTGCCCATGCCAAGCCGATTTCCTATGTGGACGGGGTTATGGTCATGCAGGAAAACGATGAAACCGGCCATACTGTTTCCATGGACTACACCTTCGATCCACACTATGCAGTCGGCTGGTATAGCAAATGGGAAGAAAACGAGCGGGGCGGCAAGGACTTTTCCGTACACAGCCCTGAGTTCAATACGCTTATTCACCGGTGGAACCTGCCGGATGGACAGGCCAATATTTTCAATTCCACCGGAATAGGCATAGCCGAAGGCGGCGGCAAAACCCGTGGCGCGGCATGGACGAGTATTCTGGCGGATTATGAAACACGCCGCATTTACAGTTCCTATGAAATACGCGGCATGTATGCAGATACCATAGACCGATCTGTCTGGCAGCGGGCTCGGGTAGGCATTGCACCCTATAAGGCGGATTACGACGATATAGCCACATGGTTCATGGTGCAGGTGGACGATCATCCGTCCAAGACCGATACGCTGGTCGTCACGCCGCTGGTGCGTTTTTTTTACAAGACCATGCTGGTGGAAGCCGGGTACAGCAGCAATAACCGCATCATGTTCAACTGGTGGTTACAATTTTAGGAGGAAACTATGAAGAAATTTCTAATAATTTCATTGTTAATAACGATGATTTCCGGAACAGCGTATGCAGGTACGATCACGGCCTCCGTTAATGGGCTGGTGTGCGCGTTTTGTGCGACGGGCATTGAAAAGACGTTCAGGAAACAGCCTGCCGTTGATCAGATAAAGGTCGATCTGGAAAACAAGCGCGTAACTATTGACATGAAACCGGGGCAGGACCTGGACGACGCCACTATTACCACATTATTGACCAATTCTGGCTATAGCGTCACCGGCATTACGAGGGGGAAATGATATGAAAGACCGCATACTGCCCTTTCTAACCCTGTTCACGTCTTTCAGCACACTTGCCTGTTGTGCGTTACCGGCTCTTTTCATCTCTCTTGGGGCGGGTACGGCGCTCATCGGGCTGCTGAACGCCATGCCGCAACTGATATGGCTTTCAGAACATAAGACAGGACTTTTTATACTCGCAGGCGTTATGCTGGCTGTTTCCGGCATTGCGCGTTATCTTAACCGCAACGCCCCATGCCCGGCTGATCCCGATCAGGCTGAAGCCTGTAACCGGCTGCGCCGCACCAGCGGCGTTATTCTGTACCTATCCATGCTGATATATGCCATCGGCTTTTTCTTCGCCTTTGTTGCACCATACTTAATGAGGTAACTATGGAACACACCGCAAAAACCCACGCGTATAATCACCGTGCAACCGATATGCACCATGCCCATCATAACACACACGGCAAGACATCCTTTTTTCGCGCCGCCGCCCATGCCACACTGCATTGCCTGACAGGATGCGTCATCGGTGAGTTTACCGGCCTGGCAGTCGGGGTAACGTTCGGCATTGCGCCTTATCCCATGATGGCGTTAAGCACAATGCTGGCCTATATCAGCGGTTTCACGCTGGCGATCTTTCCCTTGACACGCAACACCGGCCTTACGTTCAATTCCGCTTTTAAAGCTATCTGGCTGGGAGAATTTATTTCTATCGGCGTCATGGAACTGGTGATGAACGCCATAGACTATCACATGGGCGGGGTGCGTTCCGGCTCCCTTGGCAACCCTCTATTCTGGGAGGCATTGGCGGTGGCAGTCCCCGCTGGCTACATAGCCGCGTTCCCGGTCAATGTATGGCTGATTGGCAAACAAATAAAGAAGTGCCATTAAAAGGGTTTTGATAACCGCATATTGATCAGGATTGCATATACTCCAGCTCGCACTCCGCATGCAGGTTATGTATATAAACGGCCGGACGCTGCTTATCCAGCGGGATTTCCGGTGCCATTGGTCCTGTCGTGCGAATGCCGCGCAGCACCAGCGCTAATGCTTTCAACGGATGGGAAATGACAGCATCCGCCGCAGTGGGTTCATAACCGCAATGCGCCATGCAGTTGGCACATTTTTCATAGCGGCCAGTGCCGTATCGCTCCCAATCCGTGTTCTCCATCAGTTCTTTATACGTGGCAGCATACCCTTCCCCCAATAGATAACATGGTTTCTGCCAGCCGAATATGTTGCGCGTCGGCATCCCCCAGGGAGTGCAGTGGAAGCGCTGGTTACCTGCCAGAAAATCAAGATAGAGGGGGGAATGCACAAAAGTCCACCGCCTGTTCTTGCCAAGGGCAAAGATACGACGGAATAGCTCCTTAGTTTTTTTGCGGTTAAGGAAATGTTTCTGATCGGGCGCACGCTCATAGGCATAGCCGGGGGAGATTGAAATGCCAATACCCAGACCTTTGCAGAAATCAAGAAAAACGGCGACTTCTTCTGCCGGATGCCCGTCAAAGATCGTTGCATTCACATTGACGGCGAAGCCTTTTTCCTTTGCTGTCCTGATGGCCTTGACCGCCTTGTCGAACACGCCTTCCTGACAGACGGATCTGTCATGCGCAGCCTTAAGCCCATCGAGATGAACGGAGAAAAAGAGATAGGGCGAAGGCGTGAACAGATGCAGTTTCTTTTCCAGCAGCAACGCGTTCGTGCATAAAGATACAAACTTCTTGCGTGCGATGATACCGCTTACAATTTCTTCTATTTCCTTATGGATGAGCGGCTCGCCCCCAGGAATGGCAACCATAGGCGCGGCGCATTCATCCACCGCCGCCAGGCATTCGGCAACGCTCATGCGGCGATTAAGAATTGTATCCGGATAGTCGATCTTGCCGCATCCCGAACAGGCAAGATTGCAGCGGAACAGCGGTTCCAGCATCAGCACTAGTGGATAGTGCTTCCGTCCCAGCAATTTCTGTTTCAAAATGTACACGCCAATGCGGCGTTCCTTTAAAAAAGGCAATGGCATGGCAACTCTCCGGATTTAATGCAGTTCCACGGGAAGACGGAAATGGATATTTTCCTTGATTCCCTCAAGATGGGCCACCTCTATCGGAGCTAATCTGCCAAGACTGTCTATGACATGTTGAACCATCACCTCAGGAGCGGACGCACCGGCTGTCAGGCCGATCACATCCGCATGTTTTATCCATTCCGGATCCAGATCGCTGCCATCGGCAACCAGATAGCTTGGCAATCCCTCTTCCTCGCTGATCTCGCGCAGGCGGTTTGAATTCGAGCTGTTTTTTGCTCCCACCACGAGAATGACATCCACATGCCTGGCCAGTTCGCGCACAGCATTCTGCCGGTTCTGCGTGGCATAGCAGATATCGTTCGTTTCCGGACCCTCAATATCATGAAAATGGCTTTTCAGCGCCGTGATAATGCCTCGTGTATCATCCATGCTAAGGGTTGTCTGCGTAACATAGGCAACCGG
>CAYVTI010000004.1:23122-90500 GCA_964454545.1 uncultured Rickettsiales bacterium
ACCGGTGTATCATGCAAAAGGGGTAATCTTGCAATATCATTTTCCGTCTGCACCAGATACACCGGCGCATCAATCTGTCCCATCGTCCCTATCACTTCAGGGTGCCCGGCGTGGCCTATGAGAATAAGCACCCTTCCGCTATTAATATAACGCTTGCCCTGTAGATGGACTTTGGTCACCAGCGGGCATGTCGCATCAAGCACCGGCAGCTTGCGTAACTTTGCATCGTTCTCTACCGATTTCGCCACTCCGTGCGCGCTGAAGACGGTAATAGCCCCATCCGGAATGTCGCCAACCTCCTGTACAAACACCGCGCCTTTGGCTTTCAGTGTATCGACGACATATTTATTATGCACGATTTCATGCCGCACATAAACCGGCTGCCGGTATTTTTCCAGCGCACGTTCCACGATGGAAATGGCACGCACTACGCCTGCACAAAATCCCCGTGGCTGCGCCAGAATAATTTTTTTGGGCGATAGTTTCTGAGCGACACTCAGCCTTTGTTCCATATTCAACATATTATTTATCACTTCAAGAAAGCTGGAAAATAATTGATTCAGGCGCTCACGACACCATAAAGCGGGGTTGCCATATCCGATTACATCAACCGGTATATACGCAGGAAAATAAAAAACCCATAAGCCGTACAGGGGTAAAAAATTCTTTTTGGCAAAGGAAAAATTTTAGTTCTTTGCAAAAGAATAAGGAGCCAGTAAAAACAGCATGCTTAACTTCTGGATGATCATGTTACCCCGGCTCAAACGCTCATACGCTGTCGCCGTCCTGCTAACGGCAATGCTTTCCATCCAATCCGGGGCGGCGATGGCAAAACATCTCTTCAATGCGCTTAACCCTTATGGTGTAACCACGCTCAGGCTATTATTTGCGGCGTTGATATTGCTTGCCATATGGCATCCTTGGAAAAAACCGCCGCGGGGAAAAGAATGGCTGGTTATTGTCCTGTTTGGCGCATCTCTTGGGTTGATGAATATGTTGTTCTATCTTTCCATTGCCAGGATACCGCTTGGCATAGCGGTTGCGCTCGAATTTACCGGCCCGCTGGCGGTGGCGCTGTTTCACTCCCACCGCCGCATAGACTGGCTCTGGATTGCGGGCGCACTGGCGGGGATTATTCTGCTTTCGCCCTTCAACCGTTTTTCCGCTCCTCTCAATCCTGCCGGAATATTGTATGCGTTTGGCGCAGGCATCTGCTGGGCGCTTTATATCGTCTTCGGCAAAAAGGCCAGTAACTCGGTACATGGCGGCATAGCAACCTCATTAGGTATGACTGCAGCTGCTTTAATCATTCTTCCTATCGGTTTCATAAATGCAGGAACCAGCATGTTCCTACCTGCCATACTGCCAACGGCATTCTGCGTCGCGCTACTCTCCAGCGCCATCCCCTATTCGCTGGAGATGATCGGATTAAGCAATTTGCCTACGCGAACGTTCAGCATATTAATGAGCCTTGAGCCGGCTGTCGGTACGGTACTGGGATTCATATTTCTAAGAGAAGAACTAAACGCGATACAGCTTATCGCCATCGCCCTTGTCATCATCGCTTCCGTCGGCAGTACATGGTCGGCGGACGCCGCCGAAACTACTACAGAAATGACGCCGTAAATCAGCGTGCCCCGGCAATGCTGATGAGCGATCCCGATACATAGGAGGCTGCGTCGGAAAGCAGCCATGTAATTGTTTCTGCCACCTCCTCCGCTTTACCCATACGCCCCATAGGCAGGGATGATTTTATAGCTTCAAGACGTTCGGGAGTGGCGTTTGCATGCACATCTGTGTCTATGATGCCGGGGCTTACCACATTCACCCGTATGTTATGTGCAGCCGCTTCCCGCGCGAAACCTACCGTGAACGTATTCACCGCCGCTTTTGACGCGGCGTAATGGGCCATCTGGCTACCGCCGAACCGCGCCGCCTCTGAGGATACATTCACTATTGCCCCGCCGCCATTTTCCTTCATGTATTTCACAGCCTCGCGGCAGGCGATGAATACGCCATACACATTAGTGCGAAACACCCAGTCCAGCATAGCATAATCGATTTTTTCCACCGAGCATGCCGGGCTGATCGCCGCATTATTCACCAGCGCTGAAATGTTGCCAAACTCCTTGCGGGCGGTCTCAAACAGGCGCAATATATCTTTTTCAACCCCGACATCAGCCCGGACTGCAATCGCCTTACCCCCATGCTTTATGATATCGGCCAGGACTTTTCCGGCCTTTTCCTCGCTGTTATTATAATTAAGCACAACTGCGTAATTTCTGGCTGCAAGCAATTTTGCGGTTGCCGCCCCTATCCCGCGTGACGCTCCGGTTATGATCGCTGTTTTCATAAATGATAATTATTTGCTAGCTGGCTGATAAATGAGTATAACTAGCCAAGCACTATAATAAAATAAGAATTTTATGCGAGTATTACTTATTGAGGACGATAAAGAAGCCGCAAATTTTATCGTCAAAGGCATGCAGGAAGCGGGGCACCTGATAGAACATGCCTCCGACGGCAGCAGCGGCCTCTTCAACGCGGTGGAAAACGACTATGATGTTGTCATCGTTGACCGCATGCTTCCAAAATTAGACGGGCTTACCATCATCCAGACGCTGCGCTCGTCCGGCAAGACCACCCCTATCCTCATCTTAAGCGCGCTGCATCAAGTAGACGAGCGCGTGAAAGGCCTTAAGTCCGGCGGGGATGACTATCTGGTCAAACCGTTCGCCTTTGCGGAGCTGATGGCGCGTATTGAGGTGCTGATGCGCCGCCAGCGCGCCATAAGTGAACAATCCTCATTACAAGTGGGTGACCTGGTGATGAACTTTTTAACGCGCAAGGTTACGCGCTCCGGCAAGGAAATTCCGCTGCAGAACCGCGAATTCAAGCTGCTCGAATACCTCATGCGCCACGCCGGGCAGGTCGTAACCCGCACTATGCTCCTGGAAAGCGTATGGGATTTTCATTTCGATCCGCAGACCAACGTCATTGACGTACAGGTAAGCCGCCTGCGCCAGAAAGTCGACAAGGGGTTTGAGAAATCGCTCATCAAGACCATACGCGGCGTTGGCTACCAGATGAGTGAGAGTTAATGTTTCGTCTCTTTCGATCCGCTGCGTTCCGTCTGACACTGCTTTACATGGTGACTTTTGGCGCGTCCGTAACAGCGTTGCTTATTTTCGTCTATACGGAGATCATCAACAACATGGAGGAAGATCTGAAGCACTCCATCGGCGTGCAAATGGCGGATCTTAAACGCAAATTCGCAGTGGACAAGCGTGATGAAACCGCCGCGTCCATCAAAAACATCCTGGAAAAGGACGAAGATAAGACGCTGGTACTCATGTTCATCGACCGCAACTGGAATGTGCTCGCCGGAAATGTCGACCGCTGGCCGGGCGGGAAAACTGATGTGGATACCTGGATTACCTTCCCGATGAATAACGTAGGTGGCCCCCCGTCCAAAGCCATCGCCACGAATTCCTCACTTCCCGGCGGCTATATCCTGCTTGTCGGGCGAAAAATGGACAATATCGAGCATGTGCGTGAGATTATCGTAGAGGTGCTCTATATCTGCTTCGGCATCATGTTCGCCATGGCCGCAGTCGGCGGCATGTTGCTCTCCTATACGATTTACCGAAGAATCGACGTTGTCAACCAGACATTCCGCAAGGTTGCGGCCGGCGCGCTTACGACTCGCATTAATGTCATAGGCATTGGCGATGAATTCGATCACCTTGCCATACATCTCAACCAAACCCTGAACCGCATATGCGAGCTTATAGACGGAGTGCGCGATATTTCCTATAATGTTGCGCACGACTTGCGAACCCCGCTTAACCGGCTGCGCAACCGGCTAGAAGGTACGCTGCTTACGGATGCCAGCAAGCAACAGATTACCGATCAGGTGCGCGGCTGCCTCACTGAAATCGACTCCCTTGTGGCAACTTTCAACGCCATCCTGCGCATAGCGCAGGCAGAAATTGGAGCAGGCGTTGAGCAGTTTAGCGATTTTAATCTCTCGGAAGCGGTAACGGACGTTGTTGATCTCTACCTGCTGGTAGCCGAAGAAAAATCACAGACGCTGATATCAGAAATTTCCGATGGCATTACCATCAAAGGCGACCGCCACCTGATTACCCAGATGCTTGCCAACATCATCGACAATGCCATCAAATACACTCCTAAATCAGGCAATATAAAAGTGTCCCTGACCGATGGCGAAGGACATGTCGTGCTGCAGGTAAGCGATAACGGTATCGGCATTCCGGAAGCTTTTTATGGCAAGGTTACGGAGAAATTCTTTCGGCTTGAGCACAGCCGCAGCTCTCCGGGCAACGGCCTTGGCTTGAGTCTTGTCAGCGCAGCCGTCAAACTCCATAAAGGCGAGCTCAGCTTCTCGGATAATAAACCGGGGCTGGTTATCACCATTAAATTGCCTAAAGGCAGTAGTAGTTAATCCTTTAAAGCCCCTGATACCATTATAGCTGCACCACGCAAAGTCGCCACCGCCTGTTCTATTTTAATTACGGATGATATATCAAAAGGATGTATGCTTATCTGGGGTATTTTTACTTCCAGACACTCGTAAAATTCCGGTGTGGGCAAACGCTCGATTTGCTGTCTGTCCGTAGTCAGCTGAACCGCAAGGCGCAGTGCAATGTCGTCAATCGCAGGCAGTCTGAATATGCCTAGTCCCCGGATTTCAAGCATTCCCTTTATATTCTCCGGCGAACCGGCAATAATCCTGCCTGCGGTTTTTTCCAGTTTTACCTGATCGTCCGCAACCAGCTCCGCTCCCCGGTCAATCAGGCACAGCGCAAGGTCAGACTTACCGCAGCCGGATTCTCCAAGCAGGATTACTCCACAGGAATCTATGGAAACACATGAGGCATGAATCTGCATCATGCCGCTTTGCTGATTTCCGGATCCACCCAGGAGATATTTCCGTCGGCACGCTTGTATACCACATTGATGCGGCCATTGGCGGAATTGAAGAACATCAATGCCGGAAGCTCGGCTAAATCCATTTTCATGACTGCTGCGCTGACACTGAGCGTTTCAATTTCGGTGGGTTTTTCGGCAATGATGATAGGGCCATCTTCACTGGTTTCCTCTTCATGTTCCTTGAGCACATATTTCTTTGCTACGACAACCGGAGCCTCGTTCCCATTCGCCGTCTTATGGTGGTTGGTCAGGCGGCGCTTATAGCGGCGCAGCTGCTTTTCTATCTTATCTGCGGATATATCGAAAGCGGCATACACATCCTCTGATGTGCCAGTGCTTTTTATGACGACGCCGGTGGATGTGCCGGTATTGCCATTAATGTCTACTTTGAAAAGATGGGCTTCCTTGGTAATGACAACCGTCAGATTGACCACACGGTCTAAATATTTATGGGCAGCTTCCTCCAAGCGCTTTTCGATATGGGATTGAAGTGATTCACCAATTTCTATGTGCTTGCCGGAAATAAGAATTTTCATAAATCCACCTCTGTTTTGATTAGATTTGTATTATAACACAGACCTTATTAAAGGCAAACTCTGCTTATTCCGTTTTATTTGTATAAAGGATTGATTCTGGCGTAAAACCCGCTAAAACATTGGCATGAATAAAAAACAGCCCTCTACTTTTCAGGACATCATATTGGCACTCCAGCATTTTTGGTCAAAGCAGGGATGTATCATCCTGCAACCCTATGATATGGAAGTGGGAGCTGGGACTTTCCATCCTGCTACTACCCTGCGCGCCCTTGGCCAGAAACCTTGGAACTGCGCCTATGTCCAGCCATCCAGGCGCCCGAAAGACGGCCGGTACGGGGAAAACCCCAACCGCCTCCAGCATTATTATCAGTTTCAGGTTATCCTGAAGCCTTCACCCGATAACCTGCAGGAATTATATCTTGATAGCCTGCGCGAGCTTGGAATTGACCCGATGCAGCATGATATCCGCTTTGTTGAGGATGACTGGGAAAGCCCGACGCTCGGCGCGTGGGGACTAGGCTGGGAAGTCTGGTGCGATGGCATGGAAGTGACGCAGTTCACCTATTTTCAGCAGGTGGGAGGCATTGAGTGCAATCTGGTCTCTGGCGAACTGACTTATGGGCTGGAGAGACTTGCCATGTATATTCAGGGAGTTGAAAACGTCTATAATCTGGCATTTAATGAAAATACGACTTACGGTGAAGTCTTTCTTGAGAGCGAGCGCGAGTTTTCCGCATATAACCTTGAGCATGCCGATACAGAGCAATTGCTTCGCCAGTTTGCAGACGCCGAAAAAGAATGCCAGTCATTGCTTGAAAAGAAACTGCCCCTGCCCGCTTATGATCAATGCATCAAGGCGTCCCACCGTTTCAACCTGCTGGACGCACGCGGAGTTATCGGGGTGACGGAAAGGGCAAGTTACATAGGACGCGTAAGGGCATTAGCAAAAGCATGCTGTGAAGAATGGGTAGAAAAAGAGGGATCATGTGTCAGGGAACAGGTGTCAGGTTAAGAATATGGCAATTATATACCATACTAGTAAAATATCCACTTCTGTCATTGCTTTGCATATGCCCGCAATGACACAACAGTAATACCTGAAACCTACGAAAGCTTGGACTTATGATGCTGAATATATTGAAAGCAAAAATTCACCGTGCAACGGTTACCGAAGCCGACCTGAACTATGAAGGTTCTATTACCATCGATCCGGCCCTGTTGGAAGCGTCCGGCATACTGCCCTATGAGCAGGTTGACGTGCTGAATATCACAAACGGTGCTCGCTTCACGACCTATGCCATAGAAAGTAAAAAGCATGGCAAGGGCGATATCAAGGTCAACGGCGCGGCGGCAAGACTGGTGCAGCAGGGCGATCTGGTCATCATTTGCGCATTCGCCTCCATGAGCGAGGCGGAAGCGAAAAAACATAAGCCGACCCTAGTATTTGTAGACAAAAACAACAAAAAGAAAAAATAATGGCCGATCTTCTGCTGGAAATCTTTTCCGAAGAAATACCCGCCCGCATGCAGGTGGATGCTGCGCTTCATCTGAAGTCGGCTTTCATAAAAGAAATCGAGCAGTCCGGCATTGAATGCAAATATGTGAGATCTTTTGTCACTCCGCGCAGGCTTGCTATTCTCGCGCAATACCTGCCGGAAGTGCAGCCTGATGCCACGATAGAGAAAAAAGGCCCGAAGACCAACGCGCCACAGCCAGCCATAGATGGTTTCCTACGCTCCACAGGATTATCGCTGGATAAACTCGAAAAACGCATGATGGGCAAGGATGAAACCTATTTTGCTGTCATCCACCAGAAAGGTCAACCCACTGCATCGCTAATAAAGGATATTATTGAAAAGATACTGGCAAATTTTCCCTGGCCTAAGTCTATGCGCTGGGGTTCTAACCCAACCTACTGGGTGCGCCCACTGCATTCCATCCTCTGCATATTTGACGGCAAGCGGGTGCCGGTGGAATTCGCCGGGATTAAAGCGTCCAATATCACCTACGGCCATCGTTTTCTTTTCCCACAGTTCATTACCATTAATGACACAAGCGCTTATGAAGCAGTGCTGGCTGAAGCCTATGTCATTGCCGATCATGAAAAGCGCAAGGCCGAGATCGTGAAACAGGCCGAAACGCTCACGGCGGAGCATAAACTGGTTGTAAAGCGGGATGAAGGTCTGCTGAATGAAGTCACCGGGCTGGTCGAGTCTCCCAATCTCCTTGTCGGGACTATAGATGAAAAATTTATGGATCTTCCGCCGGAAGTCCTGATCTCGGAAATGCGCACCCACCAGAAGTATTTTACCCTGCAGGACAAGTCTGGAAAACTCTCATCAAAATTCCTTATCACTTCCAACATGCGCACCGATGATGGCGGCAAGGCGATTATCGCGGGAAATGAACGCGTATTGCGTGCCCGGCTTGCCGACGGGCGTTTCTTTTATGATCAGGATCGCAGAAAGAAACTTGAGGTATGGTCACAGAAACTGGAAGGGGTGACTTTCCACGCTAAAGTCGGGACGATTGCTGAAAAGGTAAAGCGCATTCAGGTCTTTTCCGCAGCGCTGGCCAATTATGTACCAAATGCTGATAAAACGCTTGTACAACGTGCTGCCAGTCTCTGCAAGGCGGATCTGGTTACCGGGATGGTAGGAGAATTTCCGGAACTCCAGGGCGTCATGGGACGCTATTACGCATTACACCAGAAAGAAGAAACCACCGTCGCCGACGCCATACGCGATCACTACCTGCCGCTCGGGCCTGAGTCGCCCGTGCCCACTGCGCCAGTCTCCATATGCGTGGCGCTTGCCGACAAACTGGATACCCTGATATCGATGTTCGCTGCGGGAGAAAAGCCGACCGGCTCCAAAGACCCGTTTGCGCTCCGCCGCTCCGCGCTTGGCATTATCAGAATCATTCTGGAAAATAACCTGCGCCTGCCGCTCAGGAAATTTCTTACCGAGGAGTTGCTGGCTTTCTTCTCAGACCGCCTGAAAGTCATGTTACGTGATCAGAGTATCCGTCATGACGTCATAGACGCTGTCACGGCGAACGGGGATGACGATCTGGCGCGTGTTGTTGACCGCGCCAAGGCTTTACAGGATTTCCTTACTACCGACGATGGCAAGAACCTGCTTGTGGCCTATAACCGCGCAAGCAACATCATCAGCATCGAAGAAAAGAACGATAAAACCACTTATAATGAGTTCCCCTCCACTATTCCCCAGAACGCCACCAAAGAGGACAAAGAACTGTTACAGATGCTTAAGGACAAGCTGCCTCTGGTTAAATCCTCCATAGAAAGCGAGCATTTCATCGACTCCATGAGCGCCCTTTCTAAACTGCGTGAATCAGTAGATAGCTTCTTTGAACACACCCTGATCAACGATCCAGACGGTAACCTGCGGCGTTACAGATTGAATATTCTTTCACAAATAAGGCTAATATTCAATATGATAGCAGACTTCTCCCGCATTGAGGGATAAGTAACTGTCCGAAAGCTCCTCATTGACTATTTTACCCCTTAAGTGTAAGCAGATGCACGGACTTTCACCGGACAAACAGGAACGGGCGATGACACACAAATACGTATACAGTTTTGGGGACGGCTTTGCCGAAGGCAAGGCAGACATGAAAAACCTGCTTGGCGGCAAGGGAGCCAATCTTGCCGAGATGTGCGCGCTGGGGTTGCCGGTGCCCCCGGGATTTACGATTACCACGGAAGTATGCATCGCGTATTATGCAGGTGGGAAGAAACTGCCCGAAGGACTTAAGAACGACGTAAAAGCCGCGCTTGCCAGAATTGAAAAAGCCGTGGGAGCGAATTTCGACGATGCCAGGAATCCCCTGCTCGTTTCCGTGCGTTCGGGCGCTCGCGCCTCGATGCCAGGCATGATGGACACGGTGCTTAACCTCGGGCTGAACGACACCAGCGTCGAAGGCCTGTCAGTGAAAACTAATAACCCGCGCTTTGCCTACGACTCCTATCGCCGCTTTATCCAGATGTATTCAGATGTGGTACTGGGCATCGACCATTATAATTTTGAGGAGCTGCTGGAAAATAAAAAACACGAACGCGGCGCCGCGCTTGATACTGAACTGACCGCGGATGATCTGAAATCGCTTGTCTCCCAGTACAAGGAAAAGGTGCAGCAGGAACTTGGCAAGCCATTCCCGCAGTCGGTTGAAGAGCAGCTCTGGGGAGCAATACAGGCCGTATTCGATTCATGGATGAACGCCCGCGCCATTACCTACCGGCGTCTGCATGATATCCCGGAAAGCTGGGGAACGGCGGTCAACGTGCAATCGATGGTATTCGGCAATATGGGGGACGACTGCGCCACCGGCGTCGCTTTCACCCGTAATCCTTCCAACGGCGATAAAACGCTCTATGGTGAATTCCTGGTAAATGCACAGGGTGAAGACGTGGTCGCAGGCATCCGTACGCCTCAGTCACTTACCATAAAAGGCAAAGAGGCAAACGGTTCTGATCTTCCGAGCATGGAAGAGGCTATGCCGTCCGTATTTGCGGAACTGGTAAAAATCTACCAGAAACTGGAAAGCCATTACCGTGACATGCAGGACATTGAATTCACCGTGCAAAACGGTAAGCTGTGGATGTTACAGACGAGAAACGGCAAGCGCACCGCTTCCGCAAGCGTGAAAATCGCTGTCGATATGGTTGCCGAGAAACTTATTACCAAAGAACAGGCTATTGGGCGTGTTGAACCGCTGGCACTCGATCAGCTCCTACATCCAACCCTTGACCCTAACGCGAAGAAAACAGTTCTGGCACGCGGCCTCCCGGCATCGCCAGGCGCTGCGGCAGGTCTGGTGGTATTCTCCGCCGAAGAAGCGGAACACCGTGTCCAGCATAAGGAAAAAGTGATTCTCGTGCGCATCGAGACATCCCCGGAAGATATTCATGGCATGCATGCGGCACAGGGAATTCTCACTGCACGCGGCGGCATGACATCGCACGCAGCCGTAGTCGCGCGTGGCATGGGAAAGCCTTGCGTATCCGGCGCGGGTGACGTTAAGATCGATTACGCAGGCAAAACATTCCGGGCTGGCGGAAAAACGGTGAAGGAGGGCGATTTCATTACTATCAACGGCCTGACCGGCGAGGTAATTCTGGGTGAGGTTCCGACGCTTCAGCCGCAATTGTCCGGCGATTTTGCCAGACTGATGGGCTGGGCGGATGAAATGCGTACGCTCAAAATACGCACTAACGCGGAAACCCCTCTTGATGCTTCGACCGCAAGAAGATTCGGCGCGGAAGGCATAGGCCTGTGCCGTACCGAGCACATGTTCTTCGATACGGATCGTATCATTGCTATGCGTGAAATGATCGTATCGGATACTGCAGGCAAGCGCAAAGCGGCGCTTGCCAAGCTCCTGCCCATGCAGCGCAAGGATTTCGTCGAAATATTCCGCATCATGACGGGCTTGCCGGTGACTATACGCCTGCTTGACCCTCCCCTGCATGAATTCCTGCCGCACACCGAGGCGGAGATAAAGGAAGTGGCGAAAGCGTCCGGCGTGACCGTGGAACACGTCAAGCACCGCGCCCATGCATTGCATGAAGCGAACCCGATGTTAGGACACCGTGGCTGCCGTCTGGGTATAACCTATCCGGAAATTTATGAGATGCAGGCACGCGCCGTTTTTGAAGCAGCCAGCGAAGTGGTGAAGGAAAGCAAGGAAAAAGTCATACCGGAAATCATGATTCCGCTTGTCATGAACAAAAAGGAACTGGAAATGATGAAGCGCGTGATTGACGATGCCGCCACCGCAGTCTCGCGTGAAACCGGGGTGAAGCTTGAATATCTGGTCGGTACGATGATTGAGTTGCCGCGCGCCGCGTTGCGCGCTGGCGAAATTGCCGAATCCGCGGAATTCTTCAGTTTCGGCACTAACGATCTTACCCAGACCACGCTTGGGCTTTCGCGTGATGACGCCGCATCTTTCATTGAAGTCTATAAGCAGAAAAACGTGCTCGAAAGCGATCCGTTCGTGACACTGGATCAGGACGGCGTAGGCGAACTCATACAGCTTGCCGCCGAGCGCGGGCGCAAGACAAGAAGCGATATTAAGCTTGGCATCTGCGGAGAGCATGGCGGCGACCCGGCTTCCATCGCGTTCTGCCAGAAAGTGGGGTTGGACTACGTATCCTGCTCACCCTACCGTGTACCTATCGCCCGCCTTGCCGCTGCGCAGGCTGCGATAAGAAGCAAAGTCAGTAAGGCTGAGGCTGCTTAGGATTTATTGCAGGGGCACGCTACTCCTCATTTTACTATTTTTTAGCCAGCATGCTTTGCTATCCAATTTGTAAATAAAGAGAATTTTATTTTTGTTTGGTAACCTGCTTGCGCCTTTGCAGGTTGCGACGAAGTGCTGCCGCAAGCTTTTCCTGCCTGCCAGAATCTTTTACCGGCTTAGATGGTGATTTTGCTTTATCTGAAGTGTTTCCCATCCCTGTGATTTACGAACAGTGATGAAAGATGTCAAATCACTATTTGACAGTAGCTGCTACTGCGGGATTCGCTTCTTGTTCTGCGCGGCGCTGCATTATTTTTTCTACATGCGTCATGGATTGTTTATCCGGCGTGACGGGCACAGGCTGAGCCTGCTGATCAGGTATGGGTATATCGGAAGCTGTCTGCATATCCGTTTTCTGCCCTGTTGCCTGATCAGTCATGGACTGCTGGGGCATCGGTGCGTCGGGAGCAGCCGGAACTGTCATATCCTGTGATTGCTGAGACGCCTGTTCCTGGGTAATTTTATCACTAATACTGCCTGCAATCGACTGATACAGATCCTCAAGCTTCATATCCTTCAGCCTTACCTGAAAAATGTAGGAACCTTTGTCATTTGTAGGATATGCAATGGCGAAATTATTGCCATTTAGGCCTGCCGTCTTATCCTGTACGTTCACAGCAGCATCAGCCTGTTCCTGCGCAGATTGCAACCCGCTATATTTCTCTTTAATGACAGGCACCGTCCCAAGTCCATCCTGTACAAGCTGAATTACTTCATCATAACTCAGATTAGACGTTGGCATCACATCTATAACCAGTAAAGGTTCCGGTTTATGATCCCGGGTAAGCATGTCATTTTTTCTTTCAAGCGACCCGGCAGATTCTTTTATGTAAAAGCGTAACTTTCCTTCTGACAAGCCAGACAAATGTTCGCCAATAAATGCTTTTTTGAACTTATTATCCGCCACCTTACCCGCTGTCGTCAACTCTTTCTGAAGCGTGGACATCGTATCAGATTGTGCCGGGACATCATTCATCCGTTCGTCTGCCATAAAAACCCTCTGGAAAAATTTGTTTCTCCTTAATTTTATAGCACGAAATTATTACAGTATTATTACAAACCCTGATATTTCTTATATCATTGTGAAATTATTTTCCTTTTCCCCAGGATCTCATCGGCCATTTTGTTAAGGTAACTCAGCCGCATGGCAAGTTCAGCCGCCTGAGAAAAATTTCTACTGCCAACGGCCTGCGAAATTTTAGCGATTACGTTCTCCTTCTCATGTGTATTTTGCGCTTCCAGTCTGCCCAGCTCTTCCTGGGTAGACGTTTCCGCAAGCTGTTCCCGCAGTTCCATAGTTTCCATGAGCAGTTCCTGCGAAGGCCTGGCGGAGTCGGCCATTCCGCTCAGAACCAATAGATACTGTATGCGCTTCAGGGGCTGCCTGAGCGTTTCATAAGCAGTATTAATCGTCATGGACATGGAGATAGCCATCGTGCGCTCATAAGCACTTTTTCCTATCATTCGGTCAGGATGGAACTGGCGTTGGACAAGAAAATAACGCTTCTCTAACTCGCTCAGGTCTATATCAAAAGAAGGGGGAAAACCGAATAACTCAAAGTAATTCTGCTGCTGGTTTCTGGCGGTCATACATGGAAAGACTCCCCGCAGCCGCAGCGTCCCTTCTCATTAGGATTGCGGAAGGTGAAACCGCTTTTCAGTTTCTCCTCCCTATAATCCATTTCCGTTCCAATAAGGAATATAACGGCTTTCGGGTCAATCAACACCTTGAACTCTCCGGCATCGACCACTTCATCAAACTTCTCGATCTGATCCGCATATTCCACCGTATAGGAAAGACCAGAACAGCCTTTGCTGCGCACACCGACTTTTATACCTACGGACGGCTTGCCGCGCGCGTCAAGCAGCGCGCGTATGCGCTCGGAAGCGGCAGGGGTTATGGTAATCGGGCTTTTCATACGTCTCAGGCAGCGTTTTCTTTTATGTTCTTCTTCCGGTAATCTTCAATGGCCGCCTTAATCGCGTCTTCTGCCAGAACTGAGCAATGAATTTTTACCGGAGGCAGGGAAAGATGCTCAGCAATCTCATTATTCTTAAGCTTCATGGCTTCATCAATCGATTTGCCTTTGACCCATTCGGTCACCAGCGAGCTTGAGGCAATCGCAGATCCGCAACCAAATGTCTTGAACTTTGCATCCTCAATAACGCCCGCAGCATTTACCTTTATCTGCAGCTTCATCACGTCGCCGCAAGCCGGCGCGCCGACGAGGCCGGTGCCAACGCTCATGTCATTCTTATCCATCGACCCGACGTTACGCGGATTTTCGTAGTGGTCTACTACCTTTTCACTGTATGCCATTGTTTTTCTCCTTACACTTCTGTGGCCCGTGACTTGTGATCAGTGGCCTGTAATTTATTGTTAAGACTTTTCTGTAATCCTGGCCACTTCAATGTCCCGCCCACTCAATCTTGTTGATATCAACGCCTTCCTGCACCATTTCCCAGAGCGGACTCATCTCACGGAGGCGGCTTATGCTGCTCTTTACAAGATTGATAGCGAAGTCGATCTCCTCCTCCGTAGTAAAGCGCCCGATACCGAAGCGGATGGATGTATGGGCAAGCTCCTCATTCACCCCCAGCGCACGCAGTACATAAGAGGGTTCAAGCGAAGCAGACGTGCACGCGGAACCGGATGAAACCGCTAGATCCTTAATCGCCATGATCATGGATTCGCCTTCGATATAGGCGAAGCTCAGGTTGATATTACCAGGATAACGCTGCTCGCGGTCACCGTTCAGATATACATCCGGTATTTCCTCCATAATCGCTTTCAGGAATTTGTTACTCAGGCGGCGGATATGCTCGTTATCGCTCCCCATTTCCGTTTTCGCGATTGCCGCCGCTTCACCCAACCCTACGCACAACGGCGCAGGCAGCGTGCCGGAACGCATGCCACGCTCCTGCCCGCCTCCGGAAATGATCGGTTCAAGCCTTACGCGCGGGCGGCGGCGCACATAAAGAGCGCCGATGCCCTTGGGCCCATATATCTTATGGCCGGATATGCTCATGAGGTCGATATTCATCGCCTCCACATCCAGCGGGATCTTCCCGAAAGCCTGCGCAGCATCCGTATGGAAGAATACTCCCTTATCACGGCATATCCTGCCAATCTCGGCGAGCGGCTGGATAACGCCTATTTCATTATTTACCGCCATGACGGAAACAAGCACGGTTGAATCCTTAATCGCGTCACGCAGTACATTTAAATCAATAACGCCATTTTTCTGTACCGGCAGGTAAGTGACTTCAAATCCTTCCTGTTCAAGGTGGCGGCATGAATCGAGTACGCATTTATGCTCGGTTACTACCGTAACGATATGATTTTTCCGGTCCTTATAAAAATGGGCAACGCCCTTGAGCGCCAGGTTATTCGACTCCGTCGCGCCGGAAGTGAATATGATTTCTTTTTCACTGGTATTAATAAGCGAAGCCACCTGGCCACGGGCAATATTCACAGCTTCCTCGGATTCCCAGCCATAGGCATGGCTGCGGGAATGCGGGTTGCCGAATTTTTCGGTAAAATACGGCAGCATTTTCGCAACTACGCGGCTATCCATAGGCGTTGTCGCCTGATAGTCCATATAGACCGGAAATGTTAATTTATTTTTGTTTTCCATTGGTTTATTTCCACCCTACATGAATTGTATTATAACCAAGTAATTTAGTCAACTATTATGGATAAGCTTGACCGGCATTGCAAAAACGGCTGTTTTATGACATATACGACCTGATTATGCAATTCTTATCAATGGAATATATGAAATATAATAGCTTAGCCGTCCTAAGTTTTTCAGCGTTTTTAACACTGGCTGGATGCATAGATATTACCGAAGTGCAGAAAGACTACGTTGCAGACCGCGATTATTGCAATCAAAAGTCGAAAGATGTACTGCGTACCTATTTTTCCCACTGTTCCAATACCACCAATGAAAAAGACAAGACAAACGTTACTAACGAAACTTTCTGCGAATGCATGAAGGATCACGGATGGAGAACGGCACGGGCACTTAACCCGCCTTACCCGGAATGCCCCAAGCCGCCGGGCTCAATAGACACAAAATCCAAATAATATTATGATCGACGTTATAAACCGTATTTATCAGACCATCGTCGCGCGGAAAAACGCAAATCCCCAATCTTCTTATGTCGCCAGCCTGTTCGCCAGGGGAAATAAAAAGATCGCACAGAAAATCGGCGAGGAAGCGACGGAAGTCGTGCTTGCATCCGCAGGCGGTGACAGAAAAGAAATCATCCATGAAAGCGCCGACCTGGTATTTCATCTGATGGCGCTCTGGGTGACCTACGGCATTACGCCGGATGAAATTGGCGCCGAACTTGTAAGGCGCGAAGGCGTACCGGGCCTGGAAGAAAAGGCCAAAAGGGTTAAATCAGATATCTGAAATAAGTAAATCTTGATTTACCGGGCCTGACATGACAGGTTATCTTTCCTAGGTGGTTTGAAATCAAACAATGTGGGTACGTGATAACATATGGGATTGTTGCGTCTTTTCCTTGCTATCGAAGTATTCATAAAGCATTTTGCATATATAAAACAATATGATGCAATTATATCAGGCGAACTTGCGGTAAGGATATTTTATCTCCTGTCCGGATTTTATATTCAGCTTATTATTTCTCAATATGACTCACAGCAACGGTGGAAAACGAAATTTTACCTGAGCAGACTCTTTCGGCTATTTCCCACTTACTATTTAATACTCATACTTGCCATATGGTTTTACGGCACAAGCTGTAACGTACACTGCACAAGCATGGTAATAAATAATTCTGTCGGCGCATTGCTGTTTTATTACCTGTCAAACCTGTTCATCTTTGGGCAAGATATCGGGAAGTTCATGGTATACCATTTCACGACCGGAACCTTCTCCTTTGATTCTGGACATCCTATAGCGCTCTACTGGGTTCGCAATATGAACTTTGTTGCTCCAGCATGGTCTATTGCGGTTGAAATGAGTTTTTATCTCATTGCCCCCTTTATTCTTAAAAGACGTTCCCTTGATCTGGCAGCCATTGCAGCCATATCATTCTTTATAAAAATATTCCTGATTATACACGGCTATAATAACCGGGATAACTGGTATAATGATTTCTTCCCTGCTGAAATTCATACGTTCCTGCTCGGCGCCCTTGCAACACGAATTGCCTGCAATAGCGACAGGATGAGGAAGTCAGGAAAATATCTGCTATGCATTGGCATGGCGTTCTTTTCCGCATACCTGATGAACAGGTATAAAGTGATTCTTTATGATGGTGATGAATTACTGATAATAAGCATCTGCTGCTTTATCCCCTTTATCTTCCAAGTCACAAAAGGCAATCGTTTGGACAGAGTTATAGGAGAAATGTCATATCCACTGTATCTGAATCATATTCTGGTAATAAATTTCTTGGAAAGGTATATTAGCGATTCGTCTGAGCTCTTCCATCTGAGCATTCTTGCATCCTGCATGCTAAGTATCGCCATAGTGTTGCTGATAGAGGAACCCATAACGAAATTCCGGCACAGGATGTTCCGCTCTCGCCATGAGCCGATACCGCTTGCCCAAAACAACCAGCCTGATATATTACGCGCATCCATGAACCTGCAATAGCAAAGGCATCACATGCGTAAATTGACCGCTATCCTGTTTTTTCTTCTCTTTGTCATAGGGAGCGTCCATACTTACTACTGGTATAAAAAAGCGGATGAGTTCAGGAGCGCGCTTGAGCAATATATTGCCCAGGTTAACGAACAGGAAAAGCAGTTCAGCCCAGATACGACATTCATACATTATGATTCAATAATGATATCCGGTTATCCTTTCATGATGCAGCTCGACGTCATGAAACCGGTCATTACCTTGCCCGTTTCTGCCATAGCGAAGAAGTCAGTTCTGAATACTCTTAATAATATTAACAATACGGTTACTCCTCCTGCAGGCAAGGCTCAAAATAATGTCGTTATCGAGCTTACCTATAACGACAAGATATCGATCGCGGGTAATATAACCGCTAATGACTTTTACCTGATTGCTTCGGGAGACAGCACCATAAAACCTATCATCAATAACGTACCCAGCAATATCATCAACAGCACATCGTCCTCTCCCCTAACCTGCCATCTCGGGATTTACAATGCCGACAACCTGCCGTGGAACATACCCGCGTCATTTGCTGATATGCAATCTCTTCTTACCGCATTGCGTTCCGTAGATTGCCATATATCCGGAGTTGTCAGCAAAGCCGCCAAATCCGATGACGTCATTTCCTCCCTGGATGATTTTTATATATCCGCCACCAGCGCCCCGGAAAATCCCGGCCAGCAGAAAATCTCTTTCAAGTCGGGCATAAAGAATGCGAAGGCGACATCGGCTTACGACGACATCGCTAATTTCTACCTGCAGTTATTTTATGAAATTGCCCAGGTTCCGCAGGACAAGCGTGAAGCCAACCTTAACTTCTCCCAGTACGGTGAACAGAACAGTGCCGTCGATATAAGCTATGAAGGGCCGATTGACCGGCAGTCGCTGCTGGATCCGTCCGTGAACATCAGGTTCGACGTCAATGCGCTTAATTCGAATAACGCGTTATACCAATCCTCGGCGGAAACTCATATATCGAGTCTCATAGAAGGTAACGACCGCAATTCCTCCATTGTCGCTCATATGGCGCTTGAAGCGAATGAACAGTATGAGCGCCTGGTGATAAAACAGCTTGCAGACATGTTCAGCGAGATAGTGAAGAATCCGGCCGCCAACGCTCCTTTTGCCACGCTGGTTGCCGCTAACGTGAATCCGCAGGAACTGGCCACCGCGATTGTACCAAAATTTCATACTATCGGTAAAGTGAGCTTTGACGCCGATATCAAGATCAAAGGCAGCAAGGATAAAAACATGCTGGATACGGACAGCATCGCTATAAATGCATTCGATCTGGTCACTAACAAATACGGGATGAAAATTGCAGGAAGCGGCAAAAATAACGCCGGAAGAATTCCTGTCGGCGATTTGATTGCCAAATGCATCGTATGCGATGCCATGCTTGAGGATGTAGGCGAGTATGCCATGGGCATTGACAGCATATTGGCGAGAACAAGGGCAGGCCAGGCCATGTATGTAACACGGCAGCTGATCGACGGCATCAAGCAGTTCATGCATGCGATAGATGAAAATACGGCAGGCAAGGATCCAAAGGATATATACGTTCATTTCGTTACGGATGATAAAGGCAGGATAACCGTAAGCGGCAAAGAGCTTATGGAAGTTATCGGCCTGTTCGGAACGAACGTGCAGCAAAAATTGCAACAACAGCCGCAACCACCACAGGTGCAATCGCAACCCGTAACTCCACCCGTGCCGGTGCCGCCAGCGAAGTAGGTTCGGCTGATATCTTTTGGCTGTATGACTGAGTACGTAGTAGAAACATTGCCCTGGATATCACCGCTTGCAGCGATCGCACAAATCGCAAAAAACGAAAAATACTTCGTACTACTACATTCAGGCCAGCAATATGGAAATGCAGGGCGTTATTCTTATCTTGCGATGCATCCTATTGATATTATTTCAGGAAATGCTTTTTCTGTTCTGGATAGATTGACTGAAAACCTTCCGTTGTTCGATAATGCATGGTTCGGGTATCTGGGGTACGAGTTGCTGCATGATATCGAGAACATAACATATGAAAGGGAAAGCCATATTTCGCTGCCACCCCTGTGGTTCGCAAAATTCGGCCTCATTTTAGTTTTTGACCATCAGAACAAGACTGTCATGTCATACCGAAAGCAGGAAATAAAACTACCTGTATGGCGCCATGCTTCCATATCCGGTGAGGTACCGGTTGTTGAATCATTATCGTCCCCCATGTCGCGTGATGCATATCTGGCAGCGGTAGAAAAAACGATAGAAGCCATAAGGCGCGGGGATTTTTACCAGGCTAATATCACGCGCAAATTCACCGGTATATTTGCATCCGCTCCTGAACCTTTTGCCATATTCTGCAAATTATGTGAAACCAGCCCTTCCGCCTATAGCGCGTTTATCCGCATGGATAACTCAGCTATCATTTCCTCCAGCCCAGAATGCTTTCTGAGAATCGACAGTAAAGGGAATATGGAATCACGTCCGATAAAAGGCACTGCGCCGCGTTTTGCCGACAGTAGAAAAGATGAAGCTTCGCGTGCATCGCTTGAGAGAAGCGAAAAGGACAAAGCCGAAAACATGATGATTGTCGATCTCATGCGCAACGATTTTGCACGCAGCTGCGTTGCCGGAAGCGTGAAAGTGGAGAAGTTATTTGAAGTATCTTCCTATGCTACGGTGCATCACATGATCTCCACCATTACCGGGAAGAAACGCGAAGATGTTTCAACGCTCAAAACAGTAAAAAACTGTTTTCCGCCCGGCTCCATGACCGGCGCGCCCAAAGTCCGGGCAATGCAATGGTGCATGGACAAGGAAAAGATACAGCGAGGGGTTTATAGTGGCGCGCTTGGCTGGTTCGGCGGTGACGGCTCTTGCGATTTATCGGTCGTCATACGCACGCTGGTTATACAGGGACGCTGTTTTGAATTTCAGGTCGGCGGCGGTATTGTCGCGGATTCGGATCCGGAAAAGGAACGGCAGGAAACCATTACCAAAGCCCGTGGCATCATGGCGGCTCTCGGCCTTGATCTGCAACGGCTGGAAAAACTGTAACAATCTAAGAAATAATTGCTTTTGTCACAAAATCTTCACAATTCTGCCCTATATTATACCCCTATAAAATAATACAATAACAGCGTGGTCATTAACAGGGAGATGGGACATGGCGGACAATAAATCACCAGAAATCGTGTTGAAAGAAGCAGGGGCAAAAATTGCATTAGCCGATCCTACTGCAGACTCCGCCAAGGCAATCGGTGAATATTTCGAAGTTCTAAAAACTGGCCAGATGAACGACAAGCTGGATAAGGAAGTCCTGATGATGCTGGCAAAAGCGGTCCAATCCGGCATAGATATCAATCAGGCGCAGCAACTTGCGCAGCAGGGATTTGAGTCCGAGAAAACAAAAGTAGAAACATTATCGACCGTCGCAGCTGGACTGGTTGGTGCAGCAGGAGGGGTAGGAGTCAACGCATCAGAATCAGAAAAAATCAAGGTAGAGCTGCAGGCCGCGCAAAGCTTCGTCAATTTTAAGGCTGAAGGAACCAAAGAACAAGTGGGAGAAGCCGTCATCGGGGCTGCTGCCCTTGCAGGTGGCATCGGTGCACAGGCGCCAGGTACTCCTGCAACATGGGCAGAAAGGATTACCGCAGAGAGAGAGCAGGCATTACTGACAGCAAAAAACACCAAATAAGCGCCTACCTTACATTTATTTAAGCCTGTCTATCAACTCCTGCATATCCTGCGGAATGGGAGAAGATAACTCCATCACTTTCCTGCTTATGGGATGAATGAAGCCGATTCGCGCCGCGTGTAATGCCTGCCTGTGAAAGTCAAATTTCTTGCTACTGCCGCGTCCATACACCGGATCGCCTACTAGGGGACAGCCTATATGCGTCATGTGCACGCGTACCTGATGCGTACGCCCGGTCTCTAATGTACATGTAACCAGCGCGCTGTCTGAAAGCACTTCTTCCGTCTTGTAATGAGTCACCGCATGCCTGCCGCCACTTTTCACCACCGCCATCTTCTTGCGGTTTACTGGCGAGCGGGCGATATTCCCCGTTATGGTGCCGGAAAGCGGCTTCGGGATGCCCTTCACCACCGCCACATATTGCCGTTTCAATGTCCTCCTGGCAAGCTGCTCCGCCAGATGGTGGTGAGCAACGTCATGCTTGGCAACCACCAGTAACCCGCTGGTATCCTTATCAATTCTATGGACAATTCCCGGCCGTATTACCCCGCCGATGCCGGAAAGCGAGCTTCCGCAATGGGCAAGAAGCGCGTTAACCAGTGTGTCGGAAACGTGGCCGGGAGCGGGATGTACGGTCATGCCTGCGGGCTTGTCTATCACCAGCAGATGTTCATCCTCAAATACGATATTTAGCGCTGTTGGAACGGCAATAATATCAGTATTCTCAGGTGGATAGATTGATATTTCGTATATTTCGCCCTGTTTAACCTTGCGGCTCGCGTCTTTTATGATACTATCCGCGGCCTTGACACAGCCCTGGCCAATGAGTTGCTGGACACGGTTGCGCGAGAATTCCGGCAGATGCATGGACAGATATTTATCGAGTCTTTGTCCGCTTTCTTCCGCTTCTATGATAACAGTTTTATGATTCATATTTGACATTCATGATAAACTACATTTCCACACGCGGGCAAGCTCCGGTTTTGTCTTTCCAGGATGTCGTCATGGCAGGCCTTGCGAGCGACGGCGGGCTTTATGTGCCTAACTCCCTGCCGCAGTTCGCCCCGCATGAACTGGTGGAGATGTCTTCGCTCTCTTATACGGAACTCGCGCTGCGTGTGATGCAGCCTTTCATCGGAGAGGCAATTCCGGAAAAAGACCTGAGAGCCATTATTGAAAATTCCTATAAAGCATTCCGGCACAAGGCCATCGCCCCACTGAAACAGATCGGGCATAACGAATTCCTGCTGGAATTATTCCACGGCCCTACCCTGGCCTTCAAGGATTTTGCCCTGCAGTTCCTGGGGCGCATACTGGAATATTTTCTTGCGCGCAGTAACCAGCAGATTACCGTCATAGGCGCGACATCGGGAGATACCGGCTCGGCGGCGATTGAAGGCTGCCGTGGGCGCAGGAATATGCGGATATTTATTCTGCATCCGCATAACCGGGTATCGGATGTCCAGCGCCGTCAGATGACCACTGTTACGGATAAGAATGTTTTTAATATTGCCATTGAAGGAACATTTGACGACTGTCAGGATATCGTGAAATCGCTTTTTGCGGATACTGCATTCCGCGAGAAACAGAAACTGACGGCGGTCAATTCCATCAACTGGGCGCGCATCCTGGCCCAGATCGTGTATTATTTCTACGCCGCAGCTACACTCGGCGCTCCGGCCAAACGGATAAGCTTCTGTGTGCCGACCGGCAACTTCGGGGATATTTACGCCGGCTATATCGCAAAGCAGATGGGGCTGCCTGTCGAGAAGCTCATCATAGCCACCAACAGGAACGATATCCTTGCCCGCTGCCTTGCGACCGGAGTTTACGGCATGGAAGGCGTGACGCCGACCATAAGCCCCAGCATGGATATTGAAGTCTCCAGCAATTTTGAACGTTTGTTATTCGATCTATATGCGCGTGACGGTAAAACCATCTTGAAACTTATGCAGGAGCTTCGTAAGGACAGGAAAATGTCGCTGTCCGAGTCCGCACTGCTCAGGCTTCGCAGCTATTTTTCCGCAGGCAAGGCAGACGACATACTGACAAAACGGACTATTTCCACACTATATAAGGAATGCGGAGAATTACTGGATCCACATACGGCGGTAGGCGTTGCGGTCGGGAGCAAAGTCCATGCGGATAAGGCAACGGCGCTTGTCACGCTCGCCACTGCCCATCCGGCGAAATTCCCAAATGCCGTAAAAGAAGCCACCGGCATTTATCCTTCCCTGCCCTCCCACCTTGCCCCCATTATGGAAAGCAAGGAAAAGTTCGAGGCGCTGCCAGCAAATACAGACACAGTAAAAGCGTTTATAGAAAGCCACTCATGACCTACCATATTACGACACTGCCTTCGGGCCTGCGCGCCGCGACCGAAACCCTTCCCGGCATGGAATCCGTAACCGTCGCCGTAAGCGTTGCGGTGGGCGCGCGTTATGAAAATACCAATGAAGGCGGACTTTCCCATATGCTGGAGCATATGGCGTTCAAGGGTACAAAGCGCCGCTCTGCACTTGCTATTGCAGAAGAGATGGACATGGCGGGCGGCAACATGAATGCCTATACCTCCATGGAAAGCACGGTATATCACATCCGCGTCCTGAAAAACGACCTGCCGCTTGCCGTTGACATGCTGGCGGACATTCTCCAGAATTCGGTATTCGATGAAAAGGAACTGGAACGGGAACGCCAGGTTATCCTGCAGGAAATCGCCATGCATTATGACACTCCCGACGATCTGATACTGGATCATTTCAGCGAAACGGCTTATCCGGAACAGGCAATCGGGCGCTCCATTCTTGGGCTCCCCGAACAGGTACAGCGCTACAGCAATGAAGATTTGATCCGGTACATAGGGAAGCATTACAATACTTCCAGCATGGTGATTACCGCTGCCGGGAATATTGAACATGAGGATTTTGCCAGACTGGTCAGCGAACATTTTACGACTCTCCCTGTTTCTCCCAGAACCACTCCGGCAACAGCGATTTACACAGGCGGCGACAGGCGTACCGAGCGCAAGCTTGAACAACTGCACATGATGCTGGGATTTGAGGGCGTCTCATTTAACCATAGCGATTATTATACCCTGCAGGTTATGGCCACCATACTGGGCGGTGGCATGTCGTCGCGCCTGTTCCAGGAAATTCGTGAGAAGCGCGGGCTTGCTTATACTGTGCAGGCATTCGTATCCTCTTATACGGATACCGGAACACTCGGAATTTATGCTGCCACGAATGAAGAAAAAGCATCCGGCATGCTTCCTGTCATCTGCGAGGAAGTCATCAAGATACAGGGCAGTATAACCGATCAGGAATTGCACCGTGCAAAGAACCAGATAAAAGCCAACCTGCTGATGGCACGCGAGAGCAGTTCTTCCATCGCTGAATGGATCGGCAGGCACCTCCTCCTTTACGGCCGTTACAAACCCGCATCGGAAATCGCCGCATTAATCGACGCCATCGGCAAAGACGACGTCACACGCGTGAGCAGAGATATGCTCAAGCGCAACGCCATAACCATCACGACTTTGGGGCCGCAGAAAAATATCCCCGACTATAATAGCCTGGTCAGGGAATGGTTTCTCCCCGATGCCATAAAATATAAAACCGCGTAAATTACTGCGCCGTCCAGCCGCCGTCGATGCTAAGTATCTCCCCGGTCATGGCTTCGCCATTATCATCGCACAGGAAGGCGATGAGCGCTCCGATGCTTTCCGGCCTTACGAACATCTTGTTGGGCTGCTTTTCGCCGAGCAGGTTGGCGGTCGCCTGTTCAATGCTGATATTGCCTTCTTTCGCTTTCGCTTCAATCTGCTTCTGCACCAGCGGAGTGTTCACCCACCCCGGGCAAATGGCATTGCAGGTTATCCCTGAAGTCGCCGTTTCAAGCGCGACCACTTTCGTGAGCCCGACGATACCGTGTTTTGCCGATACGTAAGCCGCCTTATGCTCCGAGGCGACAAGGCCGTGCGCGGAAGCGATATTGATGATGCGGCCAAATTTTCGCGCCTTCATTCCGGGAACCGCTACCTTTATCGCATGGAACGCCGCCGAAAGGTTGATAGCGATGATAGCGTCCCATTTGTCATCGGGAAACTCTTCTACGGGAGCGGTAAACTGGATTCCGGCATTATTGACCAGAATATCAACGCTGCCAAGCTGGGATACCGTATCAGCCACCATCTGGCGAATGTCGGCAGGCTTGCTCATATCGGCAGCAGAATAAGACGTTTTTACTCCGTATTTTTTCGGAAGCTCGGCGACAATGCCATCAATAGTCGCCTTGTCGCCCATGCCGTTCAGCATGATATTACACCCCTGCCCGGCCAGCACATGGGCGATGGCAAGCCCTATCCCGCTCGTGGAACCGGTAACGATCGCATTTTTTCCTTTAAGTGCCATAAATCCTCCTGTATTTATTATATATTTATAATCTATGCTTTATGATAGAAGCTCATAGCACTTCTAAGTTGCCATTGCCATTATTAATTATTAAATGTAAACTGGTTTGTATGTTTTTGGAGTTTTTCAGAGTATGACACCGCAGGAACAACAGATGCTGAATGATCTACTGAACAGGATTGCAGGCACTCCCGCTCCGGTTCGTGATTCTGAAGCGGACTCCATGATCCAAAGAAGCCTCGGCGCGCGACCGGATGCGCTTTATATTCTTACCCAGCTGGTCCTCGTTCAGGAAATGGGCCTGAAACATGCCCAGCAGCAGATTCAGGATTTACAGCAACAGGCCGCACGGCCAGCACAGGCGCCATCTTCTTTTACCGGCGGGCCGTGGGGAACGTCTGCGAATGCCCAGCAGAACTACTCCTCCCCCCAATATCCGCCTCAATTCTCCAGTTTCCTGCATAATGCACTTACCACCGCATCCGGCGTCATCGCAGGTGAGATGGCTTTCAGTGCGCTGCGTTCGCTGTTCGGTGGATTCGGAGGCGGCTCTTCCGCATGGGGCGCGCCGCTCAATACCGGAAGCAGTTTTCTCTCCGGCGCACAAAACCCGGGCACTACGATCGTGAATAATTATTACGGTGATAGCAATACCGATGTTGCAGATTCTGACGATGGCAGCAATACAGACGATCTGGTTGCGACAGATGACAGCAGCGATAGTTTTTCTGATAACAGCGATTTCTCATAATTCATAAAAAGTACTCTCATGACAAACAGCAAAAAAGCCGGTTTTACATTAATTGAAATGTCTGTCGTGCTGGTTATCATAGGGCTGATTGTCGCAGGCATATTTCTGGGACAATCCCTGATCCGCCAGTCGCAACTCGCAAGCGCGATGACGGATGCGCAGAAATACATCCAGGCGGCGCAGAACTTCCAACAGAAATACGGCGCCCTTCCTGGAGACTTCGCCAATGCGCAAGCTTACTGGAATAGCGGCGCTGCTCCTACCTGCCCTTCGACCTACGCCGCCCAGCTTACTCCACCGACTACATGCAACGGCGATGGGAACGGCCAGATCGGCACTTCGGGTTCCGGCGGTTCGTATGCCGCCAGCGCTCCGGAATATTTTCTGTTCTGGGAGCATCTGTCGGATGCCCAGCTTATAAGTGGCATCTACAATGGGTCGCCTGGAAGCGCTGGCGGAGGCACAGGCAGTGATCATGTTATAGGAACCAATGCCCCTGCAAGCAAGCTTGACGGCGCAGGGTTCGGGGTTACTTGGGTTGGCGTTAAAACGAGCGGAACCACGTATTACTATAACAGCTTTGGGCATGTCTTCATATTCGGCGGATATAGCTCCAACTTCCTGCCCGCCGGCAACATCATGACGACATTGGAAGCATTGAGCCTAGATACAAAATATGACGACGGCCTGCCTTCTTCGGGCAATATTCAATCATGGCAGCAAACCACCGGGTATTCTACTGCCTGCACGACCAGCGCAACTACAGCCCCGACAACGAAATACGATAAGACGCAACCAGGTTATAAGTGCAGCCTTATATTACTTACCGGGTTTTAAGTGGCTAATATAACTACTCCCGTTAAGTTATACGATCAGTACGTAAAAGACAGCAGACTAAAAGGTGACGCAGAGCAGAAGCGGATCATCGGACGTTTACAGCTGCTCTTTGAGCAAATCTCTGTAAAACCAAAAAATCCTCTTATTAAGAAGATAATGCCAGCCCGTTCCTCTGAAGCGCTGCGCGGGCTTTACATATGGGGAGATGTAGGACGCGGCAAATCCATGCTTATGGATATGTTCTTTCACTCCGTTCCCACGACTGCAAAGCAGCGCCTGCATTTTTATTCGCTGATGCTCGGGATTCATAAAAGCGTGCACCTCCTGCGCCAGAAGCAAGTGGAAGATCCCGTAAAAGCCACCGCGAAGGAACTGGCAAAAAAATATAAACTGCTTTGCCTTGATGAATTTCAGGTGACGGATGTTGCCGACGCGATGATTCTCAGTAAACTGTTCCTGGCGCTGCTGGAAGAGAACGTAGTGATAGTCATCACTTCCAACCGGCCGCCGGAAGAATTATACCTGGGGGGATTGCAGCGCGAGAAATTCCTGGATTTCGTTACATTGCTTTACGAGCGCATGGATGTTCTGGAACTGGCCTCACCGCATGACTACCGGATGGAAAAGATCAGGGCGCTGAAATCGTTATACCTCTTCCCGCTTACCCAAAAAAATGAGCAGGAATTGCGGAATATATTCTTTGCCATCTGCGATAACGCGGAACCGGACAAAGTGACGCTGGAGGTACAAGGAAGAAAACTGCAGGTGAACAAGGCCTGCGGCAAAACCGCATGGTTCACTTTCGGCGAATTATGCGAGAAGCCGCTCGGCGCGGCGGATTATCTGGCGATATGCAACCGGTTCGATACAGTATTCATCAGCGGCATTCCTGTGCTTTCACCTGAAATGCGCAACGAGGCGCGCCGGTTCGTCACCCTGATAGACAGCCTGTACGACAACCGGGTCAAACTCATCTGCACGGCAGACGCACCACCTACGGAACTCTACCCGTTCGGCGATGGCGCTTTCGAATTCCAGAGAACTATCTCAAGACTCATGGAAATGCAGTCGGAGGCATATCTTGAGGGTGAGACATAGTATCTCTGATGCTCTTGCCATTCTTCCTATTTATTTTCATAAGTAACTATAAATAAAAGAATATTTATATAATACATTAGAATATAGTTAGGTCAATTCTGAAATATTGACCTCTATTAACGTCTTATTAATATATATTTGTTAGATTTGCATAAGAATAGTCATGATAAAATTTTTTCGCACTGACAAGATTATGGTCCAAGAATTTTCTGAATCAGCATCTCCACTCCGAACTTTTACAGAATTAATAAAATTGAGTCAGCTTTATCACTCTAAAGAAGATGGCACATCACAAACATTGCCTGATATTAGCGTAAAACTGGGGTTACCCCGCGGCATAGTAGAAATGTGGTACAGGACAGGAACAATCAATCTTGATCCTAGCACTCCTGAAGCTAACAAGATCATGAAGCTCTTCAAAGATCGATGGGGTAATTGGGGTAAAAATGAGAGTACTGCCTATTATTATCATAAATTAAAGATGGCGCTTGGGTGGGAACTGGATGATAGTGATATACGTCGGATGAATGAGTATGAGATGAAAAAGAGGACACAGGAAACAAAAGCAGAACCTCATCCAAAAACTCCAACTCATCCTTCAGATCGCACTTTCGTACCCTTCTCAAGGGAAGAACAAGAAACCAGATCGTCTTCCGCCTCACCTGTAAGGCCACAGGTATATGTAGCTAAGGCTGCTATACAAGAAAGAAGGATAGTACCTGCAACACTAGCAAAAAAGCCTTTATCTCCACAAACTGCTCCTAGACCTCAGCGCTCTGTTAGTCGAGACGCTGAACCTGTTCCTCAAATCTTACCAGAACAGCTAAGTGAAAGACTGAAAAGAAAGAGATGCATCAGTGGAATAAATGGCGGAGAACTTCTTAAACAATCGCGGATACAAGCAAACCTGACACAAGCGCAGCTTGCTGAACAGTCAGGAGTTCCGCGTAGTGACATTATTCACTTCGAGAACAATAATTTATCTAAGCTATGGATATATATAGGTGATATTATAAAAGTACTTAACCCCGATCCTGAGAAGACAGTCTTGCTGAATGCTATAGCACTAGATGCTAAAACAGAATACTTGGAAAAAGTTCCGCTGGACAGAGAACAGGCAATAAGGGTTATCAATATAGCACTGCGAAATCACTCTCAGGTTACAGGGAGTGAATTATTGGAAGCTTTTATGGTACGAGCAAACATTTCCCATGAAAAATTAGCTGAAAAAGCAGGAATCTCCAGAAGACAAATCGGCACTTTACTATCCGGAGCGCCAAAAACTCTTTACCAATATGTAGAAATACTTTCGGATACCCTTGCGGCACTTCCAAATAGCAGGTTTACACCAGCAGACAAAGAGCTTTTCTGGCAGTGCACGCTTTCCAAAGAATTAACTCTTATTGCCAACGCCAATAAAGGAGAAGATGTCCCGTTAGGAGACCTGATGCTGGCATATACGAAAAAGGCCCATTTTCAAGGTAACGATTTGGCATTACGCATGGGGGTCGATGCGTCAAAAATATCATTATATCTAAAAGGGCATATACCAGATAACCGTGTTGAGAGCTTTGCAATGGTATGTGGGCTTCTGCCAGACGAAAAACAAAATTTAATAGAGCGCCTTGAACATGAAAAGAGCAAGAAAACCACTGCTGTAACCCATGAACATTGTGAGGGTGAACAGCCACATTATGGCTGCGGGCTTCCGCCTCCACCAAGGAATCCAGGAAGAGGCGCGCATAATAAAGTAAAACCTGTCTTATAGATTGCTTTCCTTTACGGCATCATGCAGGCAAGCCTGCAAAATTCCTCAACGCTTAATGTCTCCGCCCTGCGTGTCGGATCTATGCCTGCTGAACGAAGCCAACTTTCCGTATGATCCGAAACAGTCGCCAGCGAAGAGCGCAGCATCTTGCGGCGGTTGCCAAAGGCTGCGGCAAGGGTTGTTTCAAGCTGCTTCTTATCTGCTTGATAACGCGGCTTTGCAAGCGGCATAAGTTTTATTACTGCGGAAACTACTTTCGGCGGCGGCACAAAGGCGCTTGCCGGCAAATCGAAGCAATGCTCAATGTCACACAGCCACTGAGCAATGACAGACAGCCTGCCATATTGCCTGTTGCCGTGCTCCGCATATAAACGCTGCGCTACTTCCTTCTGGAACATGAGCGTCAGGCTTTGATAGGCGCTGCTATCGTTATATATGTCTTCCAGCCAGTTGATAAGCAGCTGCGTGCCTACGTTATAAGGCAGGTTGGAGATTATAGCGCGCGGCGCAGGCGCCACTTCAGGCAATGATACCTTGAGGGCATCTTCAGGAATGATTACCAGCCTGCCGCCATATATATTTTTCAGCTCAGTGATTGCTGCGATGCAGCGTTCATCTTTCTCAACCGCGTAAACGCACCTTGCCCCGCTTTTGAGCAGAGAACGTGTAAGTCCGCCCGGGCCGGAGCCGACTTCCATGACGTTAACTCCGCTTAAATCTCCGGCCATGCGGACGATTTTGTCGGTGATATTCGTATCAAGCAGGAAGTGTTGCCCCAACGATTTTTTCGCTGACAATTCAAAGCGTTTAATAACATCACGCAGCGGAGGAAGGGCAGGATGGCTCATTTTTATAACTGGCAATTAGCAGAAAACACGTTATTAAGTACAACACATGTTCAATATTGCCAACACATATAGAACCGTCCCGCTGGTTAAAAGGCTGTGGCAGCAGTATATAAAAAGCCATACGCACCTGCTGGCATTCGCAGTCATATGCATGCTGACCGTGGCCGGGGCAACCGCGGCCAACGCATGGATGATGCAGCCGGTGCTGGACGACGTTTTCCTCAAAAAAGACGCCAAGATGCTCTTTTACGTCCCCATCGCAGTCTTTTCCATAGGAGCGATCAGCGCCTGCGCATCCTACGGCCAGACGGTCATCATGCGCAATGTCGGCCAGCGCATCATCGCGGACATGCAGATTGATCTGTTTTCCCACCTGATGCATGCCGATCTGGCAGTATTCCATGATCAGGCGTCGGGAAGGCTCATTTCCCGCTTCACTAACGATATCATGATGATGCGTAACGCGGTCTCGACCGTGCTTACCGGGATCGCCAAGGATTTCTTCAGCATGCTTTTCCTCGTGATCCTGATGTTTCACCAAAGCGCCCAGCTGGCCCTTATCGCCTTTGTGGTGTTCCCGCTTTCCGTTTTCCCGGTGATACAGCTCGGGCGCAGGATGCGCAAGCTCTCCGATTCCGCGCAACACCAGCTTGGCAACCTTGCCGCCCAACTGGATGAGACCTTCCAGGGCGTGCGCATGGTCAAGGCCTATGGCCGTGAGGATCATGAGATAAGGCGCGCGCGGGGAATTATTGAAAAGCTTTATAGCCTCTACTTCAAAGGATCACGCGTGCAGGCGGCAGCCTCACCTATCATGGAGCTGCTGACCGGGGCGGCGATTGCTTCCGTCATCTGGTACGGCGGCTATAACGTCATTCACGGCACAACCACGCCGGGGGCATTCTTCTCCTTCGTTGCCGCCATGATTATGGCGTATAAGCCCGCAAAAACCCTCGTCACGCTGAATAACTCCCTGCAGGAAGGCATGGCGGCAGCGGGCAGGTTGTTTGCCGTCCTTGACATGAAACCTAAAATCTTCGATCAGGCGGATGCCAAAATCCTCAAAATCAGCAAAGGAGCAATACGTTTTGAAAACGCTTCCTTCAATTACTCGCCGGACGTCAGCGTCATCAACGACATTACCTTCGACATTCCCGCCGGAAAGACAGTGGCGCTGGTCGGCGCATCCGGCAGCGGAAAATCAACCATCATCAACCTTATCCTTCGTTTCTATGACTTAAACCGTGGCATGATCACCGTAGACAATCAGGACATACGGGACGTAACGCTCGCTTCCCTGCGCAATGCCATGTCGCTTGTAAGCCAGGAAATTGTGCTGTTTGACGACACGGTGCGCGCGAATATCGCCTATGGCAGGCTGGGTGCAAGTGACGAAGAAATCAGGCAGGCCGCAAAAATGGCGGCGGCAGACGACTTTATCCGCGATCTGCCGCAAGGCTACGATACGATGATTGGCCCGCACGGAGTGAAACTTTCCGGCGGCCAGCGGCAACGGCTTGCCATCGCGCGCGCGGTGGTGAAGAATGCTCCCATCCTGCTGCTGGATGAAGCCACCTCGTCGCTGGACAATACGTCGGAACGCATTGTGCAGGGGGCGCTGGAAAAGCTCATGAAAGGACGCACGACGCTGGTAGTCGCGCACCGCCTTTCCACCATCCGTAATGCCGATATCATCTATGTGCTGGATCGTGGAAAGATAGTGGAGTCAGGCAACCATGAGTCGCTGATCATACAAAGCGGCTCCTATTACGAGCTTTATGCCCAGACGCAGAATATTTGAGCGCTAATTATTTCTCCGCCCTCTTCTTGTTCCAGTAATCAAGGCGTTTTATTATTTCCCGCTCAAAACCGCGTTCCACAGGCTGGTAGTAAACCTTGCGTTCCATGCCATTCGGAAAATAATTCTGGCCGGAGAAAGCGTCTTCCTCGTCATGATCATAGGTATATCCTTTGCCGTAGCCAATGTCTTTCATTAATCTGGTGGGAGCGTTCAATATGTGCATGGGTGGCATGAGCGAACCAAGCTGCTTCGCATCCCTTCCCGCCGATTTATGCGCCACATACGCGGCGTTGGATTTTGGCGCGGTGGCAAGATAAATCACCGCCTGCGCGATGGCGAGTTCGCCTTCGGGCGAACCGAGAAAATCATAGGCGTCCTTTGCCGCAAGCGCCTGATGCACGGCCTGCGGATCAGCCATCCCGATATCCTCCACCGCAAAACGTACCAGGCGGCGGACAATGTAAAGCGGGGCTTCACCGCCATCCAGCATTCTGTGCAGCCAATAGAGCGCAGCGTCGACATCCGAACCGCGCAGGGATTTATGCAGCGCGCTTATCAGGTTGTAATGGCTTTCCTGATGCTTGTCGTAAATAGGGGCGCGTTGCTGAAGCAAGGTACCGAGGGACTCAGGGCTTAAGGGATTGGAGGGTTTAATATTATAGAGTTCATCTATGAGATTAAGGAAATACCTGCCATCGCCATCCGCCATCGCGCACAATGTGATGAACGCGTCATCCATGAGCGGCAGCTCGCATTTCATATAATCCTCGGCTTTTTTGAGAAGCTGTCTCATGGCGGCATCATCGAGGCGCTTCAGCACCAGCACGCGACAGCGCGAAAGCAACGCGGAATTAAGCTCGAAAGAGGGGTTTTCCGTGGTCGCGCCTACAAGCAAGACTGTGCCGTTTTCAACATAAGGCAGGAATACATCCTGTTGGGCGCGGTTGAAACGGTGGATTTCATCGACAAACAGCAAGGTGCGCACACCGTCCTGCAAGCGTGTAGCCGCCTTATCAAAAAGCTTTTTGAGTTCCGTAACGCCGCTGGTCACCGCCGAGATATTTTCCATCTCATAGCCGCTCTGCTCGGCAAGCAGCCTCGCTATCGTGGTCTTGCCGCAACCGGGAGGCCCCCAGAGGATGATGGAGGAATACTGGCGTGAATTTATCATGCGCCCGATAGGGCTATCCTTACCCAACAGATGATCCTGCCCCACTACCTCGGCAAACGCCTTTGGCCGCAAGCGGTCGGCAAGCGGCGCGGCGGAGACGGTATCACTAAAGAGGGTTTTCATCAGCCCAACAATAAACTTAAATCACTGTCCCCGCAACAGGCTGAAGAATTCCTGGCGGCTCCTGGCATCGGAGCGGAAGCGCCCGAGCATATGGCTGGTCTGCATGACCGAACCGCGCTTATGCACCCCCCGTGAAGTCATGCACTGGTGTACCGCTTCTATTACCACCGCCACCCCTTTGGGCTGCAATATGTTGTTGAGATCATTAGCAATCTGCGCTGTCATCTTTTCCTGTATCTGCAGGCGCTTGGCATAGACGTCCACCAGCCTCGCAAGCTTGCTGATGCCCACCACCTTGTGCGTCGGCATATAGGCGATATGCGCTTTGCCGGTAAACGGCACCATATGGTGCTCGCAGTGCGACTCGAACTCTATATCACGCAGCACCACAATCTCGTCATAGCCTTCGACTTCCTTGAAGGTGCGGCTTAATATTTCAGACGGGTCCGTTTCATAGCCCGCGAAAAACTCGCGGTATGCCTTGGCAACACGCTTGGGCGTGTCCCTTAGTCCCTCACGGTCAGGATTATCACCCGCCCAGCGGATGAGGGTACGCACTGCTTCTTCCGCTTCCTCGCGGGTTACCGATATTCTCCGGGATGGTTTTGACGGTTTGGATGTCATTTTTATTCTTTCTTTGTGGCGTAAAATCTCTTAATAGATTTAATAGATATGAAAGGTATTCTTACCATAAGAGATGACTATGCCAATTAAAAATATTAATTCCGATATGTTAAAGCAATGGCTGGAAAAAGACGAGGCCATAGTGGTGGATGTCCGCGAGCCTTCCGAGCACAGCACCGGCGTCATACCCGGCGCGGTGCTCATGCCGCTTGCGACTGTGTCGCTTCGCGCCATACCCAACCTGCGCGGCAGAAAGCTGGTCTTGCAGTGCCGATCCGGCGCAAGAAGCCAGACAGCGGGAGAAACGCTGCTGAAAGAAAAGCCGGACCTTGAAGTGTACAATCTTGCCGGAGGTATCCTTGAATGGGCTGCGGCGGGTAACGCGGTAAAGCAATGAGCAGGCACGTAGCCGTCCTTCTCGGCGGAATGTCAGCGGAGCGCGAGGTATCCTTAAGCTCCGGCAAGGCAGTCACCAGAGCGCTGGAAGACTTGGGATATAAAGTTACTATCATTGATGCAAAAAGCGATACGCTGGCCCAGCTTCTGGACGTAAAACCGGATGTCGTTTTCAATGCACTGCATGGCCGCTGGGGGGAAGACGGATGCGTGCAGGGGTTGCTGGAGCTGCTTAGAATTCCTTATACCCATTCCGGGGTACTGGCATCCGCGCTTGCAATGGATAAACCCATGGCGAAGAAAATTTTCGCTGCAGCAGGCATGAATGTTGCGGAAAGTCTGCTTGCACATAAGAGCGACATCATTGGTAGAGATGTAATGAAACGTCCGTATGTGATAAAACCTTACAATGAAGGCTCCAGCGTTGGCGTGAAGCTGGTTTTTGAGAAGGACAATTTCTTCTTTACCGAGCAGAACTGGGCGTATGGCGATTATGTCATGGTGGAGAAATATATCCCTGGACGGGAAATCACTGTCGCCGTACTTGATGATAAGCCGCTCGCCGTTACAGAAATAACCACCAAGGCCGGGTTTTACGACTATGAGAATAAATATACGGCCGGAGGATCGACGCATATATGTCCTGCCCCGCTGCCCAAGCATAAATATGAGGAGGTCATGGCAATGGCGCTCACCGCCCACCGCGCGCTCGGATGCCGCGGGCTGACACGCTCCGATTTCCGCTATGACGATACCAAAGGAAAGGATGGTATTTTCTTCATACTTGAGCTAAACTCTCAGCCGGGCATGACGCCGCTTTCTCTTTCGCCGGAGATTGCAAATTATGCCGGAATAGGATTTAATGAACTGGTAGACCGCCTGATTAAAGGTGCAAGACTGGGAAATTGATTAGTTGATGCAGTCAGGGAACTGCCGCAAAGCGTTAGGTTCACCGCAAAGGCCAGAAGGCCGGGGCGGGAACGATTAAAAAAGGACAGTATGCCCAAAGCGAAACGTAACCTTACGACACGCCAGAGAGAAAGCAAAAAGATCAGCCGCAAGCGCGCCGTGCGCCACTGGTGGAAGATCACCGCGCAGCGCGTGATGATTGCGCTCGTTGCGCTTTTCATCCTGTCGCTTGCCGCAGGCGGGGTGATAGTATGGCGATCTTCCGATAAGGTGATGCAGTTTGCAAGCGTCACCGGCAACAAATTCTGGCAGCAGACGGCCAGGCTTGGGTTCAAAGTAGGAAATGTCTATCTTGAAGGGCGCAAGTATACGCCGCTTTCCGACATCATCAAGGCAATGAACATCCGCACGGGAGAGCCGATACTTGGGCTGTCGCTTAACGCCATACGCGACAATCTTCAGGCCATTCCGCGCGTGAAATACGCCGAGGTGGCGCGGGTGCTCCCCGACCAGCTACATATACGCATCGTAGAGCGCGAGCCGGTGGCCATATGGCAGAACAAGGGCAAGCTGCATCTTATAGATGATGACGGTATAGCCATGGAATATATCGACCCGGCGCAATATAAAAACCTACTGGTGGTGGTTGGCAGCGATGCGCCCTCCCATATCCATGAGCTGCTTGCCATGCTGGCTTTAGAACCGGAGATGAGCAAAGATGTCATCGCGGCGCTGCGTATCGGGGAGCGACGCTGGAACGTCCGCTTCAAGAATGGCATTGAAGTGAAGCTGCCGGAGAAAAACGCGACGCAGGCATGGCAGAGCTTTGCCGGCATGCAGCGCGAGGATCATATCCTTGACCGCACCATACAGTCGGTGGACATGCGCCTCCCCGACCGAATCTTCGTGAAATATTCCACCCCATCGGAGATTACCCCGGTTAAATATACAGGGAATGCGATTTAAAATGAACGAGGTTTCGGTTTGCCAAAATTTCCTTTAGCTGAATTGTTTGCCTGTTGTCCGGTATTTCCCTGCATTCTTTGCAATTTTTCTTTCAACAGCATGGGTTCAGCAGTATTTCCTTGAAATCCATCTGTACGTGGGTTTTGATTTCCAAAACGCTTTTTTAAGTCCTCTAGCGTAACCGTAGGTCTAAACTCAGCTCGCTCTTTTACAGCCTGGAAGGCAGCAGCTTCCAGTGCTCCTTGCAATCCTAGTTGGTATTCAACAGGATCACTTGCTTCTAGAACAATCCTCTTCACTTCCTTCATATAGTATGGCTCAGGTGGTTCAGATGACGTGGTTAGAGTGCCCAATGCCGTCCTGGGAATATTATATCCCAATCTTTCCAGTTCACTATTCATTTCATTATGGAATTTCTCATCTCTCAGCTGCAAAAAATCCCAACGAATTCCAGTTTTCTGTATGACCGCCAGCGCCTGTCCTGCAAATTCGGCAGTTTTCTCCCCTATCCTTTTAATATCGTCACCGTCCTCTATGCGAATAGTAATACCACTGGTATCAAGACCTAAATGCTTCAATGCCATAACAACTCTTTCGCATCTTTCGGATTGTTCTTTTATATTATCCGACTTAGATGCCCATATAAGACTGGTTAAATAGCACGCCTGCCGGAGAAAAGCCCCTTTCACTGCCTTGTCAAAAACATCTTTGGTAACAGCGGGTCCACTATCATCAAGCAATTGATAATTATGGTTTCCATCAGCACCTTTTATCGCGGGATTCTCTGCTATTTTTTCCACGATTTCCTCTACGCTAGCAGCATGGCCATGCTGCAAATGTCGCCAGTGCGCGCGAGCTTCCTTAATGAGATCATCGTTGCGCATCATTTTCCATCTTACTTTGTCGTTGCGATTAATGGTCATAATATTTCCCGATTTCCATTTATAGTCGTTCAGAACCGCTTGTGCTGGATTGGTTCTGACAAAAACTATATCTGTAAAATATTAAACAAACGTTAATATTTCATAACTTTTCCTCCGTTAATCCTCCGCAGACACCCATTGCATCAAAGATTAGAATAGGTTATGCAGGTATATCCAAGGAGGGAAGCGTGGCTGAGTTCATTCCGACAGGCATAGGCGGGTTGCAGGCCCGTACCACCGTAAAGCGCAATGTGGTGCGCGACAAGGCTTTCGGCACGCCTTCCTACAATCGCCAGGAATTTTATCCGCCGCCGCGCCCGCGCCTCAATTTCATTCCCTCGCAGGAGGCCATCGACGCGCTGGTCGAACGCGCCGTGGCTGCGCTTGCCAAGGGCATTTACTGGGATCGCGGGTCGATCATCAATCTCGTGTTATGAAAAACAGCTTCCAGTGGCAAGACCCCCTGCTTATCGAGGACCAGTTAAGCGAGGAAGAAAAAATCGTGCAGGACACGGCGCGCAAATTTGCGCGTGAGAACCTGTTCCCCGGCATCACCCACGCCAACCGCCATGAGAAGTTTGATATAAATATCATGCGCGAGATGGGGAAGCTCGGCTTGCTCGGTTCCACCATCCACGGCTATGGCTGCGCTGGCGTCAACCATGTCTGTTACGGGCTGATAGCACGCGAGGTGGAATGGGTCGACAGCGGCTACCGCTCCGCCCTTTCCGTGCAGTCGAGCCTCGTCATGCACCCGATCAACCAGTTCGGCAGCGAGGAGCAGAAGCAGGCATACCTGCCGCGCCTTGCCACCGCTGAAATCATCGGCTGCTTTGGCCTTACCGAGCCGTCGCACGGATCCGATCCGGGCGGCATGGTCACCCGCGCCACACGGCATCCTGACGGCTTCCGGCTCACCGGATCGAAATCATGGATCACCAATTCCCCGATAGCCGATATTTTCGTCGTATGGGCGAAGATTTACGGTGACAAGGAAATCAAGGACGGCACCATCGGCGGCTTCATCCTTGAGCGCGGCATGAAGGGGCTGGAGACTTCTAAAATTGAGGGCAAGATGTCCCTGCGCGCTTCGAGCACCGGCACCATACTGATGGACGAAGTGTTCGTGCCGGAGAAAAACCGCCTGGGCGTCACCGGGCTTAAGGGACCGTTCAGCTGCCTCAACAAGGCACGCTACGGCATCAGCTGGGGAGCGCTCGGTGCAGCGGAATTCTGCTATCAGGCGGCGCGCAATTATACGCTGGAACGCACCCAGTTTGGTCGTCCGCTTGCAGCCAACCAGCTCATCCAGAAAAAGCTCGCCGACATGGCGACGGAGATCTCGCTCGGCCTGCAGGCGGCGCTCCGGCTTGGACGGCTGATAGACGAAGGCAGGGAAGCGATAGAGATGATCTCACTCACCAAGCGTAATTCCACCGGGAAATCACTGGAAATCGCCCGCACGGCACGCGACATGCACGGCGCGAACGGCATTGCCGACGAATATCACGTCATGCGTCACGTGGTGAACCTTGAAAGCGTCAATACCTACGAAGGCACGCACGACGTGCATGCGCTGATCCTAGGCCGCGCGATTACCGGACTGCAGGCTTTCAGCTAAATTATTCACCACTTCCTTCACCCGCGCTTTTGCAGCGTCTGACAGCGGCGTGAGCGGCAGGCGCACGTCCGGCTGGCATTTACCAAGCAGCGACGCGGCATATTTCACGGGAACCGGGTTTGTTTCCACAAACATTGCCTCATGCAGGGGCACCAGCCTGTCATGTATATTGAGCGCGCCTGCATAATCTCCCTTCAGCGTGAAGTTCTGCACTTCGGCGCACAGGCGAGGCGCGACATTCGAGGTCACCGATATGCATCCTATCCCGCCTTGCGAATTAAAAGCGATAGCCGTCATATCTTCACCGGAAAGCTGGTTAAACTCCTTGCCAGCCAGCATGCGCAATTTACAGACACGGGCCAGATCGCCAGTCGCATCCTTGATGCCTATAATATTAGGGATTTTGGCAAGGCGGGCTATGGTTTCGTCCTTGATGTCAATTACCGTACGTCCGGGCACATTATAAAGCACGATGGGGATATCCACCGCTTCGGCAATCGCCTTGTAATGCTGGTATATACCTTCCTGCGTGGGCTTGTTATAATAAGGCACCACTATCAGCGCGCCATCCGCACCTGCCTTTTTGGCATGACGAGTCAGCATGATAGCCTCTTCCGTGGAATTGGAGCCCGTACCAGCAAGGACTTTCACCCTGTTTTTGGCCGCCTCGACACACAGGGAAACAAGGCGGTTATGCTCTTCATAGGACAAAGTCGGAGATTCCCCGGTCGAGCCACAGGGCACCACCCCATGCACGCCCTCGGAAATTTGCCATTCCACGAAAGACTGAAAGGCTGGTTCATCTACTTTGCCGTTCTTAAACGGCGTCAACAGCGCTGTATATATTCCACGAAACATAGGAGGCGGATTATCCACGGATTTAAAAGAAAATATAGCAAAAAATGAGAATTGCGCTTGATTTTCTTCCCGGTTTCTGATTTCTGTTCGTGTCTTCCGATTAGGGGGTGTAGCTCAGTTGGTTAGAGCGCAGGCCTGTCACGCCTGAGGTCGCGGGTTCGAGCCCCGTCACTCCCGCCACGGGGTTGCAAGTTGCATGTTGCCAGTTGCATGAAGAAATGCTTGCAACTGGTAACCTGCAACTCTGGTAACGAGTCCTGTATTCGTGGCCCGTTACCCGCTGCTTAAACCCTATGCCAGATACGCTCAAAATCATATATATGGGAACGCCGGAATTTGCCGTGCCGCTCCTCGATACGCTGGTCAGGGCGAGGTACGACATTGCCGCCGTATATACCCAACCGCCGCGTCCCGCCGGACGCGGGCAGAAGGAAACGCCTTCGCCAGTTCATCAATACGCCCTATCGCATAATATTCCTGTATATACGCCGGAGACCCTGAAGAATCCCGAAACGCAACACATACTGCGCGAGCACAAGGCGGATGCGATCGTCGTGGCGGCTTATGGCCTGCTGCTGCCCAAGCAGGTACTCGAGGCGACAAGACTCGGCTGTATTAATGTGCATCCCTCGCTGCTGCCACGCTGGCGCGGAGCCGCTCCCATACAACGCACCATCATGGCAGGCGATCATATAACCGGGGTCACCATCATGCAGATGGATACCGGCTTTGATACCGGGGATATACTGCTTTCGAGGCATTTTTCTATCCCCGAGGGCATGAATGCCGGGCAATTGCATGACGCACTTGCGGAATTCGCCGGACCTTTGCTGGTTGAAGCGCTGAAAGGCATTAATGCCGGAACCATTACTCCAGTGAAACAACCGGAGGAAGGCGTTGTCTACGCCCATAAAATTATTAAAGATGAATGCCGGATACTCTGGAATGAACCAGCACCCGTCATACGCAATAAAATACTCGGCCTTGCCCCGCAACCGGGCGCGTTTTTCATGTATAAGGACGAAGCTATAAAAATATTCAGCGCCGTCGCCATACCTGAGAATACGCATCAACCGCCAGGCACCGTGGTGGATGATAACTTTACTATTGCCTGCGGCGGCGGAGCCATAAGCGGACTGGTCGTACGCCGCCCCGGAAAGAATACGATGCCCGCTACGGAAATGCTTAAAGGTTATAAGATTCCAAAGGGTGAAATTTTGGAATAGGGAATACGGCTAGTCGCGCTCAGGTGCTGACACCGCTTGTGCTTCCTGCTCCATAGCTGCAGCCCTGGCCTGCATGCTCTGTATGAAAGCCTTATTACCACCGAACTGCGCCGGATGATATGTATATTCCTGCTGTTGTTGCCCTAACGCAGGGTTGCCCCTCTGCGAAGCGGTTATTTCTGCAGTGCTCATTGTTTCTTCATCAACAACCTTTTGCCCGTCTTTGGCTGTAAACATTTCGGTAGTTATTACGCCTGTGCCCTGATATTTACGTGCCATATCCGCCTGCTTGCGCTCCGCTTTCTCCTGCTTCTTCCTTAATTTTTCCAGTTCCTTTTCCTGTTGCTTCTGCAACTTGAGCTCATATTCCTGCTTGTATTGCTCCCCTGCTATGCCTCCGGCGACATTCACGATTACGTCCGCTTCTTTCCTCGCTTTGAGGGACTGATATTTGGAACCGGCATATCCTAATAATCCTGCTCCTGCGCTTGCTGCTACAGCCACAGGCCATGCAGAGACCACAAACAAAACAACCGCACCTGCGAGTCCTGCAAGCGCAAATACCCTGGACAAGCCATTCCAGAAATGTGATCGTACTCCCGCATGCGCCGCTTCTGCAGCTGCTTGTTTATATACCGGACTTTCCTTCGGGTCCTGCTTGTAAATATCTGTCATAATATCTTGTTATTCTTGTAGCTTATATTACTGTAACACCATACCATAATCACCCTTTGTAAATTATTACAATTCCATGAAATTTTTATTACAATCTCTTCTAAAAGCATTATAATACAATCAACTAACAACATTTAGGAATCACCTCTATGCAGGAAAGAGTCATCATATTCGACACGACATTACGCGACGGCGAACAGTCCCCCGGAAACTCCATGAACCTCGACGAAAAGCTGCTGGTCGCCGAAGCCCTTGACGTCATGGGGGTGGATGTCATTGAGGCGGGGTTTGCAATGGCTTCGAATGGTGATTTTGAAGCCGTGCATGAAATCGCCAAGCGCACGAAGAATGCGGTGGTATGCTCCCTCGCCCGCGCCAAGACGGCTGATATTGAAAGGGCGGCGGAAGCTGTGAAACCGGCTAGGCATCCGCGCATCCATACCTTTATGTCCACCAGCCCCATCCATCTCAAGTACCAGTTTCGCATGAGCGAGGACGAGGTGCTGGATCTGATCGCATCCACCGTCAAACTCGCGCGCAAATATACCGACAACGTGGAATGGTCCGCTATGGACGCCACCCGCACCGGCATAGACTATCTGTGCAAAGCATTCGAAGTAGCAATCAAGGCGGGAGCTACCACGGTAAACGTTCCAGACACTGTTGGCTATACCGTGCCTGACGAATATTACAATATCATTACCTCGATTAAAAACCGTGTTCCCAACATCGATAAGGCGATTATCTCCACCCATTGCCAGAACGATCTCGGGCTTGCCACCGCCAATTCCCTGGCTGCGGTGCGGGCGGGCGCACGCCAGATTGAGTGCACCATTAACGGCATCGGCGAGCGCGCAGGCAATACCGCGCTTGAAGAAGTGGTGATGGCAATCCATACGCGCAAGGACTTGTATAATTTCACCACTGGCATCAGGATCAACCATATCATGCGTCTTTCACGCCTCATCACTGCCGTCACCGGCCAGCAGGTACAGAATAACAAGGCCATTGTCGGGGCTAACGCATTCGCGCATGAATCGGGCATCCATCAGGACGGCATGCTCAAACACGCCGGAACCTATGAGATCATGACTCCGGAATCCATTGGACTCAAGCGTTCCAACCTCGTAATGGGCAAACATTCGGGCAGGCATGCGTTCCGCGACAAGATTAAAGAACTTGGCTTTGAAATCGGCGATAATGCGTTTGAGGACGCGTTTGCGCGTTTCAAGGATCTGGCCGACAAGAAAAAAGAAATCTATGATGAGGATATCATCGCCCTCGTGGATGCGCGTGCAGCCTCGAAAGCCGATCCCATTCAGTTCAGCGCGCTCAAAGTGACCTGCGGCACCATAGGCAGACAGACCGCCGAGCTTACGCTCATCATCAACGGCAAGGGCAAAAGCGTCACTTCGAATGGAAGCGGCCCGGTTGACGCCATTTTCAAGGCCATAAAGATCCTCGTCCCCCATGAGGCAAGGCTCAAGCTCTATCAGGTACATGCGGTAACACAGGGTACGGATGCGCAGGCCGAAGTGACCGTGCGCCTCATAGACGGCGTCCGCATCATCAACGGGCACGGCGCGGATACCGACACGATGGTGGCCTCCGCCAAGGCTTATATCGATGCGCTCTGCCGACTGCAGACTTCTCAGAAGGATATTGTGGATATTACTTCGGTCGAAGATGTTGAAGCACAGAAAAAAAGCGGCAGGAAATTGACTAAATAGCCTGATGTCACCCCGGAGAATTCCTCCCCATGAAGGGAGGGGAGATTCCAGGGAGAATGGAAGAACCTAAAATTGACTAATCACCATGAAACAGCTAAAATATAAACTATGGAAACCATGCATTCATTCTCTATAACCGATTCTGCGGCCACCCGTATCGCGACTATCATAGGCAAGGAACCTCCCGGAACCAAGCTGAGGATTTCCGTGCAGGGGGGGGGCTGCTCGGGATTTCAGTACAAATTCGATTTCGACAACAAACCTGCCGATGATACAGACATTGTCATCAACAAAGACGGCGCAACCGTAGTCATCGATGATCTTTCCATCGGTTTTATCGAAAACTCTACGCTTGATTTCATCGAGACGCTCGGCAGTTCGGAATTTGAGATCAAAAACCCCAATGCCACGGCAAAATGCGGCTGCGGCAACAGCTTCGCGTTATAAGAATATATTTATATAATTCATATTGTCTTGGGGTACCAGTTACGATAATGTCACTGGCGAAATTCACAATGAGCTTTCACAGATGAAAATTATCATACTTGGGGCGGGAGTAGTCGGGGTCAGCGCCGCCTATTTCTTAGGTGCGCGCGGCCATCAGGTAGAAGTTATAGACCGTAATGCGGCAAGCGCGATGGAGACGAGTTTCGCCAATGGCGGGCAATTGAGTTTCAGTCATGCCGAGCCATGGGCCAATCCGGGAGTGCTGCCTAAAGCCATCAAATGGATGTTCAGGGATGATGCGCCGCTTGTCATGCGCCCGCGCGCCGATCTTGACATGATTAAATGGGGATTGAAATTCCTTGCCAACTGCACCGTATCGAAAACACAGGCCAATAGCGTCAACCTGCTACGCCTTGGATTATACAGCAAGAAGAAAATGGAGTGGTTCCGTACCTTTAGCGGCATCAATTTCGACAACCGGCGCGATGGCATCCTTCATCTGTTCACGCAGGACAAGGATTTCGAGGCTGCCATAAAGCAGGCAAAATTCCAGGAGAAAATCGGCTGCCCTTCGGAAGTGGCGGACTATAAGAAATGCGTTCAGCTTGAGCCTATTCTGGAACATTGTGGCGTAAACATAAAAGGCGGCATTTTCCAGCCGCTGGATGAGAGCGGGGATGTGCTTGCCTTTACGCAGCAGCTGGCCAAGTTATGCGTCAGTGAACATAATACCATTTTCCATTACAATACCGATATAAAACGTATTGATTACGAACAGGGCAAAATTACTTCGGTCATTACAGACAGGGGCGTCTATACCGCCGATGCCTATATTATGTCCCTTGGATCCTACAGCCCTGTTTACCTCAAGCCGCTGGGCATTAATGTGCCGATCTATCCCATGAAGGGATACAGCGTCACCTTCCTCGCCAATCATTATACGCCGCACCTCAGCCTGACGGACACGGAGAATAAAATCGTCTACAGCAGGCTGGGCGAACGCCTGAGAGTCGCAGGAACAGCGGAATTCGCTGGCCATAATACCAGCATCCGGCCCGAACGCATTGCTCCTATAGTCCGCGCCGTTCAGAACCTGCTGCCCAGATGCGAATATGAGAAGCCTGAGAGCGAATGGGCCTGCCTGCGCCCCTCTACTCCGGACGGCCCCCCTATCATTGGCAAGACCAAATATCCCAATCTGTATATGAATACCGGGCACGGCACGCTCGGCTGGACACAAGCTGCAGGAAGCGCGGCGCTCATAGCCGATATCATCGAAGGACATAAGACAGAGATAAGCCTCGATGGGCTTACTACCGATCGGTATTAAAGTTTATATCAATATACACCTTCACTCAATGCCCCAAAAGCCACTGGCACTGTTTTCATGATTTTTGAAAATCATTAAGGTTTATGAATTGCTTTCTATATATTTCTTAGTGTATAACCCGGTAAAAACCAGTGCAGGAAATTATGAAACAGCCCATTTACAGAAAGATTTTGCTTAAAATTTCCGGTGAAGCCCTGATGGGCAGGCAAAGTTACGGGCATGATCAGGAAACGATAAAACGTATCTGCGCAGATGTCAAAACCGTGACGGAGATGGGCTCTGAAGTATGCCTCGTCGTAGGCGGAGGCAATATCTACCGCGGCATGTCGGGGGCGGAACATGGCATGGAACGCGCCAGCGCTGATTACATGGGCATGCTCGCAACCGTGCTGAATGCGCTCGCATTGCAGAATGAGCTGGAAAAAATCGGCGTTGAAACGAGGGTGTTGTCCGCCATACAGATGATGGAGATATGCGAGCCTTACATACGCCGCAGGGCCATCCGCCATATGGAACATGGCAGGGTGGTTATTTTCGCTGCCGGAACAGGGAATCCATTCTTCACCACCGACACTACCGCGGCGCTCCGCGCTGCCGAAATGGGATGTGACGCCATCTTCAAGGGAACGCAGGTGGATGGAGTCTATTCCGCCGACCCGAAGAAAGACAAGAATGCTGAACGTTACGAGACCCTGAGCTACAGCAAAGTGCTGAAGAACGATTTAAGGGTCATGGACGCATCCGCCATCGCGCTCGCGAGGGAAAACAGTATACCTATCGTTGTGTTCTCCATCCATAAGACAGGAGAATTTTCACGCGTCGCGTGCGGCGAAGGTAAATTTACTGTCATAAAATAATAAGCATACAAATGATGGGAGAAAAGCTATGAGCAACGATATATCCGATCTCAGGAAGCGCATGGAAGGCGCAATGAAGACGCTGCAGCACGAATTTTCCGGCCTGCGCACCGGCCGCGCCTCGGTCAACCTTCTCGATACCGTGATGGTGGAGGCCTATGGCAGCATGATGCATCTTAATCAGGTAGCCAACATAAACGTGCCGGAGCCGCGCCTGCTCACTGTGCAAGTATGGGATAAAAGCATGGTTAAAGCTGTCGAGAAGGCCATCAGCACAGCTAACCTCGGCTTGAATCCCGCCGCTGACGGCCAGACGATCCGCGTACCCATCCCCGAACTTTCACAGGAACGCCGCCATGAACTTGTCAAGATTGCAGGGAAATATGCGGAAAGCGCCAAAGTCGCCGTGCGCAATATCCGCCGCGATGGCATGGACCATTACAAGAAACTTGAAAAGGATGGCGATATATCTAAAGATGAGCATCATCATAAATCGGATGAGATACAGAAGCTTACGGATGAATACATCAAGAAGATAGACGACTCGCTCGCCGCAAAAGAAAAAGAGATTATGCCATCTTAGGAAGTTGCAAGTTACCTGTTGCAAGGTATATTGCTCTTGTTAGACATTTGTCATCCTCACTTGCAACTTGCAACCAGCAGCTTGCAACGTAATTATAGAGCTATGCAAAATACCGTCCCTGCCGCCAACATACCCATACATGTCGCCATCATCATGGACGGTAACGGGCGCTGGGCGAAGGCGCGTGGCCTACCGCGTATTCTCGGCCACAAAAAAGGCGCTGAAACGCTGCACAATACCCTTGAGTCATGCATGAAGCTCGGAATCAAGTACCTGACCATCTATGCGTTTTCCTCCGAGAACTGGAACCGCCCGGCGATCGAAGTCACTGATCTCATGGAACTGCTGCGCACATTCCTAGACAAGGAAATCGCCAATCTGCACAAGAACGGCATAAAACTCAGAGTAATTGGAGATCTCAGCAAACTGGCGAATGACATACGCACACAGATTGAAGCGGCGGAAAAGCTGACGGAGAACAATACGAAGTTCAACCTGATCGTAGCGCTAAGCTACGGGGCGCGGCAGGAAATCATGCAGGCTGCAAGAAAGCTGGTGAAAATGGCCATATCCGGGCAGGTTTCCATGGACACCATTGATGAAAGCGCCATTTCATCGCTCCTTTATACCCATACCATACCTGATCCCGATTTGCTCATACGCACGGCCGGGGAACAACGCCTGAGCAATTTCCTCCTCTGGCAATCCGCCTATACGGAACTTTACTTTACGCCGGTTTTATGGCCTGATTTCACCTCCGAACACCTGCATACGGCAGTTATCGAATATTCCAACCGTGAGAGGCGCTATGGAACCACCAGCGAATAAAGGCAACTGGGACGACCTGGGGACGCGCACCGCATCTTCCGTCGCACTCGCCCTGCTTGCGCTTTTTTGCGTATGGCTCGGTGGGGTGGCGTTTACTTCGCTGGTCATACTCGCCGCCGTACTGCTGATAAGGGAATGGAGCAATTTGACCACAAACCAGCCGCTGGTAATGCGTCTTATGGGTTACGTCTATATCATACTGCCCTGTTCCTGCATCATATGGCTACGTGATATAAACCTGCCCAGCGATTATAATTTCGGCTTCAAGGTAGTGTTGGCGCTCATCGCTATCATCTCAGCCACCGACACCGGGGCCTATTTCGCCGGGAAGAAATTCGGGTACAATAAGCTCTGGCCATCGGTTAGCCCCAACAAGACCTGGGAAGGCTTGCTGGGAGGCATTGCCGTGGCAACCGTTACCGGAATGATATTTGCAGCTTACATTAACCTGCAGCAGTCATTTATTGCCATCCTGTTCATAAGCCCCATTATCGCCGTGGTGGCCCAGGCTGGCGATCTTTTCAAATCATGGATAAAACGCAGGGCTGGCGTCAAGGATTCCGGAACGCTTATCCCCGGGCATGGAGGGCTGCTTGACCGCATTGACGGGTATATGTTCACCACCCCCCTGCTCGCCTTGATCATTCATCTTGCACTGAAAGACATCATGCAATGAATGCATCGGGTATTCTCCCCTGCCAATCTATCCAGGCAATGCTCAGGCAGGGCATCATAAAAGCATCCCTGGCCGTTTCCGCAGATCAAATACAGCCTGCAAGCATTGATTTGCGGCTTGGCGATTTTGCCTACCCGGTAAACACCAGTTTCCTGCCAGGCCCGGATTCTACCGTTCCTGATAAGATGAAACAGATCGATGAGGATTTTGACAAATACAAAATCGATATCAAAGATGGCGCAGTCCTTGAGAAAGGAAGAGTATACGTCATCCCGCTAATTGAATCGCTTGCGTTGCCGGAAGATGTCATGGGATTTGCCAACCCCAAAAGCTCCACGGGCAGGCTCGACATACTTACCCGCCTCATTGCGGACGGCAGCACTATTTTCGATCAACTAAAGAACGGCTACAAAGGACAGATCTACATTGAAGTGGCGCCGCGCAGCTTCAGCATTGTCGTAAAAACGGGTCTGTGCCTTAACCAACTTCGTTTCCGCCGGGGGGGTATGCATATAGAAAAAAGCGAATGGCAGATGCTTATTAGCGGAAAGCAGATTGTGCATAATAATGAGCCTTTTGCACATGACGCCGAAGAACCAGGAATGCTGAAGGTTACGGTAGACTTAAAAGGAACGGGCAAGGAAGGCGAGCTCATTGGATACCGTGCCAGAAAGCATGCAGGCAGGATAGATCTGGAAAGCCGCAACTATGATCCGGCGGATTTCTGGGAACCCATCACAGCGCGTAAGCATTCTTCCATCGTCCTTGATCCCAACGAGTTCTACATCCTCATGACTAAGGAAGCGGTAGCTATTCCGCCGGACTATGCCGCTGAGATGGTGGCGTATGACACCCGGGCCGGTGAATTCCGCGTCCATTACGCAGGATTCTTTGATCCTGGATTTGGGTGGGACAGCGCCACCAGGAAAGCCGGAAGCAGCCGCGCCGTGCTTGAAGTCAGATCGCATGAGGTACCCTTCCTGCTTGAACATGGGCAGACAGTCGGCTGGCTGCGTTACGAGCATATGCTGGAAAGGCCGGACACGCTTTACGGCCAGGGAATACGATCCAATTATCAGGGCCAAAGCCTCAAGCTGGCGAAACAGTTCGGCTGAATAATATGAAAGACATGCCTCACATACGTGTAGCCACGCGCAAAAGCCCCCTTGCACTCGCACAGGCGGAAATTGTCAGGCACAAGTTGCTTACCATATTTGAAGGCATCATTGTCGATATCATCCCCATGAGCACGACAGGCGACGAGAATATGAACCTGTCACTCGCCGAGATAGGCGGCAAGGGACTTTTCACCAAGGAACTCGAGGAAGGGCTGTTAAGCGGCAGGATCGACGTAGCGGTGCATTCCCTGAAGGATGTGGAAACCCGCTTACCGCAGGGCCTTTTGATAGCCGCCATGCTGGAGCGAGAAGACCCTCGCGATGTGCTGATTACGCGTAATGCAGAGTCTCTTTCCACGCTTGCAAAAGGCGCTTGTGTCGGAACTTCTTCATTGCGCCGCGCAGCACAGCTTAAGATCAAGCGTCCTGATCTCAGAATAGTTCCCTTCCGCGGTAATATCGCTACCCGTCTTGCCAAACTGGAAAGCGGCGTGGTAGACGCAACCATGCTGGCGCTTGCCGGGCTGAAACGTCTCCATATGGAACACAAGGCAACGGAGATCCTGAGCGTAGAAGATTTCATTCCCGCCGTCGGGCAAGGCATCATTGCCATAGAATGCCATGAGAAGAATACGGTTCTAAGGGATATGCTCATGCATATAAACCATACCCCCACTTTTATTGCCGCAACCTGCGAACGCAGCCTGCTTTCAACGCTTGATGGCTCATGCCGGACGCCTATCGCCGGATATGCGGAACTTGAAAACGGAGTATTGCGCATTGACGCCCTGGTAGCCAACAAGAACGGTGTAAAACACGTCAGGATGAGCAAAACCGGCGATCCGGAAAAGGCCGCCGAAATAGGCAGGGAAACAGCGCTGGAAATGCTCGCCAATGGCGGGAAAGCATGCCTGACATGAGCGGAAGAACTATCGTAATAACACGCCCGAAAGCGGACGCGCTCAAGCTCGCGGATTCTTTAAAGAGGAAAGGCTTCCGGTGTATTATAGAACCGATGCTGCTCATCCATACACTGCATGAAAATGCAAAATCGCTGGAATATGCGCTGGATCGCGTTCCTCAGGCCATACTGGTAACGAGCAAACACGCAATCACTGCTCTGTCCCTGATGACGCAGTTGCGCAATATTCCCATTGTAGCAGTGGGACAGGCAACTGCGAGCCGCGCTGCAAATCTTGGCTTTGAGAATGTTGATTTTGCGAGCGGCACTGCACATGCGCTGATTGCCCACGTGGCAAACAAGTATTCACCTGCAAACGGACCATTGCTCTACATCCGGGGAGTAGATGTCAGCGTTGACATCGCGGCAAAACTCATGCAACAGGATTTCATCGTTGATTCCATCACCCTTTACCAGGCGAAACCAACCCACAAACTGTCGGATGAATTGCGCAATGCGCTCGCGGACGGCATAGTCGATTCGGTGCTGTTTTTTTCACAGAACACCCTAAAAACTTATGCCAGGCTGATAACGGCCAATAGCCTGGCTGACGCCCACACACATATTACCGCCATCTGCATGAGCCGGGCAATAGCGGATAAGGCAAAAAGCCTGCTTGCATGGAAAGAAGTTATTCTATTTCCCAGGGATATTAAGAATATTCTGTGAACGATTAAAACTTCTCGTTCTTATATACGCCCCAGATACTGGCCTTCTGTATCCATCCCTTATGGCCTGCGATCTGCATCTTGCACCATCCCAGATCACATTCGAGCAGTTTGCCCGTAACGCCAGGCTCGGCACGGATGACCGGCGCGGAATGTTCATCCGGCGCTCTTCTCAGCACGCCAATATTCTTTTTTATGATTGCCGTGCGCTTGCCCTGTAGCATCTGCTTGTGCACCCAGCCGACCGTACCGTCGGAATCCCGCACCTGTCTCCACTCTTCAAATTCCCGGATAATCTCTACAGGCAGTCCCTCATGCTTATACACCCAGTTGATGTTATAACGCGACCCCGGCCCTATGCGCATATTCACGTCATCCGACCTCAGCGAAGCGAAGCGGGGAACCGGTAATTCTCCGTTATTATCCCCGGCAGAGCATGGCACGTTATACAGCGCCATAAGCAACATCGCTCCGTAAAAGCCTATATGCGATGACAGTTTTCTAGCCATAAATCCTAAGAAAGCTCCTGTTTATAGGCATCTTTGTAACCCATGAAAGAGAGGAATGAAATAACCGCGCACACCATAATGCACGCTGCGACTATAGTATTCATCTGCATCTCATTGACAAGCCATGTTTCAACTACCGGCGTCAGTCCACCGAATACCGCCGCTATGTTATAGGAAACCGCCATTCCGGTATAACGCACGCTGGTGGGAAACAGTTCAACCAGAAGCGCCGGCACAGCCCCGACATAGAACGCCACGATGACGGTAAACAGGATATTAGCGACAAGAATATGGCCAAACCCACCCTGCATCATCAAAATGAATATGGGAAAGGCCGCGAAGAAATAGGCTACCGCCACCCGCATCAGCACATACTTACGCCCGTATATGTCGGTAAGGTGCGCCGTAAGTGGCACCAGCAGCATCATGACCACCATGCTGATCGTGCTTATGGTATAAGCGCTCCTCAGCGAAAGTCCCAGCCCGGTTACCATAAATCCGTTAAGAAATACCGTCAGGGTATAAAAAGGCACCGTCACGGCAATATAGATACCAATGCCACGTAGCAATTCTATCTTATGGCCTTTGAAAGTATGGATAACCGGACTTTCGGACAGCCTGCCTTCATCTCTTGCCTTCTCATAATGGGGACTTTCATCGGTATTATTACGTATGTAGTATCCGACAAAGGCAATAGCAACGCCAAACAAGAAGGGTATACGCCATCCCCAGCTCTGCAGGTCCTGCGGGCTCAGGCACTCTGAAAGCGTTGTAGCAATGAGCGAGCCAAGCAGCATTCCTGCGCACAGGCTGAGCACGGTAGCGCTTCCGGCAAGACCACGTCTTTCTATGGGGGAATGCTCCACTATGAACGTGATGGAACCGCTGAACTGTCCTGCAAGGGAAAGCCCCTGTGAAAGCCTTATCAGCGTCAGCAGAACAGGAGCCGCAATGCCTATGGAATTATACGCAGGGAGCAATCCGATGCACCCGGTAGGGATCGCCATCATGAGAATAGACAAGGTCAGGGAAAATTTGCGTCCGAACTTGTCGCCGATATAACCGAATAAAACCGCGCCTATGGGGCGCATGATGAACCCTGCGGCGAACACGCCATAGGTAGCGATCATCTGTATATATACATCATGCCCGGGGAAAAAGAGCCTGCCAAGCAGCGGAGACAGATAACCGTAAAGTGCGAAATCATACCACTCCAGCCCGTTACCAATCATTCCAGCGATAACAACTCTGCGCATAGTTCTTATCGCGTCCCCGGCCTATAACACATAGCTGTTATTTTACTTTCACAAGAATATGATGCTTCTTCCCCGAGCTTATCTTGATATAGTCTTTTTTCTCCATATGCAATAGCGTTATGGGAATTTTCGGATCTTCGATTTTTTTATCATTTACACGTCCGCCACCGCCTTCAATCAGCTTGCGAGCCTCCCCTTTGCTTTCCTTCAATCCTGCCATATGGAATAATTCGTAAGCAGGAATACCGGTTTCCAGAGCGGATTCCTCAATGAAGATCGTTTTCAGGTTCTCTCCTACGCTGCCTTCCTCAAAGGTTTTGCGGGCAGTTTCGGCTGCTTCCCTTGCCGCCGTCTCACCGTGGCATAGTTTTGTAGCTTCATTCGCAAGGATCTTTTTGGCCTCATTGATTTCCGTGCCCTGTAACGCTTCAAGCCTCTTTATCTCACTGATTGGAAGCTCTGTGAAAAGGCGCAAGAACCTGCCGACATCACCATCCTCCGTGTTGCGCCAGAACTGCCAGTAATCAAACGGAGAAAGCATGTCGGCATTGAGCCATACCGCGCCGCTTGCCGTCTTGCCCATCTTGGCGCCGGACGCGGTGGTGATGAGCGGCGTGGTGAGGCCGAATAATCCATCAAATGTGTTTTGTTTTCCTTGATTCTTTTCCGCCATCAGCCTGCGGTTCAATTCCATTCCGTTTACAATATTGCCCCACTGCTCACGCCCGCCGAATTGGAGACGGCAACCATATCTTTCATATAATTCCACGAAGTCATAAGCTTGCAGAATCATATAATTGAATTCAAGAAATGTAAGCTCTTGTTCACGCTCTAACCGTATTCTCACACTTTCCATGTCAAGCATGCGATTTACATTGAAGTGCCTGCCGTAATCTCTTAGGAACTCTATATAGTTTAGCTTATCCAGCCAGTCCGCATTGTTAACCATCAATGCATTTCCGCTATCCTCAGGGAAACGTATATATCTTTCGAATATCCGTTTGATGCTTTCCATATTGGCATAAATCTGATCTTCGCTCAGCAACCTGCGCGCTTCATCCTTGCCGGACGGATCTCCCACTTTCGTAGTGCCGCCCCCCATGAGTACAATCGGCTTATGCCCGCATTTCTGCAGCCAGTGAAGGATCATAATCTGTATCAGATTGCCTACATGAAGGCTGGACGCTGTGCAGTCAAAGCCTATATAGGCGGCGACCTTTTCCCTGGAAAGCAAGCGATCCAGGCCTTCCATATCCGTGCACTGGTGCAGGAACCCGCGTTCTTCTATAATGTTAAGAAATTCTGACTTATGCATTTTCAGACTCGCATCGGCATGATGATCATATTGTTGCCAAGACTGTGCAGGCGGCGCTGGATGATGTAGGCGTTCTGGTTGTAAAGGAACTGGGTGAAAAGATTTTCATCATCAAATATCAGCCTGCTGGAGAAAAATACCGATTTAGGGAAATCTTCGGTCACCTTATCGGTCAGCTCCGATACTTTCGCGACCACGTCCGTACCAAACGCCATATAAGAGGTAGCTGCCAATCCCCGCGCATGACAATAATTGATGTAATGCTGCAACGAGTTCTTGAACTCGTTACGCATGGCCTTTGCATTACCTGTCTCCGCCAGATTGCCGGAATCCACTTCGCCCACGCTTATGAAAACGAAGTTCTTATAGATGCCGGGAAACAGGCGCAGTACCCATAAGAGTGTGTGCATGCCACTGCCTATGCATTCGTTCACTATGAAGACGGCCGTCTGCTGCGTGGGATCAAGCTTGGGCGGATCGGCAACGGCTTTCTGCTTCATATCCGCAAAGAGTTCATCGGCAAGCGCAAGTTTCTGGCTTACCCTTTCATAGCTTTTGCGAATCCAGAGTCCCAGCAGGATAACACCGCTCGTGATAAGGATGGTGAGCCATCCTCCGGCAAAGAATTTCTCCGTTGTGGTAATGATCAGAATACTTGAGCACACAAAGAGACCCAGTGCGGATATCATAAATTTCCCCAGCCACGGCTTCTGTTCCCTGTGCTGCCTGAGCCAGTACCTGGAAAGTCCTAACAAGGATAAAGAGAAGGTCAGGAACACGTTAATACTGTAAAGCACCACCAGGACACTTACATCCCCCTCAGTTACCAACAGCACGATCAAGGAAGAGATTCCCATCAGCGTAATCCCGTGCTTGGTCACCAGGCGGCTCGAAAGGGAACTGAAGAAATGCGGCATCCATTTGTCAGTCGCCATATTGGCGAGTACCGCAGGACCGGCAAGAAATCCCGTATTAGCCGCCACAAGCAGCAGTCCCGCTTCCAGCGACAGGACTATGGTAAGCATGATTTTTGAAATATCCTTGCCGCCTATCTGCCAGCCCTGCATGATGCTGCGGAAAGCGACTGCGTTAAGGGTCTGGCCATCCTGGTGCTCAGAACCCCACAAAAGATATAGGATAATGATGCCGCCAGCGGTAAACGCCAGTGAGAATGCCAGCATGAACATCGTCATCTTTCCGGTTTTCACACGCGGCTCCGCGAGGGTCGTCACATAGTTGGAGACCGCTTCCAGCCCGGTATAGGTACCACCTCCCAGCGAGAATGCCTTGAGGAACAGCGACGCAACGAATACGAACCCCATCGCCTGCGTCATCAGGCGTGTTTCATCGATTGCTTGCGGAATAAGGACAGGCAGTCCCTTCGCATGCATCACGATGCCATATATGATGAGAAATGCATGGGTTAGCACAAAACCCAGAAAAATGGGCATCAGTACCTTTATCGATTCCTTTACCCCTCGCAGGTTCAGCAAAACCAGCAGCATGATAAGGAGGCATTCAACCACAATCTTTATATGCAGGAGGCTTTCCGGCAAGAGACTGAAAAACGCGTCAACTCCGCTCGCGACGGAAATCGCGATCGTCAGGACATAATCCACAATCAGGGCGGAACCGGATATAAGCCCGGCATAGGGACCAATCAAAGTGCTTGCAACCCTGTACCCGCCGCCGCCATTGGGGAAAAGCTCAATAACCTGCGTATAGGCAAGCGAAATGATAAATACCGTTAATGCAGTGGCGATAGCCAGATAAATGGCAAGCTGGGTATGCCCCCGCAAGGCGAGGAAAGCCTCCTCCGGGCCGTAGCAGGAAGACGACAGGCCGTCCGCCCCCAGCCCGATCCACGCAAGGAACGCGATCAACGCGATGCTGTGATGGGTATGCTTGCTGAACGGGTCACGCGGCGGACCAAACAGCACATACTTTATGGTATTGATATTATTCATTTAGGCATTAATCTTTCAGATGATGACCGAGCTTGGATGCCTTGGTTTTAAGGTATCTGCGGTTATGCATATTCGTTTCCGTCACTACCGGTTCGCGTCTTACCACTTCTATGCCATACCTTGCAAGCGCTTTAATCTTCTCCGGATTATTGGTAATCAGCGTCACCTTGTGGAGACCTATGGATCTGAGCATTTCTGCGGCTACGGCGAAATCGCGCTCGTCGGGAAGAAAGCCCAGCGCTTCGTTTGCTTCCACCGTATCCATGCCTTCATCCTGCAACTCATAGGCGCGGAGCTTATTGGCAATGCTTATCCCCCGCCCTTCCTGGCTTAAATAGAGGATGATCCCATTTTTCTGCTTCCCTATTATCATCAACGCTTTATGCAGCTGGTTGCCGCAATCGCAGCGCAGGCTGCCCAGTACATCCCCCGTAATGCATGAGGAATGGATTCTCACGTAAGGCGCGGCCTGCTTTTGCGGCTCACCGACGACAATCGCCAGATGCTCCTGATGGCCGAAACGCGGCCTGAAGGCGATAATAGTCGTCTCGCCCGCATCCTTAAGCGGAACACGGGCTTCACTTATCTTTTCGATGCCGGAGGCAAGCGCCAGAGGGTAATCCGCAATAGCCTGGGCAGTTACTTCCAGCAAATTATCGCTGGAACCTGCGGCGTCCTTCTCTATAACAGCGTCAGGAAGCAACCCGGCGATTTTCATCAGTTTTACCGCCGGATGATTACTGTCCGTTATAACGTCTTTGCCCTTCTTATATTCCCCTGCCGCTACCCGGATATTTTTCCCTTTTATTCCTGAAATAATAACAGACTGGCCGCGCCGCAAATCGCTTGCCGCCCGTTCCACTTGTAAAATTATCTGTGAATGTTTGTCGCTCATTTTATTATAGGGTTACATCGCCTTCAAGAAATGCCTTTGGATTATAGCCGAAGTCTTCCACGGCGGGTATGATATCAAATACCAGATCGCGGTTCATACGTCTTAGTACTTCACCATTTATATGGGTAAATGGAAAGAGTTTTTCAACATGATCCAGAAGTACCGGAAGAAAAGGGATATTAACGAGTTTTGGCTTTTTTCCCAGATAAAGGAACAATTTTCCAACCATAGCTCGATATGCAAGCGGCTTGCCGCCGCCCAGATTGTAGGATTTACCATAGGTGCGGGCGTTATCCATGATGGCAAGCGCGGCATCTGCCAGATCAACCGCCTGCACCGGCTGCCTTAGGCCGCTTGCTGGCAAGCAGACCGGAACCACGCCAAATTTACGTATCATGCGTGCCATTCTTGTAATATTGGCGTCCATACCCATCCCATAAATCATGGTGGGCCTTAGTACGGTGACGGTTGCGGAATTACCGATGATATGGAATATTTCTTCTTCTGCTGTCTTGAGTTTTTTTACCACACCCTGCTCTTTTGGATTACCGGAGTCCATTTTTCCGAACACGGAGGTAGAGCCGAAAACGATGATTCTTCTCATGCCGCTGGCCAGCAACTGAGGCAATATACCGGGAAGTAGCCATATGGCCGCGGTATGGATAAACACATCGGCTTCTACTGCCTTGAGACCAGATCCGGAAGTCAAATCGCATTGTAGCCATCTGAGATTGGGATGGGTAAACGCAATGGAGGTCTTGTGATAAACCCCTATGACATTCGCCCCGCCAGCAAGCGCCTTTGCCACTATGTTAAGCCCTATCTGGCCGCTTGCTCCCGTTACCATGATAGTTTTGCCAGCCAGTGAATTATTCACGCTGACCTTACCAATTAACCGCTCCAGTATTTTTTTATGGTTTATTCCGGATGTATCTCTCATAATATCATTGTATGGAACCGTTACTAGTCATCAGCGACGAGCCCGCACTTGCAGAAACCCTGGCCAGTGAGCTTCATGGGTTCACCGTAACAGGCGTGCGCGCCAGTGATGCGGAGAAATTTTTGTATAACAGTGTCTTCAGTCTGATTGTCATTGATGGCGATACCCATTATCCAGTGCATGATGGAATAAGAAATGCTGTTAAACTTAACCGCCCGATACGGCTTCGTGAGGCTATATATACCATTAAACAGCAACTTAAAAGCAGAACCGTGCCGGAAAAGGAAGAAATAAGGCTGGCAGGAGGCCACCTGTTTTCCGTACAGGATAAGACGATATGCTCCGATGATGGCACTACCCGCGTAACGCTTACCGACAAGGAAGCTGAATTATTGCGCTACATTGGCAGAAACCACCAGGAAATCCTGTCACGCAGCGAATTGTTGAAAAATGTATGGGGATACGGGAATGACATCAATACCCATACGCTGGAAACGCACATTTACCGGCTGAGAAGCAAGCTAAAACAGCTGGATGAAAATCTGGACATCGTTTTCTCAGAAGAAGGCGGATACAGGTTAAAATAACCCGGGTTCCAGGATAACATAGCCCTTTACTCTCTGAATGATTTAGTTATTGTGGCCGCGAGGGGGCTACAATCCCTGCATACTACGATTATTCTTAATTAGTAGGCTCGTATCAACAAGTCCTGCTTCCGGCATGCCTTGCCGGGAGTAGGCCCAATATAATAACTCGCAAGAGTGAATAAGCCTGCGCCCGTATGTGGTGATTGTAGCTCCCGGCGTCAACCGTTTGTGGTTGGCGCCCCTTAACTTGAAATGGGAGCGCCTATGTATTTCGAGACCCTCTGGAAACTGACCGACGTGGTTATGGAAATCCTGCGCGAGGAGCATGACGATATGACCTCCGCCAATTATTACCACGAAGCGGAAAAGATCGTTAAGGATCACTTCGCCTTGCGAGGAGTAATCATTACGGATGAATCCGCCTATGCATTGATAAGGAGCGCTGTCAAGGAAATGCTCAGGACGCTACCCGATCCCAAAGGCTTCGTCGAGACCTCCCATTTGCGGGATATATTCGGGGAGCTGCAGCAGTTTATGGTAAGGCTGCTCAGGGAAATGTAATGGTTTTAGCAACATCCTGTGAACCGTCATTCTGCGATTTGACATTTAGCCTGAGATTCCACGCTTCCGCGCGGAACAAAGCGGATAAGGATTTAGAACACAAGAAACTGCGAAATCTGAATCCAGCAACAACGCTGATCGAGCCGCAGTAGGATATATATAGATATTCATACTAACACTATGAACTGCCAATAACATCCCGGCAATAGCTGGCGAGTTCCTTGCGGGAGGAAAAATCCTTTCCGTTTACCGTCTTATGAAAGATCACGGTCACATCCACGGATTTCTGCTGCAGGAAAGTAACCAGATGCGGAAAGAACTCCGCATTGCCGTACCAGCCTACAATATGTCGGGTTTCAGCAGTAATCGGCTCACCGTTTAGCTTCTTATATACCAGGCTGACCGGCTGCACCGTGAGGTCATATTCTTCCGCGATGCTGAAGAAGGATGACTTGAATGGCAGCAAGGCAGTGCCCTCATTGGTAGTACCCTCGGGAAACAGGCTGATGATGCAATTATCTTTTATGGCCCCGGCCAGCTTTTTCTTATTATGCATGGTCACCGCCCGGCGGCGATCGATGAAAATGCATCCGGTTATCTTACAGAAGAGTCCTATCATTGGCCAGCCTGCAATTTCGCTCTTGGGAGTAAATCGCGCTTCCGTAGCACTGCCCAAGGCAAACACATCGATATAGGAAAAATGATTGGAGACCATCAGCAATGGCCGTTTCCCTGAAAGCCTGCCTTCTTGTTTCACCCGTATTCCCCATATGATGCAACCCAGCCAGAACGACAGGCGCACCAGAACCGCATTGGCCCTGGCTGCGCCCGTTTTTGCAGTTACGAAAAAAGGAATGAGCATCACCAGCAGGACAAAAAGCGACACCAGAGTTCTTATAACCAGCCTGTGCATCAGGATGCGGGATTTTTTGCCGTGGGGGTATAACGCTGAGCGTATTTATCGGTCACCAGATCCGTCTTTACCACGATACCGACGTCAATCGTATTAAAATGCGGATCGATAACCGCGCCCATCCCGATATAGCCGTTTATCCGCAAATATCCCTTTATCAGCGCCGGGAGCGCGGAGAAAGCTTTTTGCACATCGACGTCTTCCTTCGGTATCAGGTTCATTTCCACATACTGATCCGGCAAAGCCACCGCACGAATCGCCTCCGGCGCAAGATGATAGTGATAAAGATAGGAAAGCGGCATCGCATGCTTGTCTACGTCTATGCCGAAGAAACTCGCGCAGCCGAACATGAGCTTTATGTCGTATAGCCTGACATACGCGCCGATGCCACGCAGCAACAGCTGCATGGCCGAGCGGTTGCGGTACTCCGCATCCACGCAGGAACGTCCCAGTTCCAATATGTCGCCGCTTTCATTCTTTATCGCCGAAATATCGAACTCGGTTTCGCTGTAGAAGGTTTTTACGTCCTTCATCATATCGCGGCGCAACAGCCGGTATGTGCCGACGACCTTATCCCTACCTTCAGGCAAATCGTAGTCAATGACCAGAAGGTGATCGCAATAGGCATCAAACTGGTCGAAATCGTATTTGAGCTTGCGCATTTCCCCGGAGGGAATCCCGCCCATCTCGTCATAGAACACGCGGTAGCGCAGCCTCTGGGCGGCTTCTATTTCCGCACTGGATTGCGCCAGGCGCACTGCAAGGTTGCCGGAGAATATTTCATCGAATGTCTTTTCACAAATCATCAAATTGCCGTTTTCTTACCTTCCAGCGGCATGCAGTAAAGTTCCAGTCTGTGCCCTACGAGCTTATATCCGAATTTTTTTGCAATGGCATGTTGTAATTTCTCAATCTCCTCGTTGGTGAATTCTATCACCTTGCCGCTTTTCACATCGATGAGATGATCATGGTGCTCCTCGCCGCTCTCCTCATAGCGCGCCCGTCCATCACCAAAATCATGTTTCTCAATGATTCCGGCTTCCTCGAACAGCCGCATGGTGCGGTATACCGTGGCGATGCTGATGCGCGGATCCAGCTTATGGGCTCGGCTATGGATAGAATCCACATCGGGATGGTCGCCGGACTCCGACAACACACGGATAATAATCCTGCGCTGCTCGGTCATCTTAAGCCCGCTCTCAGCGCACTTCTTTTCTAGACGTGACAACATGGGCAGAATATTTACACGGCAGCGCCAGGAGAGGCAAGCTATATTAAATTCTTGCTTTAAGGGCTGTTCCGCGTAGGGCGTTGCCCTTTGCCATTATGTCTTTGGGAAGGCTGTTTGTGCGGTATGGGGATATGATGAATTGCTTCACCCAATTGTTGCAATAATCCTCGAAATCCCTGAGCGACGTGCTGTACGCTATGCTCATGTTCCGCTGATAACTGCATATCACGTTGATCTGCCACTGGAGGAGTAGCATCAACCGGACTTTCATGTCCAATATGTTCTTTCTGCTGCTGCTTTTTCATGGGGGCATGTTTCACTAAATCCTCAAATAATTCAATCCTGTTTTCACCATAATCGAAAACTTTTATAGCCGCATCCATAAGCGGTAATATTCTATCATAAATAAACTGTGCCTCATCTAGTGTTGGCTTTTCGTAGACAGCAACTCCTTTAGGTACCCCTACAAGAGGCAGATCTTTTATGACAGACTTCCCCCCTTCATTTACTCTCACCTTTATGGTACCGCCTTTATCTGGATCCGGACAATAAACACAGGTATTATCTTCTGATAGCATCCTCCACGCCTTGGCATTCATCGCTTCAAATATCTTCCTATTACCAACACTTTTATCTTCTACAACACTCCATACCCTAAATCCCAAGCCTTCTTCAGAAGATCGCAGGAATTTGAATGGTTTAATTCTGACTGAAGTATTATTTATCTCGTATTCTCCCCCCAGGACAGCAATTCCCCAATTACAAAATGGATCATTAGGAATAAGTTCCATGGCTTTCATTTCTTCCTGAGTAAAATTTTCTCCTCCACCCTTTTGCTGCTGTACCAAAGAGTAAATAGCACGCCGTTGTTCCGCTATACTATAATATCTATCGTGCCATCTCATTACTTCTTTAAAAAATGATTCAAAATCTATTTTCTTTCTGGACTCCAGCATTACCTGTATGGCACCTACATACCGTTCCATTTCCATATTGCCTTGATACCCAGGAATACCCGCAAGAGCCAATATCAGATGGCTTAGCTCATGTTCTTCTGACTGATTAAAGCCTTGTCTGAATTGCCAGCGCGCCTGGTGGTAGCCCACAGCATCAGACACTGACAATCCCTTTATTGAACTCATCTCCTCAATTTCATTGACAAACCTTCTTCCCGGCTTATGCCCATCCGGCCTCTCATGCATTTGTTGTATCAAGAGCTCCATTTGCTCAGAGATTCTTTTCCTTGGATCGCTGGAAGACATGATGTTTATACTTTTTACAGTAATTACAAATTCTAGACCCCAAAATTATACTCATAGTTAATTAACACTTCATTAACGCTAGTAGTTGAAATGGAGGGATTGTTAATAATAAACAATGTTATTCCCTTGCGATTCCTTGATTTTCAAGGTATCATGTAATCATGGATGAGCAAAGACGCCTCTTCAATGCAAAGCGTTTCAGTGTAGCAGTATGTGCTGCAATTATCCTGTTTTCCTCCCACGCCACGCAAGCGCTTATCAGCGATGATCGCTCCCTTATTGAAGGCGCGAAGCTGTGCACGCGCTACCTCCCCCGCCATGAGCGCCAGTACGGAATTCCTATTCACCTGCTTGCTGCAATCGCTTCCACGGAGTCGGGGCGCTATAACAAGGAAATCGGGCTAAGCCTGCCCTGGCCGTGGACCATAAACGTGGAAGGCAAAGGCTACTTCTTCGATACGAAAAAAGAAGCCATCACCAAAGTGCACGAATTACAGGCGCGTGGCTTTCAGAGCATCGACGTCGGGTGTATGCAGGTGAACCTGCATCATCACCCCAACGCCTTCTCGAGTCTTGAGGAAGCTTTCGATCCCGCCTATAACGTGGCCTATGCGGCGCAGTTCCTGAAGCAGAATTTCAATGACGAAGGCTCCTGGCGCAAGGCGACTGCGGATTATCATTCGCGCACACCGGTTTTCGGGGAGCAGTATGCGAGGCTGGTGTTTAACTCCTGGAGCCGCATCATTAACAAAATATCCGAAGCGGGCGGAAAGCCTGCCCTGAAAACGGATGTCGCGCTGCGCGGCCCGGTCAATCTCGCGGAAAACTGGTCAAACAATAATAAAAACTATTACCGCCATTCCTACCATGCCCTGCATATGCATTCCATTTCCGTGTCACGCGATACCGCACGGGAAAATGGAGTATTGATCATACGGCCGGAGCATAGTGAACCAGCCGGACAGCATGCCGCAGCGGACGAGAAATTCGTCATACACAATGTGAGATATGTCCAGAAGAAAGACGGATTCGAAGACAGCCCTCTTGAGAAAAGAACAAAAAACCCGAGAATCGTGAAAGTGCAGAACAGCAAGGAAATGACAAGCGGGAATCAGCTTACCAGCGGTAGAAGCGTAACCGGAACGGATGATAACACGGCAAAAAAATCCGGTACTTATAGGCAAAGCGGTATTTTCGTCTTTGATAATTAGTCATACATCTCCCATTATAACCACTGCCTAATCATACATCTGCGGCAAGTGATCCGCTCTCGCCAGATCGCTAAATCTTGTCACATCCGACTGGAACTGCATAGCGACGTTACCGATAGGCCCGTTACGGTGCTTGGCGACGATCACTTCTGCAATGCCATGCACTTTTTCCATTTCAGCCTGCCACTCCGCGAATTTCGGTGTGTCCTCGCGCGGCATCTGGCGCATCAGGTAATATTCCTCACGGAAAACGAACATCACCACATCTGAGTCCTGCTCAATGCTGCCTGACTCACGCAAGTCAGAAAGCTGTGGCTTCTTATCATCGCGCTGCTCTACTGCACGGGAAAGCTGGGAGAGAGCCATCACTGGAATATCCAGTTCCTTGGCAATGGCCTTTAACCCTTGCGTAATTTCCGACACTTCCTGCACACGATTGCCCTGCTGGCTGGTGACCGTGCCACGCACAAGCTGCAGATAGTCCACTACCAATAGCCCAAGGTTATGCACGCGCTTCAGCCTCCGCGCGCGCGCGCGCAGCGCCGCAATCGAAAGCGCAGGCGTATCGTCAATGTGGAACGGCAATTGCGAAAGCTTGTTGCTTTCCTTGACCAGAACGGAAAACTCATCTGTCGTCAGGTCACCTTTGCGCATCTTGCCGGAATTAAGGCTGGTTGCTCCCGACAGCAGGCGTGAAGCCAGCTGCTCGGCAGACATTTCAAGAGAAAAGAAACCCACGGACATTGGTTTGACACCCGGATTTTTCAAGCCTTCCTCATAAAAATATACGGCGGCATTGTGCGCTATGGTCGTAGCAAGCGCGGTTTTGCCCATAGAAGGACGACCCGCAAGAATAAGTAAATCCGACTTATGCAGCCCGCCAAGCAACTTATCGAGATCGGCAAGCTTGGTGGGAACGCCGATGACGCGATCGCTGTTGCGGTACGCGTGCTCGACACGCTCAATCGCTTCTATCATCGAATGCTTCAACTGGCGGAAGCTGTTTTCCGCCGTACCTTCCGAAGCGAGGTTGAAAAGCTTCTGTTCGGCATTTTCAATCTGATCGGAGGAAGAAATTTCGAGATCGCTGATATATGCGGTATTGACTATCTCCTCGCCGATACTGATGAGCGAACGCTTATGCGAGCAATCATAAATAATGTCGCTGTAATTACGTATGTTGATGATGGAAGCCGACGCAGCCGCAAGCCGCGCGAGGTAGCTCCCGCCGCCTATTTCCTTCAGTCCCTCATCCTGATCGAAGTGCGATTTCAGCGTGATCGGGTTGGCGATAAGCCCCTTGTCGAACATGGACTGGATGGCGGCAAAAACCCTCTGGTGAACAGGCACATAGAAATGTTCCGGCATCAGGTACGAACCGACATGGTGCATCGCCTCGTTGTTCACGAGGATTGCGCCGAGCAATGCCTGCTCTGCTTCCATGTTATGCGGCGATTGGCGGAAATCCGGCTCTTCCTTGTTTTCAGCGATCGACAATTTGTTCAGTGTGGCCATGCATTATTTATATGGCCAATGAAAAAAACTTTCAAATGAAATCCGGCGCAGAAATTTTAGGGATCGATGACGCCAGCGCAAGCATCTGTGGGAGTTGAGGCCACGCCCCCCACTATCGGCACCGCCTTTATACCCGCCGAAGCGACGCGGCACGGAGCCGCCGCCACACCACAACCACTCAGTACCGCCGCCAGCAATAAGAAGCTTAGAATGCGCATGTATTACCGGATGTAGATGTATTATAACTATCTTATAGGACGTCCTAACAAAAGCAACTAATCCCCGGCGATACCACATAATGATGCCATTTGTTCTTCAAATCTTCGATATTGAAAGGCTTTGAGATATAATCATCCACCCACCGCCTGCCAACACAAAGACGGTTATGGCGATAATAGGCGTTTTCTTCTGGCCCTTCCCGGGATGTATTTTAGAAAGATGTGCAAGAAGCTGTATTATTTCTCAAGCATCTGCATTGATCATCTCATCCTAATCCCTTTCTGATAGAAATCAGACGTATGATAATTGAGTCTTTATGCCTGTGGTTTTACATCTTACAGACAAGAAAGGAGTATTTTATGAAAAAGATTATTATTACCAGCATTACCCTGCTGTCCCTTCTTGGCGCAACCGCGGCCATGGCGCAATTTTCCTCCAGCATGCCCGACGGCTCCACCTCCAATGGCGGAGTGAACGGTAGTGCCGACAGCGGCGCCAATGGCTATGAAGGCGCTATCACCGGCTATACGCCTCCGGGCAGGTAAGATCTACTCTGTCGAAGGAAATACCCCATGTCAGTATTTGCAACCTTTTCTCCGATAATGTATAATTCATCAGGTATTGGAGAAGGTGCTGGATGCTGCGGGAATGGTTAAAAGAGCAATGGGAAGATATCAGGTATGCCCATAAATCCGTGTGGGTATCCATGTTATTTTTTATCCTCGTGGCATCGTATGCCTTATGGTATGCGCTGGATTATAATTATTCCAGACAGCTTGCAGAAAGAGATGCCGTCATCTCAGCCCTTAACATACGACTAGGCCAGTTACAGCAGGAAATGGATAAGATAAGGCCGCCCGCTCAGAAAAATCCTAAGGTTGATGATTCAAACAGCATTTCCGACTTCAAGGAAAACGTGCAAGAGAAAATCAACGATATCAATAATGATGCCAATATTACCTATCAGCAGTATAAGCGGAAAGCGAATAACCTGAAAAGATGATTCACTTTACCTTAGCGCCCAGCTGCAAGCGCCATTCTTCCGCATCCACCAGAAGCGGTTTTACCATGACAACCCCGGGCTCTTCGTAAGCCTTCTGCCCATAAAATCTGCGGGCGTTCGTATTCACCGTATAGGTCTCAAGCTTCAATATCCTGCATTTGCGCCGCAGGCCTTCCCTTTCAATCCATTCCATGAGCTTCTTGCCAATCCCCATGCTCCGGTGCGCGCGATCCACCACCACATTATCCGGCTCTATGAACGCGCCGCACCAGAACCGCGTGCCAGTCCAGAAGCCAGCGCATCCTATCAGGGAATCAGATTTCCGGGAAAATGCGCCAATACAACGATAGCCCTCCTTCAGCATCCTCTTAAGGCAACCGCGAAATGATCTTTCGTCGATATCGGGGTTCAACTGGCAAACAAGCGGGAATATCCGGACGATTTCCCTGAAAATTTTCAGTTCCCTGACTCTAACTTCTGCTTCAATCTTTTTCATTATCTTTACCCATACATAATAATATGTGGCAAATCCAAAATAGTTTGCAGTAATTATTTATAAGGCTCCCGGTAATTCCCATAGCTTAATATACGGAATTTTTACGGCTTTCACTTAATTTTT
>CAYVTI010000005.1:0-66756 GCA_964454545.1 uncultured Rickettsiales bacterium
GAGGAAGGCGCAGGCGGCGGAAAGCAGTATAAGGCTCACGAGAAACAGGGAAATACGTATACCTACAAGAGAGGGAAGTTTCTTGCTGGTAACCAGCCGCCATCCCCATGATGCAATCATGATGACGACCAGCGCCGAGGCAATTCCCAGCGATTGTATCAAGGGACTTGCAAGATAAGCCCCAAGCTTGCCGCCAAGATTCAGCACCGGCCGGTTGGCGGCAAGATTAGGCGAGGGGTCGGAATTGTGGAAGCTCACCAGCGCCACCGCGATGAATATGGAAAAAGCGATGAGCAAAAGCCCTGCCAGTTCCCGGATGCGCTTTCCTGACCACGAGATAGTATTATTTGTTTGCGCCAGATTGCTCATGACACCAGTCTGTTATTGGGCCTGCGAGGGTATATTAACGATTTTGCGAGCATTATGCAATGGGCTTGAGGGAAGGCCGATTTTAACATGCATAGGTAAATTATTCTTTCAAATATAATGACCTGCCTATTTCTTCGCTAGCGCGCGTTTCTCCACCAGATGCCATGAGAGTACCGCGCACAGGGCGGTTGCGAGGAAGCTTGTGAACAGAAGTCCGGTAAAATTGCGGGAACCGAGCATCTGGAGTGAGACCTGCTGCATCGGGAAGGCATAAAGGTAAAATCCGTAAGAGAAATCGCCCCATCGGCTGAGGGCAGGCAGCAGGGGCAGCTTGAGAAACCCGAAATAGATCACGGCGTAGGCAAACGCGATGTCAAACAGCATATTGCCTATCGTGGCCGGCAGGAAAGGGCTCGCCGCCACCAGCATGGCGGCGCCGATAAAATAGCTGATTTTGAGCGGCACGGCGTCACGTGAAAGATAGAGCAGCGAGCCGATGGCGAACTGGCTGGCAAGGCGCACCAGGAGCTCAAGCTTGCCCCATTGCATGGTCAGGATCCTTTCCTTCGCGTGCGGAGAATAAATCAGGCCATAAACGCGGATGGCATAGAGGCCCACGAGCAGGATGAACATGACTCGCGGGCGCAGAATTCCCAGAATGCCAAGCAGCGCAATCGCTCCGTAAAGCCGCGTCTCGTGCTGCAGGGTCCAGAGTGAGCCATTGACCGCGTCGATGGGATTGTTCCTGAAAACACCGGGAAGCTCGTATTGCAGCGGGAAAATCAGCATGCTGCGCAGATAGCGCCAGGTGACGGAATTGGTGAAATAATCGTGCAGGGAAAGCGTGGTCATGAGCGGCCCCAGTATGAAGATGCTGAACAGGATGACTACGCACAGGGCAGGCAGAATGCGGAGCGCGCGGTTCTTGATGTAATGCAGCACATTCCGGTTATTTTCATAACTCATGGTGATGAAATAGCCGCTGATGACGAAGAAAATCGTAACGCCCAGGCTGCCAAAAGACTCGAAAGAGAAATAGGATACTACCGGATCGGGTTCTTTCGTAAAGCCGCAGCAATGCGTGTACCATACCATGATTGCGGCGCTAAGACGCAGAAAATCAAAGTTATTGTGATGAGAAGACTTCATAGGGCGAAAATGATATTGCGATGGAAGGATTTTTTATGCAAGCTAATCATTGCTTGACCTTGTGAATATAATTATTAATAAAGCCTAATGAATTTTGAAGATAAACTGGAGATGCTGATCAGGCGGCATGACGAGTTGCGTGACGCGATGGCGCGTCCGGACGCCGGTTCCGAATATGCCAAGCTGTCCAAGGAATTTGCCGAGCTTACCCCGGTAGTGGAGTCCATTACGGAGCTTAAGAAGGCGAGATCCGAGCTCGCATCCATGAAGGAAATACTGGCCGATCCCGGCTGCGATGCGGAGATGAAGCGCATGGCGGAGGAGGAGATTCGTGGGCTTGACAAGCAGATTCCGGAGCTTACGCGCCAGGTGCGGCTTGCCCTTCTGCCCAAGGACGCTGCGGACGAGAAGAACGCGATCATCGAGGTACGTGCCGGGACCGGGGGGGAAGAGGCGGCGCTTTTTGCCGCGCAGCTTTTCCGGATGTACCAGCGTTATGCCGAAAACCAGCGCTGGAAATTCGAGATTCTTTCCATGTCCGAAACCGGCATCGGCGGTTGCAAGGAGGTAAGCGCTTCCGTCACGGGACGGGGAGTGTTCGCCAAGCTCAAGTTCGAATCCGGCGTGCACCGGGTGCAGCGCGTGCCGGTCACCGAAGCGGGCGGGCGGGTGCATACATCGGCTGCGACCGTGGCCGTGCTCCCGGAAGCTGAAGAGGTCGATATCGTCATCAACGACAAGGATCTGCGCATCGACGTTTTCCGGGCGAGCGGCCCGGGCGGGCAGTCGGTCAATACCACGGACAGCGCCGTGAGAATCGTGCATATTCCGACTGGGGTTACTGTGCAGCAGCAGGATGAAAAATCGCAGCACAAGAACAAGGAAAAAGCGATGAAAATCCTGCGCGCCCGGCTTTATGAGATGGAACGCGAGCGGGCGGAGGCTGAGCGTGCCGCGTCGCGCAAGGGGCAAGTCGGAACCGGCGACCGTTCCGAGCGCATCCGCACTTATAATTTCCCGCAAGGCAGGGTGACCGATCACCGTATCAACATGACGCTCTATAAAATCGACGCGGTCATGGACGGCAGCGGGCTTGGTGAGATGATCGACGCGCTTGTCGCCCATGATCAGGCGGACAGGCTGGCGGAGTATGGATGAGTATGAGAATGGAGTATCTAAAACGAAAATGCTCTAAGTGCTGTTTTTTTACTCAACTCTCAGCTCTAACCGCTCATCCTTAATCTTGGAACGGAATTCCTCCAGCACGTCCTTGTAAAGCTGGCGTTTGAAGGGGACGATGATATCCGGGAGGATTTCCGGTTTCACCCATTTCCATTCAGAAAATTCCGGCGTATGGGTTGCGATGTTGATGTCGCTGTCTTTACCGGTGAAGCGCATGAGGAACCATTTCTGTTTCTGCCCGCGGTAGCGCCCGCCCCAGATTGTCGGCACCAGTTCCCGCGGCAGGTCGTAGCAGTGCCAGCCTTTGCTTTGCGAGGTGATGACGGCTTTACCGGTCCCGGTTTCCTCCCGCAGTTCGCGCAGGGCAGCGTGTTCCGGGGGTTCGCCCTCGTCTATGCCGCCCTGGGGCATCTGCCAGGCTTCCGATACCATATCGATGCGCCTGGCGACGAATACGAGGTTGTGTGGATTGACCAGCATGATGCCGACGCCCGGACGGTAAGGTAAATCGAGACCGGTCATGGGTATAACTTATTGCCGATGGCGGAGACGGGCACGAGATCCACATCCTGTTTTTTCAGATCCTCAAGCCAGACCTGCAGGGCTTCGGCCGTGGTGGGATAGGAGTGGGCGATTCCTATGGCATAGCCCCGGCTTTTGGCTATGTCAGTCAGGCTCTGGAGCTGCATGTCAACGACATTGCGCGAGCTTCCTTCGTCAATTATCTTGTCGATCCCCAGCACATAAAAAGCGTTGGCCTTTGCCAGCTCTTCAATAATCCCGTTCTTATCACTCTTGATATAGATAAAGAGCAGGCCACGCTTTTTCAGTTCGGACAGATAAGGTTTGATGGCTTCTTTGTTCGCCATGATTTTTTCTCCGCCCACTGCCAGCATCCCGATAAAACCGGGAAATTTTTCCAGCAGAGCGTGCATGCGCGCGATATTCTGATCGGGGCTTAAATCTTCCATGATGCCGAAAGGGCCCGGATCGGAGAGCGGGTAATTTTCGGGCTGCATGGGAAGATCAATCAGGGTTTCAAAGCCGGTTGCCCTTGCCTTCAATGCCCAGCTGGTCATATCACCTGCGTAAGGCGAGAAGCTCAGGGTATAATCATGCGGAAGCTTCAAAGAGTTTTCCGTAAGTGATTTGCTGAGGCCCAGATCGGTAAAAACAATAGCAACCATCGGACGCTGTGCTTTCTGTGCATAAGGTCGCGCATAATATTTCCACGGCAAGGTACCGTCGCTGCCAGCCACAGGCAATATGCCTTTTTCAGTTTTTTCCGCGAGCGTATCAAGCGGCGCGGACGCCAGCCCTTCGTTGTTCTTCTGCCCGGCTGACGGTGCACCGAGGTCCGGTTTTTCAGGATATGCAATGGCGCCGCCATTATTATCCATATCGGATTTCTTGCCCGCTTTTCCCTCAATCTCCCCGGAGGCCAGGTGAATGATCGCCCTTTTTCCATTCTCTACTGTATGTTCGGCACGCTTTTCTGAATTGGCGATCTTTATCAACAGGAACACCAGGACAAGCGCCAGAAGATAAATTATGGAGCTCCATAGCCAGAACCCCAATGTGCGGTTGCCGATTTTAGTATTGGAAGACGGCAAGACAGGACGGATGGATTTACCCTTTATCAGAGCAAGAGGCTTTCCAATCTTCGCTGTAAGGCTTTGAAACAACTCTCGTGGTGACTGCATAATTTGCTTCTGCTCCACTCCAAAGCCTTCTTACTGAAAAAAACGGGCCTGATAACTCCTAGTTAAGCGTCCGGTACACGGATAGCGAACGCAGGAGATCATAGGCGCGCGCCAACTGGAAATCCTCGTTTTCCGGCATATTCTCATCCGACTCGCCTGTAGAAGTCTCAGGCTTTGAGCGCTTTTTAGCTTCCGGCTTGGTCTCCGGATTGCCTTCACCCTGCGCCTTATTCTGTTCAGACTGGTTCTTTTCATCCTCCCTGCGCAACCTGTGGGGCAGGCTTGCTTCCAGGCGCTGTATCGCGGATTTTTTGACCGGTTCTATCTTGGCCTGTTCCACGGCGATATCCGGAGTGATGCCCTTGGCCTGTATGGAATGTCCGGAGGGGGTGTAGTAGCGTGCCGTAGTCAGTTTCATGGCTCCATGACCCGGAAGTGGTATAATGGTCTGCACGGAACCCTTGCCGAAGGATTTTACGCCCATGACGACGGCGCGTTTGTGATCCTGCAGGGCGCCTGCAACGATCTCCGACGCCGAAGCGGAACCGTTATTGATCAGGACAACTATCGGGATATCCTTCCCTGCGCTGTCTTTCGCGATGTCGCCGCCATGCGCTATGTAGCGCTTGGTGTTTTCCGGATCGCGGCCGCGGGTGGAGACGATCTCCCCTCCGTCAAGGAATGCATCCGACACGGCCACTGCCTGGTCGAGCAATCCGCCAGGGTTATTGCGCAGATCGAGCACGATGCCTTTTACATCGCCGATGGCTTTTTTCTGTTTCTCCCATTCGTCCCTGAGCTTGTCTATGGTCTGCTCGTTGAACTGGGTAATGCGCAGATATACCAGATCGCCATTGGTGCGCGAGCGCACGGACTTGATGCGTATGATCGCCCGGGTGATGTTGAATTCGAGCGGCTCAGTTTCGCCTTCGCGCAACACGGTGATTTTGATCTTGGTGTCAGGCGCGCCGCGCATTTTGTCCACCGCATCGGACAGGGTCATGCCCATGACCTGCTCGTCATTAATCGCGCTGATGTAATCGCCTGCATGGATGCCCGCCTTGAAGGCCGGTGTATCGTCAATTGGCGAAACTACCTTCACAAGGCCGCCTTCCATAGTGACTTCTATGCCCAGCCCGCCGAACTCGCCCTTGGTCTGAACCTGCATTTCCTTGAAATTCTTTTCGTTGAGGTAACTTGAATGCGGATCGAGGGAGGAAAGCATGCCGTTGATGGCGGCTTCGATGAGATCGCTATCCTTGACCGGTTCCACATAATCCGTGCGTACGCGCTGGAATACATCGCTGAACAGGTTGAGAAGATCATATACGTCTCCTGCCTTGTCGGCGAGGCAGACGCCGGAAACGCTGATCAGAAATAACGCGGCGGCGGAAATACGGAAAATAGTGCGACTGCGCATTAAAAACTCCTAGAAAATTGTGGGTTGCTTTCCTCATTAAAGTAAATGCAGGCAAAGCACAAGCGCGATCATGCGCTGATCGCGCTCAAGAAAGATTTTTCCAGCGTTTCACCTTTATTCGTCTGCTTGAAGTGTTGCGGGGTGCCGAGGAAGATGAGCCTGCTATTGCTTATGACCCCGATCCGGTCGCATATCTCGTCAATGTCGGACAGAATATGCGAGCTGAAAAAAATGGTTTTGTTCCTGGCCTTGCAGTCGAGCAGCTTTTCTTTCAGCATGATACGCGCACGCGGATCAAGGCCGCTCATCGGCTCGTCCAGGATCAGGAAGGGCGCGTCAATCAGGAATGCGCCGATTAATCCCAGTTTCTGTCCCATCCCCTTGGAGTAAGAGCCCACCTTATTTTCCAGCGCCTGCGGATCGAGATCGAGTCTCACGGCTTCCTGCCGCGCCTGTTCCATGTCGAAAGGCTTGCCGAAATAAGCCAGCGAAAGCTCCAGATATTCCTTGCCCCTCAAGTAGCGGGAAGGCTGAAATTTTTCCGGCAGATAGGATATGTTTGTCCTCGCAGATGCGTCCATGCAGGATTTGCCGAAAATCCGCGCTTCCCCGGAATCGGGGCGCGTCAGATCAAGAATATTCTTAATCAGCGTGGTCTTGCCCACGCCGTTCAATCCGATGAGGCCGAACAGTTCTCCCGGTTCCAGGGACAGGGAAATATTATCCAGCACCAGATTATCGCCGTACCGTTTTGTGATATTTTTAACCTCGAGAGGTTTCTGTAAGATATTGTTCGTGCTCATTATTGTCTTGCCTGGAGTTATTTGGTGGGCGCCGCGCCAGCGGGTGATTCTTTTCCCTTTACCGCAAAGAAACTGCCGTCCGGCCTGATTAATCCTTCACGTATCTGGAGGGAACTGGAGATAAACGTCTGGTTCGGATGCATATTTAATGTAACCATGTTGTTCGCGCTGTCCACAACAATGTTAGGTATGTGGGTCTTCCCTCCTTCCGTCATCTGATTCCACTTGTCAGGCAGATCATTGAGCGAATGAGGTTTCCATACCAGCTCCACTTCTTTGCGCGATATTTTGCTGATATAGAATTCGTTGGTTGGTGCGTTGTGGCTGGCGGATATTCTACGTCCGTTGATGGTTACTATCCATGTGCCTGGCGAAGTGTATACAATGGAGCCGAGGTATATGTTAGGGAGTTCATGTGGCAATATCTGCTGTTCGGGCTCGTTACCGAAAATGTCGCGCAGATCTTTTTTCTGCTTCTGGTCCTGTTTGTTGCGCGCATCGTAACTGTCATAGGCTTTTATCATTGTACTGATGGTATCCATTTCATCGCTGCTGAACATGATGGTCAAGTTGGTATGAGCTGTTGCTGGCTCAGTGGCGGCAGAAGGCGCTGCTGCCTGTCCGGCTGGCGCGGATGGCACGGGTAAGGCGGATGTATTCTCTGTGGAAGGTTCGGTTTTTTCCGGGTTCTTAGCCGATCCGGGCAGCGGCATGTGCCCGGACGTATTCGGCAACGGGATAACGGGAAGAGAAACAGGCAGCGACGGCTGGACTAACGCCGGTTTTGGCATATCCGCTGATGGTTTTGCTGGCAGCTGTGGTTTGGCAGGCGGAGCGTTGTTGCTAGTGGCATTGTTGTCCGGCATGACGGGAAGTTCAAGGGTTTCTCCGGCCTTTGCAGGTGGGGCGGAGTTGTCGGAAGTCCCCCATGCAGGATGGACGGCAAGCATCGCGTACAAAGCGGCGGATAAGGCAAATAAAGACGCTTTATGTTGCATTATTTTGCCCCATTCGCGTTTTCCTGATTAGAACGTATGCCGATCCATGTGAACGTCAGGTCCCCGGTCACCATCGGAACAAGCGTGTGCTGGTTCGTCGCCAGCAATACGCTGTTTTTCGATAACTCCCCGCTTTTAACTATTTTAAGTTCGGAAATCATTACGATGCCGGGCAGTTTGTGTTGCAGATCGTGGATGAGATTATATACCGAATTATCCGAAAGGGCGCCGAAGGTGATGTGTACCGTGCTTTTGACAGCCTTGCCGCTTTTTATGGTAAATGTATTCTCGCTTACATCCGCTATGGGAGATACGGTAACTTCTATGTTGTTGGATAAATGATGGATTTTGCGTAAAGACGAAAGCAGTTCGGTCACCGTTTCACGGTTAATGGTGAAATTCTCGTTATGGTCCTTCACATAATTATCGTGGTACTTCGCCACCTCATTCTGCAGGCCGAGATTCGTTTCAATTTCTCTGTATTCGGAACTTATCGTATTATTCTGTCCCTGCTTCAAGGATTGTTCCGCCTCCATACTGTCATTATAGTTAGACAGGTAGAATGCCGCGGAAATCAAGATGGCAAGCGCCAGCGAAACGATAACGGCGCTTTTTACCAGCAGCTTTTTCAGTAATTTTTCTTTTGATATTGTCAACATATCATCTGCCCGCTGCTTTGGTGGAATTTTTATCCAGATTCGGGCCAGCCATAGTTACTTTTATGATGTCGCTCTGCGTATTGGCGGAATTTGCTTTTGTGTCGTCGCTTAGAACTGCTCTGATATCCTTATTTTCCGATATTATGCCCGGCAGATCGGAGTAGGTTATGTTATAAGCGGAAAAATGATTTTTCATACGCCTCGTAAATTCCTGCACGTCTTCAGCGAGTTTTTCCTGGGACAGTTGTGACGGCGGCGTGGTCATATGCAGTTCTATCTCGGCCTGCACCTGGCGTTTATCCGTGGCTTTTGTGACTGCCAGCGGATCAATCAGGCTCCAGTGGAAGCTGTTTGCAAGCGCGAATGTCTCTATGCTTGCGGATAGATTTTCCACCAGTGACAGAACATCCAGTTCCTTTTTATTGATAAGCTGCGTCATGATCATGATGTCGCTATAGAGGCTTACGTTTTTGGGTAGCGTTTCTGCCCTCGCCTTGATTTTGGCCAAATCTGCATTCAGCGTTTTATGCTTGGTTTCCAGAGAGTCTATGGCCTGCTTTGCGCTGGCTATGCCTACCACACTCACGCCGATCCAGGCCAGAGCGGCCAATGTCCCCAGGATGCCGGAAAGTTTCACAGATTTTACGGCAAGAGCCATCCAGCGGAGCTTCTTGGTATAATTGGTATATAGGGGAAGTATAAGTTTGCGTTGTTTTACGATATAAGATGAAATAACGACATCGCCAAAATTATCGCCCACCTGCGCCGCCTCAGTGAGAGATAGCAGGCTGGCGATTTCATAGGGCGTGAAAATATGATGTTCGCCGGATTTGATATTTCTCGGATCAAGCACCTGCTTGATTTCATCGCCGCAAATAATGGTTATCGAAGTCTGCGACTGATCCTGCAGGCCGAGCCGCTTCAGGTATTCCATGGTATTGATAATTTCTTGCTCGATGTTGCCCGCCATCACACCGGGCGTGGGATCGCCGAACGGCTGTGCCATGCGTGTGAATACCAATTTATCGCCACGCATGACAATTTGCCTGAAACCGCCTACCTTATGGTGGCTGACCAGTATTTGCCATTCGAGCGGCGACGCATCCTTACCGGTGCTTTTGAGGAGGGACTTTCTAATGGCTTTCATGAAGTTCTGAGCTTCAAGCGGCAACAGTCCCATGCCATTGAACGGGTTGGCGCGTTCCGTGGCGAACGCTATCCATTTCTGAAGTATCTGGGTATTGGCCAGCGATACCATCATGTAATTCCAGTCCTTGCGACCAGTCTTTTCCCGATCCAGAATAATGAACCCCTTGATATCGTCCGGCGAGAAGTCCTTCGTCAGCCTGCGGTTTATAATTTTTCCGACGCTGAATGAAGAAACAGGTGGCAAGGTCTGGCGGACATAGGACTGATCCATTATATCAAACAAGAGAGTGATGGGCACGTTGGGGGAATTCGAGAGCGCCTCCTCGAATCCTTTCACGTTCACCGGATCGGGAGATTGCGCAAACAGTCTCCTTACGACAGCGCCGCTTTGTATCTGCACCAGGACAGCGCCTTCATCCCCTATCATGAGAACGAAATGCCCGCGGCCGGATGATTTGCTTTTTGATGTTTTCGAGCGCGCTGCCATTACAGATTCATTTTACTGAAGGATTGATATAGCGGGCCGAACACCGCAGCGATGACCCAGAATATAAGCGCGCCCATCACGATGGTAAGCACGGGCTGAATCATGCCCACCACGTTTTCGACGGCGTCATTTATTTCACGCTCATAGAAGAAATTGATATTTGCAAGCGATTCAGACATGTTGCCGCTATCTTCCCCGATTTTGAACATGCGCACCACCAGGCTTGGAAACTGGTTCGACATGCGCATGGAAGAGGTAAGGGACATGCCTTCCGACACGCTGCGGGTCATGGTGTCGATGGATTCCTTCAATACCCTGTTTGCCACCACGTTCTTGGCGGCCTGCAGCGATTCAAGTATCCCTATGCCGCTATTGAACAGCACCGAGAAGAAGTGGGTGAAACGCGCAAGGTTTATCTTACGGCTGACCTCTCCCAGTATAGGAAGCTTCAGAATAAAGCCATCCACCCGGTAGGCGAAATCTTCCGAGGTGCGGTAGAAGATGGCGAAAGTGATAATGCCTATGATCGGCAGGCCGAAGATGATATACCAGTAATTAACGAACGCGTCCGAAACCGCGATAAGCGCCCGCGTGTGCAGGGGAAGAACAAACCCTTGCGCTGTCATGAAAGCGATGAGTTTGGGCACCACGAAGGTCATAAGCGCCGTGATTACGCCGCTCATGACGAGCAATAGGGCAATAGGATAGCGTATCGCCTTTTTTACTTTCCGGCGCAGGTCGTTCGTCCATTTCAGATGCTCGGCGATGTGCAGGAACGACTCGGAAAAGTTTCCGGTCTTTTCACCGGAAGCGATCAACCCGACAAATACTTCGTTAAAAATGTGCGGATAATGGGCTAACGCTTTGGATAGCACTTCGCCATTCTTTACGTATTCGTGCACCCCGGTCATGACATTCTTCAAGGTATTGGAGTCCGTTGTGTCGCGCACATCCGCTATGGCGTCAAGAAGCGATACGCCGGCGCGCCCCAACTGCTCCAGGTGCAGGCAGCACACGATCATATCCTGGATTTTTACTTTGCCGGAACTGCTGCCTTTTTTCTCGCGCAGCTCTTTGAAATGGACCAGATCGAGGCCTATCTGTTTGAGGCGATCCTCAAGATCCACATCATTTTCCGCCGTCACTACGCCTTTTATCGTCCGTCCTATTTCATTAACAGCGGCATATCTGTAATAGGGCATATCCTGGCCTTAATTCCTTGACTCTTCAGTTGCTTCGAGCCGCACGGCGTTGCTGCAGAAACCATGTGAATTATGCGGCAAATTAAGATTTTGTTCAATGATTAAATATGTTAATATCATATTAGCGCCTTACTATACTAAGGTAATGCGTGGTTTGGCAAATCATGATTTGATCTGCCAGTATAAATCTTATGCGTGCGATGTTGGCAAGACACATGGAATAGGCCGGAAGAGGCATATTTGAAGAAGAAGCTGCTGATACTCGTTTTTCTTTGCATCTGCGGATGCAGGCCGGTGGAATTGTGGTTTTCCGAACCGGAAGGACCGCCGGAATTCAGGCTGGGATGGGAAGACGGATGCGACACCGGCCTTTCGGCGCAGGACAGCGGTTATATGTACCGCGCGGTTTATGGCTACAAGCGGCGTCCCGAAATGGTGGACAACGAGCAGTATAAGAACGGGTGGAATGAAGGATTCAGCTACTGTCGTTTCAGCGCCGCATCTTTGCTGGACTAGGGTGTATCTTAAGGAGGACGTGTTCTGAACCGAAAATTGCTGTTGATAGTGTTGTTGTGTCTCTCCGGATGCAGGCCGGTGGAATTGTGGTGGTCACGGCCGGAAGGGCCGCCTGAATACACGGCCGGATGGGAAGACGGATGCGACACCGGCCTTTCGGCGCAGGACAGCGGTTATATGTACCGTGCGGTTTATGGCTACAAGCGGCGTCCTGAAATGATGGACAACGAGCAATATAAGAACGGGTGGACTGAAGGCTTCAGTTATTGCCGTTTCACTGCCGCCAGCAGATAATGCATGATTTATAAGAATTATGTGGTAGGTTGTCTGTAAATACCCAATGCATAGACGACATATGAATGAACCGTTGCAGATAGCCTGTGTGGCTGATACCACCAAGGTAGCTCAGGAAGCGTATCTTGAAATCGCCAGCCAGTATAAGCTCGTCGATGTGACGCAGAAACGGCGCGGAGCTTCCGGCAGTACCGCGGATGTCATAGTAGTGCTGGGCGGGGATGGCTTCATGCTCCAGACCATGCACCAGTATATGGCGCGCAACATACCTTTTTACGGGATGAATTGCGGCACGGTCGGCTTTCTGATGAATACCTATTCTTCCAGCAATCTTATTCAGAGGATTCAGGAAGCGCGCAGCCACATACTGCACCCGCTCAGCATGTATGCCCGCAATGTCCAGGGCAAGACCTATGAAATGCTGGCTATCAACGAAGTATCCATTTTCCGCCAGAGCAGGCAAGCCGCGAAGCTTCGGATAACGGTGGATCACGTAGTGCGGATCGCCGAAATGATCGCGGACGGTATACTGGTTTCCACTCCGGCAGGCAGCACGGCCTATAACAGTTCAGCGGGCGGGCAGATCATACCGCTGGGGGCCAACATACTGGCGCTTACTCCGTTGTCGCCGTTGCGTCCGCGCCGCTGGCGGGGCGCGCTGCTGCATCATAACTCCTCGGTCATGTTTGAAAATCTTGATCCCGCAAAGCGTCCGGTCAACGCGGTTGCCGACTTTACCGAAGTGCGCGACGTGGTTTCAGTTGCCGTGCATGAGGATCAGAAAACCAGGATCAATTTATTGTTCGACGCGGAACATAATCTCGAAGAGCGGATTATAAAAGAGCAGTTTATGTAGGGAGTGGGGAAAAGGGTTTTATATTCCTTGTCCCTATTCCCTGTTCCCTAATCTTTCCGCCATCTCCAGCGCGGCATAAGTAAAAATCGCGCTGGCACCGGCACGCTTGAAGGCAAGCAGGCTTTCCATCATCACTTTGTCGAAATCAAGCCAGCCATTATCCGCAGCGGCTTTCAGCATGGCATATTCGCCGCTCACCTGGTAGGCAAGCACCGGAACCGCGAATTTTTCCTTCACGCGGCGGATGATGTCGAGATAGGGCATGCCGGGTTTCACCATCACCATGTCTGCTCCTTCCCGAATGTCAAGGGAAACTTCTCGCAACGCCTCGTCGGAATTGGCCGGGTCCATCTGGTAGGTACGCTTCCCCGCCTTGCCAAGGTTGGCGGCGGAGCCGACGGCTTCGCGAAACGGCCCGTAAAAGGCCGACGCGTATTTAGCCGCGTAGGAAAGGATGCCGACATTCTGCAAACCCGCCTTATCGAGCGCAGCGCGTATGACCCCGATGCGGCCGTCCATCATGTCGGAAGGCGCTACGATGTCGCAGCCTGCCTTTGCTTGCGCCACGGCCTGTTTGCATAGCACTTCGATAGTGCGGTCATTGTCGACGTCTCCATTTTTCACAATGCCGTCATGGCCGTGCGTGGTGTAGGGATCGAGCGCGACATCGCATATGATTCCCAGTTCGGGCAGCGCGGATTTCACCACGCTTGTGGCGCGGCATACAAGATTGTCTTTATTATAGGATTCTTCCGCATTCGCGGATTTCAGTTTCTGATCGATGACCGGAAAGATCGCAATCGCCGGGATGCCGAACGCATTGGCCCGCTTTGCTTCCGTTAGCAATCTGTCAATCGAGAGACGGAAGACGCCGGGCATCGCCGCAATCTCCGTCCGCCTGTTTTTCCCTTCCTGCACGAATACCGGCCAGATAAGATCCTGCGCGCAGAGGTGATGCTCCGAAACCAAAGCGCGCATCCAGGCGGATTTGCGGTTGCGCCTAAGGCGTGTTGCGGGATAGGAACCGGGATAGCTCATGCAAGTTTTGCCTTCAGGAATGCGCTTACGATATCCATGCCTTCGGGATCGATTCCGTGTCCCAGACCAGGCCGCCTGTGGGCTTCTACTTCAATGCCCTCATGCTTCAGCGCCGCTTCCGCGAGCGCCATTGCGCCGAAGGGCACGATATTATCCTGATCGCCGTGCACGAGGCAGACCGGAGGTTTGCTGATGATGCCTTCCTCGCCGATAAGCGATCCGGAAAAGCCGGCGACAGCCGCGCATGCCTCCGGGCGGCGCAGCGCTGTGTAAAGCGCCATCATCGTGCCTTGCGAAAAACCGATGAAAGCCAGCTTGCTGTCATCCAGATCAAAGCGCTTCAATTGCGAATTAAGGAAGAGATTTAAGAACGGCATGACTTCCTGCGCGCCCTTGAGCATGGTTTTAGGCGACCAGTCGCGCAGGGAGAACCATTGGCGGCCGAAGGGGGAGATTTCGCAAGGGTAGGGAGCGTAGGGCGCGATAAAATGGGCATGCGGCAATGTCTTCGCGAGCATGGGGGCAAGGCTTATGAGATCGTTTCCGTCGGCGCCGTATCCATGCAGCATGATAATAAGATGTTTGGGCTTACCCGAAGAAGGCGCAAATTCCGGGCCGGATAAAGTGATATGTTCCATAGTTTTTCAGAGCATGTCCTGATGGTGTTATGCATTCTGGTCTACTGATTACCGGATATCATGAAAATACACAATGAATACCTTGGCCAGCCTGGCGATAGAGAATAAAAGGATTCTATTAAGGGGAAATATTTATTATATGCAATGCATTAATGAAATATTAACCTGTGATTTAATTCAAGTATTTTCCGGAAATCGTGTTATAATAAAAAGTTGGATATTTTTACCCATGATCCTATGGCCTCAGAGGTTGCAGTTCAAAAAACTAAAAAAGTCGGATTCCTGCTTACTTTTGCGGAAGTGGCGCTGGGGTTTATCATCGTTGGCCTTTGCATAGGACTGGTGTTCTGCGGCGCGGAAGTTATAAAAATATCGAAACTCAGGGCGCAGATGAGCCAGATAGCGCATTTTGATGAAGCCATTGCCCAATTTTATGAGAAGTATGAAGGCTTGCCGGGAGATCTTCTGGCCGCCAAGGCGGAGCGCGAAGGACTGGTGACGGGGGATGGCACGCCGAGCCATAGCGACGGCGATGGGAAGATATCTCCGTGCAATCCGGGCTGGCAGTATCACATAGGGTGTGAAACCGCGTTGTTCTGGGCGCAGCTTGCAAGCGCCGGGTTCATCTCCGGGAATTACACCGCCGACAGCAGGCTCGCGGATGAACGCCTTGATAAGGTCAGCGTGACGATGGCTCCTTATCTGCCGGTGTCTCCTATTGATGACGGCGTCTATATCACGGTATGGAATTCCGACGAGATGCAGCCTTCGCCTGAGCCGAGGCTACCTTATGGCAATTATTTTGAAGTCACGCGGATTGCCGGCGTGCACAAGGAAAGGATCAAGGAAAATACGGGCGCCCTGTCTCCGCTTGAGGCGCGCGCGATCGACAACAAGATGGATGACGGATCGCCCTGGAGCGGGCGCATAAAGGTAAACGGCAACACCTCCTGGCCGGACGATACCTGGGGAATGCTGTCAAGGGCGGGGGCGACCAACTGCGTCTATCTGGATCACACCTATAACAACCGTAATTATTTCCTCGCGCACCGTCCTTTGTGCCATCTGGCAATCGCGTTTACCTGCTGTGAGAACAAGGATAGGTAGAAGATAGTGGAAGTCAGGAATACGAGAACTTAATTTCCCGGCTTCCTGATTTCTTACCCCTCCGCTTGCATCACTGTTGTTTTGCCACTATAACGCAGGGATAGTTGACTGAAGTGTATATTCGCCATGATGCGCCTTACCTTTACCCTGTCCATGTACATAGGCAGAAAATTTCTGAACAGCATTGCGCTGGCTTTCGCAGGCATGCTGGTGATCGTGGCGCTTGGCGATCTGGTCGAGCTGATACGGCGCACTGCCGATGTGAAAGCGAGCGCAGCGGTCATCATGGAAATGCTTTTTCTCAAATTGCCGGAGACCGGGATACAGATCCTGCCTTTCGCGATCCTGATTGGGGGGATGGTGGCGCTCACCGGCCTCACAAGAACCAATGAGCTTGTGGTGACAAGGGCGGCGGGCGTCTCCGTCTGGCAGTTCCTCATGCCCGCGCTCATTCTTGTGCTCTTCATAGGCATAGTCTTCGTGACCGTTTTCAATCCGATATCCGCAGCCATGCTTTCGCGCTTTGAGCAGCTCGAGGCAGAGTATATCACCGGTAAAACCAGCATGCTTTCCGTGTCTTCCACGGGACTCTGGATCCGGCAGGTGGAGCATGACGGTGGAAAGGTGAAAGAGCATATATTCCATGCCACCAAGGTGGAACAGGACGGCATGAAGCTGTCGGAAGTGATTGTGTTCAGCCTGGGGGATAACAGTAAATTCATAGGCCGCCTGGATGCCGCCTATGCCACTCTGGAGAAGAAACAGTGGCATCTGCACGATGTCATCATCAATGAACCGGGGCATGTGCCTACCCATGCGGACGATGTGCTGCTTAAGACCGATCTTACCATGGGCCAGATACAAAACAGCTTCGCTTCGCCAGTGACGCTTTCCTTCTGGCGGCTTCCGGCGTTCATCCGGACGCTTGAGAAAGCGGGTTTTTCGGCGATACACCACCGCATGTACTGGCATGCCCTGCTTTCCAGCCCCATATTGCTCTGCGCGATGATTCTGGTGGCGGCGGTGTTTTCGTTGCGTCTGCCGCGGCGCGGCGGAGTAACGCTGCTCATCGTTGCCGGGGTGGTGATGGGGTTCCTCGTGCATTTCCTCACCAACCTGGTGTATGCGTTCGGGCAGTCCGGCGAGATACCGGTGATACTTGCCGCATGGGCGCCCGCGACGATTGCCCTTATGGTGGGGGGTGGGCTGCTACTGCATTTTGAAGATGGGTAGAGTTAATTATGGGGCGCGCTGCCCCCGATTTCATTACGTGAAATCTTCCCCACGATAAATAACCATACGTTTTCCGTCATTGCGAGGACGGCCGCAGGCCGAAGAAGCAATCCGGTTCTTTCAATAAGATAGGGTTCTGGATTGCTTCGCTCCCGATAGTTGCTCGCAATGACGGAATGTATTTTTATCTGCTGAGATGATTCTAGCCGCTGCAGCATTCGCATTCCGAATCGCGTATGATGCGTGTTTTCCGTACGGTGAAGGTAAGGGCATCGAGCAGCAATACGTTGCCTGCAAGCGATTCGCCGATACCGAGCAGCTCCTTTATTACTTCCATCGCCTGCATGCTGCCGATCGTCCCGGTGAGAGCGCCCAGCACGCCGACATCGCGGCAACCGCGCTCATCGCCGGGATTGCTGCCCACAAAACAGCGGTAACAGGGATATGCGCCGCCGAGATAGGATTTGAACGCCATAACCTGCCCTTCATACCCCCTTACCGCGCCTGATACGAGGGGTTTGCGCCCGTGGCGGCAGGCGGCGTTTACCGCGAAGCGCGTGGCGAAGTTGTCGCTGCCGTCGGCCACGATATCGTAATTCCGTATGATAGCTGTAGCATTCGAGGTATCTATTTTCTGCGGATATAGGGTTACATTCACTTCCGGGTTCATCTCATATACACGGTCCCTGGCTGCCTCCACCTTCAGGCGGTTGATGTCCCCGGTTTCAAAGAGCGTCTGACGCTGCAGGTTGGAGAGTTCGACGCGATCATAATCCACGATACCTATGTGACCGATGCCAGCTGCCGCCAGACAGGAAATCACCGGCGAGCCCAGCCCGCCCGCGCCGATAACCAGCACGTGCGCGTGCTGTAGTTTTTCCTGCCCCTCCCTGCCGATTCCTGCAAGGGAGATGTTTCTGGCGTAGCGGCGTAATTGTTCTTCTGTAAGCATAACGATCAGAGTTGAGAGCTGGGTGACGAGAGTTGAGCGAAGATATATTCGACTTTCAACTCTGCCCACTCAACTCTTTAAAAATTATCCTTAAACCACTGGATGATATTCTTCAAATCAAAAGGCAGGGGCTTACGCCGCGCGCTGTCGGAATGGATTTTCTCCAGCGTGTTGCGTCGCGCGAATTCCATCATGCCGATGGAAGTGGAAAACGCCGCCCCGCTCACCGCTTCGGCGAGGCCGTTTATCGCGCGCGGCTTGACCTGTCTTACCTGCTTGCCGAGCACGCGGGTAGCGATTTCGCGCATGCCGAGCAACTGGCTTGCCCCGCCGGTCAGCACCACGCGCCTTCCTGCTATCTCATCAAGTCCCGCCATCTCCAGCTTGTTGCGTATCATCTCGAATATTTCCTCCAGGCGTGGCCGGATGATGCCTACCATGATCGAGCGCGGTATCATATTGCCGCCGTCTTCGTATTCTTCGCCGAGCGGCGGAACGTCGATCATCGTCTGGTCATCGGAAGATGTCGGGATGGCGCTGCCGTGCAGGGTCTTGAGGCGCTCCGCATGGGCGATGGAAGTGGAGAGACCCTTCGCCAGATCGCTCGTCACATGCGTGCCGCCAATGGGCGCGACGTCGGTATAGATATTCCTGCCGCCCGCGAACACCGCCATGCTGGTGATGCCCCCTCCCATGTCGATAAGGGTGACGCCGAGCTGCGTTTCATCCGGCTCAAGGCAGGCAAGGCCGGAGGCATAGGGCGAAACCACAAAATCGGCGACATTCAGGTGGCAGTTGGCCAGGCAGTTGGAAATATTGCGTATCATGGTGGCGGGCGCGGTGATGATGTGCAGATCCGCGCTCAGTTTCTCGCCGATCATGCCGCGCGGGTCGTTGATACTCCTGACGTCGTCCAGCGCGTAACTCACGGGAAAGCAATGGATGATTTCGTGTTCGTCATTCTCGACGTTTGCGCGTCCTTCCTGCAGGATATCCTCCATGTCGCGTTCGGACACCGTATCGCCGGAGACGGTCATCTCCACTTTCAGGTTATGCGAGGCAATCCCTGCGCCGCCCAGGCTCACCACGACGTTCTCTATGGTTTCCTCCGCCATCTGCTCGGCGGCGTGCACGGCTGCCAGTATCGAGGTTTCCGCCTCCACGATGTCGATGATATGGCCGCTGCGGATGCCCTTGGACAGCTGGTGGCCGATGCCGCTTACTTCCACGGTGCCGTCGGTGCCAAGCTTTGCGATGAAGCAGACAACCTTGGTGCTGCCCACGTCGAGCACGGCGAGGTTTCCGCTAAGTCTTTTCAATTTACTGGTCATTGTCTGCTAAGGATGAATGTTAGAAAGAGGATTAACAAGATTCCGGCGATTAATCCAGAGAGATTTCCAAAGAACTTGTCTTAAGGAGATTTGAGTAAGAGTTTTGATTGTTTACAATGCTTAGATGCTGGGGGCTCTCACATATTAAGTATATCCTGCTGAATAATAATATTATTATATTTTAGTCCGCGATTATGCCCAGTAATTTTGGTGGTGACTGTAATAATAATTTAACGTTCGTTTGTTATAGTAGTTAGGCTACCTTTAATATATAAAGTTTTTTCATGCCAAGATTGATCCCATCAGATCGCCATCCTACAGCCGAAATACTTCATCAGCTGGTATTAAATTATATTGAGAAAGGAGATGATGGTTCACAGTATATCGTGGACAAATCAGGCGCGGGACGTCATCAGGGGGCTGCTAAGGATGGGGATAAGGTGTATCTTGGAATTGAGGCTATCAAGATGTTCATAAATCTGAATAGGAATAATATAAATGACTGGATAGCGGATACGAAACATAAACATACAGAGTTAAATCGTATATTGAGTATTTCATATTTTCCGTGGGAAGGCAGCCCGTTTGCAATTCCCTCCAGAGAGGAGCGGAATGTGCGGGCGAAAAATTTATTAAGCCTGTATGAAGCTGAAATATTTAATGATCCTCCTGATACATCTGAAAGAGTTACACCGGAAAATGAAAAAGTCACGCCGGAAAATAAAAAGAAGTTATTAACGCATTCAGACGAAAAAGGACGCAGCCTTATCAAAGTGGCGATAAAGACTGGTGAGGTTGACATATTTCGCAGAGTAATAGATTTATTTGCCGCACATCTGGATGATCATTCCATTGTTTTAGAACTAAAGACTCGTAAGGGATTTAACCCTCTTAGTAGCGCGGTTTCATCCGGCAATATAAAGATGGTAAAAGCAGTATCAGATTTCTTCAGAGATTTTCCGCTTGAGGAAATAAAAGAACAACTGACGATGAGATCTCAGAGTAAGCCTTCCGTCCTTATAAGGGCTCTAAAAAGTGGTAATACGGATATGGCTAAGTTGTTAATAGATATATATGAGAAACACGGCCTTCAGGAAACATTAAAGGGACATTTAAAGGGCGATCCGAAGCAGCCCGACCTGCTAGGGGCAGCTGTAGACGGTAAAAATTCTGATATGATTGATTTATTATTAGGCAAATCCATAAAACTTGAAATGGATGGAGTTCTCAAACTACAATTGGCAGCGAAAGATTCGAAAAATTCTACTTTACTGCAAAGGGCGGTAATCGGCGGTAATGCGGAAATAGTGGATGCGCTACTGAAAGGATATCGTACTCCTAAATTGCAGGATTTGCTGGTACGGCAGTTGGAAGAGAAAGACACAGATGGTTCTACTTTACTGCAAAGGGCGGTAATCGGCGGTAATGCGGAAATAGTGGATGCGCTACTGAAAGGATATCGTACTCCTAAATTGCAGGATTTGCTGGCGCGGCAGTTATTAGAGCCGGATATGTATGGAAATAACATGCTTATGGCATCCGTGAGGAGTCATAACCCTGAGGTATTCAGCGCAATAAGCAAGGCGATACTTGTTGAGTATTCTCCAATCGAACTTTTGGAAGCCCTAAAAACAGCCAATCATGAAGGGATTGATCCAATTGCGAGTGTCACGGAAAGCAAGCAAGCGGCTGAAAAAAGTGGAAATGCAAATATAACACTCGGAGATAGTGCCATAATAAAAGAAATTGGAATTTTACTAGAACATTTCGAGAAGTTAGCTGCCTCTTATGGAACTGCTAATTATACAGATACTCTTCTTACACCAAGTGAACGTAGTAATATTAACGAAGGTGCTATTCGTAGCCTTACTACAAGGTTGCCCAATCGCTGAGTCTTAACCTCATACTTGCCAGCCTCTTAATAATCCTGTTATACAACCATACTATGAAAATACTCGTCCCTATAAAGCGTGTCGTTGATTTCAACGTGAAAGTCCGCGTGAAGGCGGATGGCAGCGGGGTGGAAACTGCGAATGTCAAAATGTCGATGAACCCTTTCGACGAGATCGCACTCGAAGAAGCCGTGCGCCTCAAGGAAAAGGGCGTCGCCAGGGAAGTGGTGATTGTGTCCATCGGGCCGGATACCGTGCAGGAAACGCTGCGCGCCGGGCTTGCCATCGGCGCGGATCGCGCCATTCATATTGCGCTGGATTCCGCCATTCAATCCCTGCATGCGGCGAAGCTGCTTAAAGTCGTGGCGGATGAGGAAAAGCCCGATCTTATCATTACGGGAAAGCAGGCGATTGACGACGATGCCAATCAGACCGGGCAGATGCTTGCGGCGTTGCTGGACTGGGGGCAGGGGACATTCGCCTCGAAGCTGGAAATTGCGGATGGCCACGCTGTTGTGATACGCGAGATTGACGGCGGCCATATGACAGTGCAGCTCAAGCTGCCTGCGCTGGTGACCACGGATCTCCGCCTTAATGAGCCGCGCTACCCGACGCTGCCCAATATCATGAAGGCGCGCAGCAAACCGATTGCAAAGAAAGCGGCAAGTGAACTGGGCGTCGATCTTGCGCCAAGGATTGCGGTGCTCAAGGTTGAGGAGCCGCCGAAGCGTAAGGGCGGCGTGAAAGTGAAGACTGTGGCTGAGCTCGTGGATAAACTGAAAAACGAAGCGAAGGTGATATGAACATTCTGGTCGTTGCCTCGCATGATAACGGCAAACTCGCCAAAGCCACCCTGCATGTGGTCACTGCCGCGAAACGGATTGGCGGCGATATTCATGTGCTGGTTGCAGGAAAAGGTTGCGGCGCAGTGGCGGCGGAAGCGGCTAAAATTGCAGGCGTGCAGGGGGTGCTTGTTGCTGACGATGCGGCGTATGAACATGCGCTGGCGGAAAACATGGCCACGCTTGTTGCGGGCATTGCTGGGAATTATTCGCATATACTGGCCGCCGCCAATTCGGCAGGGAAAGATTTCCTGCCGCGTGTGGCGGCTTTACTTGACGTTGCCCAGATTTCCGAAGTCATTGCGGTGATTTCGCCCGATACTTTCAGACATCCCATCTATGCGGGAAACGCGATTGAAACGGTGCAATCGAAAGATAAAATAAAAATTCTCACCGTGCGCCAGACGGGATTTGACGCGGCGCCTCTGGAAGGCGGAAGTGCGGCGGTGGAAGCCATATCTGGCAAAGGCGGCAGCGGGTTGTCGCAGTTTGTCTCCAGGGAAGAAGTCAAAGCGGAACGCCCCGATTTAACCGCTGCGCGCGTAGTGGTTTCCGGCGGGCGCGGGCTGGCGTCAAAGGAAAATTTTGCTCTTATCGGGAAACTGGCTGACAAGCTCGGCGCGGCGGTAGGCTCGTCGCGCGCGGCGGTGGACGCCGGTTATATTTCGAACGACGCGCAGGTTGGGCAGACAGGGAAAATCATCGCGCCGGAGCTCTACATCGCAGTGGGAATTTCCGGGGCAATCCAGCATCTTGCGGGGATGAAGGACAGCAAGGTGATAGTCGCCATCAACAAGGATGAAAACGCGCCGATATTCGAAATCGCCGATTATGGCCTGGTAGGTGATTTGTTTCAGGTATTGCCGGAACTTACGAATGCATTGTAATATGAATTTCAGTAACATTTCATCTGAAATATGTTTGAACGACGCGATCAGGCACCCCTAGGCCGACCCCAGTTCTACCGTCGCCTGCTGAAAAGCGGCTTGTATGCCGGAGGCGTGGTGTCCGTTTCGCTTTTCATCGGGGTCTGCGGGTATCATTTTCTTGAGCGCCTGCCGTGGATAGACGCGCTGCTCAACGCTTCGATGATTCTGGGCGGCATGGGGCCGGTCGATCCGATGAAGACGTTCGGCGGCAAGCTGTTCGCGTCTTTTTACGCGCTTTATAGCGGGCTGGTGCTGATTGGCCTTACGGGTATCCTGCTCGCGCCGGTCTTCCACCGCGTGCTGCATACATTCAGTTATACGAAATCATAGGTAGGTGATGAAAATTGCCATAGCCCAATCCAATTTTACCGTAGGCGACATCGCGGGCAATATGGAAAGAATCGCCGCGCTGCACAGGCAGGCATCGAAGCAGAAGGCCGATCTGCTGATCTGCTCCGAGATGTGCATCACCGGTTATCCGCCCGAGGATCTGGTGCTGCGCAAGAGCTTCCGGCAAGCCGCCATGCAAGCGGTTTCCGGGCTTGCAAGCCTTACGAAAAAAGGCGCGGCCCTGCTCTGCGGAGGATTGTGGAATGAGGATGGGGCATTGTATAACGCGGCTTTCCTGTTTGAAAACGGCCAGGTCGTCCATCGCCAGTACAAGCATCACCTGCCCAATTACGGCGTGTTTGACGAAAGGCGGGTATTTAAGGAAGGAATCTTTCCTGCGCCTCTGTCATGGCGCGGGATGAAGCTCGGGCTCCTGATATGCGAGGATATGTGGAGCGATGATGTCGCCCGGAATTTAAGCATGCATGGCGCGGAACTGCTTGTGTCCATCAACGCCTCGCCGTTTGACGTGAAAAAGCATGACGTACGCATTGCGCAGGCGAAACAGCGCGTGTCGGAAACCGGGCTTCCGCTTATATATGTCAACCAGATCGGCGGGCAGGATGAACTGGTGTTTGACGGCAGCTCGTTCGTCATGTCGGCGGATGGGATTGTGCAGGGGCAGCTGGATAGCTTCAGGGAGGATTTTGCGATCGTAACCTGGGATGCAGGCGGCAAGCGCCTGGAATGCGGTGCGAAAGGTGAGGCGAGGGGGGAAAAAAGAGGTGAAGATGAGCTCATCTATAACGCGCTGACGCTGGGATTGCGCGATTATGTGGAAAAGAACCGTTTCCCGGGCGTGGTTCTGGGGCTTTCCGGCGGCATCGATTCGGCGCTCACCGCAGCGGTTGCGGTCGATGCGCTGGGCAGGGAACGCGTGCATGCGCTCATGATGCCTTCGCCCTATACTTCGCGCGCGAGCCTTGAAGACGCCGCCGCATGCGCAAGGGCGCTTGATATCAGGCTGGATATCGTTCCCATCTCGCAGGCCATGCTGGTGTTTGATGAGCTTCTTGCGCCCCTGTTCGCGGGTGGGAAGCCGGATGTGACGGAGGAAAACATCCAGTCGCGCCTGCGCGGCAATATCCTCATGGCGGTCAGCAACAAGTTTAACAAGATGTTGCTTACAACGGGCAACAAGTCGGAAATGTCGGTGGGGTACGCGACGCTTTACGGCGACATGTGCGGCGGGTTCAACGTGCTGAAGGATGTGTATAAGATGGAAGTGTACGCGCTTGCCAGATGGCGTAACCGGCAGCGCGAGGTGATCCCGGAGCGCGTTCTGACCCGTGCGCCGTCCGCCGAGCTCAAGCCCAACCAGACGGATCAGGACAGCCTGCCGCCTTACGATATACTGGACGCAATCCTCGAACGGCTTATCGAGGAGCAGATGCCGGTGAGTGAAATCATCGCGGCCGGGTATGAGCGCGAGACGGTGGAGAAAGTGTCCCGGATGCTATACCGTTCCGAATACAAGCGCCGTCAGGCCCCTCCGGGCGTGAAGATAACGACCATGTCCTTCGGCCGCGACCGCCGTTACCCGCTTACCAATGGCTGGAGCTTATGAATTCCTGACAAAAGAACGCAGCGCCAGCATGGGGAGAAGGATTCGCTTCTCCATTTTTGATTCCTGCGGCAGGCCTTTCGCTTTATAGGCGTCCTCTGCAAGCCACGCGAGGCGGAGCGCGCCGCACAGGGAAAAGAAATTATTGATGGAGCCCAGCATATTGCCACTTGCGATTCCGGAGGCAATGTTGAAAGCCGTACCTGCAACGATGATCATGAACGGGGTGGCGGGATTGGAAAATATGCCGGACAACAGTCCGGCGGATGAAAAGGTTGTTGCCCCGATTCCGAGAAGGGTTGCAGTAAGCGCGGGCATATTGCCGGATGGGTCTTCAAGAAGCTCCATGCCGCCGCCGGCCATCAGCCCGATGGCGGCATAGCCTACGCCGAAATAGACGGTCGGATGCGTGAGCGTTCTTACCCATCTTCCGGCCTGCATGTTGAGCTGCAATTGCGTTGCGCGCCTGCTTGCCGCCATGAAATTCCCGCAGGCGAACGCCAGCCCTGCGATGCCCGGTAAAATAGCGCCTGCCTGGAGGGAAACGAGGCCTGCGATCAGAATCCCGCACGCATTGATGAAAAGGGAAGGCGGCTGGTTTGAAATGAAGCCTTTAAGCAGTTTGGAGGCGGGCCATAATGCCGTTCCTTTTCTCTTATAATCCTGAATATTGGAAAAAATAACTCCGGATATGATGGCGAGCGCCGCCGCGCATAGCGTGATGGCGATGGCCAGCATGCTGCCGGACTGGAACATTGCAAACACGTTGGCCAGCGCGAACAGGACGCCCGGATCATAAGTAACCTGTGGGATTTTCATGCCAGAATTTGTGTCCTGAAACCTGTATTCAGGCAATAATAATCTGCGGGAGGCATTGACGCGCGGCTTTTTATCTTTATAAGCGTTCATAGTGCCCTGGTGGTGGAACTGGTAGACGCGCTAGACTCAAAATCTTGTATCCGCAAGGATGTGTCGGTTCGAGTCCGACCCGGGGCACCACTGGAAAATCAAAGAGTTATCTGGCATCCATCTTTAATATATCGCGCCAGACGGCGCTCTTGCTGGATGCCAGATTACGCTGGCATAACAAGGAAAAACAAATACTTATTCCTTTCCTTATCCAAAACTCAGGTTAATTTATAACATCAATTAGCCGTGACCTCGACGGTAATCACATCGGAATAAGTATCACCGGCTTCACTGCCGGTGAGGTTTCCGATGGTGAATTCTATGGGAAAGCGGTTGCCGGTTGCGGGTGTTATTCCGGTGCCATTCACTGCTTCGGCGGCAATACCGGAGGCAAGATCGATTTCAGCGCCGTTCAGCGTGACGGTGTAGTTGACGGTGTCGGGAATGGCGGGCGCACGTTCATGGATCATGCGCTGGCGATTTTCCGACTGCATGGTGACGCGGTAGCCGTTATTGCTGCGCACGACCACATCGAAACCGCGCTGCTCACCAGAGACAAGCGTACCGAAATCGATAACCTGCACCGTATTGCTGATGTCAAACGGCGCGCCGGATTCCACCAGCGATACATCAACGCTGCTTTCAGCGCGTGTCTGGAACGTGATTGTCCTGCTGTCTTCCAGCGTATTAATTCCGAGTATAAGGCCGGAGTAAAGGCTGAGCGTCAGGTTGGGATCACTGTAGGACGTAGCGGATGCGGGTACTATCTGAAGCGGATCGATAGTCCAGGCGAAGCTGTGGTCAGCGATCTGGTTAAGCCCTGCCAGCACGCCAAAACTGCCGGTGATGGTTTCACCTTGCGTTGCCGTCGGAAGGGCTTTCAGGATGCTGCTCTTGTTTGCGTTGATATAGGCGTTGTAATTCAGCGTATGGACATCGTGCATAAGCTGCCGCTGGCTGAAATTACCCGATTGTCCGGCGGAAAGGGTAATGAAATAGTCGCAGGAAGGAGCCGACACCGTACCCTGCACACGGAAATTGATCGTTTGCATGTATTCCGCCGGATCAAATACCGCGTATTGCCCGCTGCCTCCCTGGAAAGTAACAACGGAAGGCACATTGGCAAGGCTCAAGGCTACGCATGCGGCCATGGCTATATGGGGAAGGAAGAGAGAGAAGAAAAACGTTGGGACATAGAACGATATGTCATTGCGAGGAGCGAAGCGACGTGGCAATCCAGACTTTTCTCTGATAGTAATAACTGGATTGCTTCGGCTGCGCCTCGCAATGACGATGTTAGAGAGATTCTTGCTCATGGCGTCATTCCTTCTTGTGCATGCCACATGCCCGAAGATACCTGACCATTGTCGGGCATGATGCCAAGCGTCAACGTTCCGGCCTGGGTCGGGCCAGACGAACCTTGCGGTATGGTGAGATTCAGCGTTACACCGGGGAAACTGTAGAGTTCGGCGATATAATTTCCGGGGCGCAGTTTTTCGATGCGGAAACGTCCCTGTCGGTTGGTGAAGAAAGTGACGGCATCAACAAGGCCATTACCCGAAGCGGAGCGGATGTTGCCTGCTTGCAGCGCAACAGGGCTGCCGTCCTGGTAGGTAAGCGTGCCGTCGAGCAGCACATTGGCGTCGCCGCCGATCTTGATGAATGTGCCGCTGCGGTAGCCGGGATGCAATGTGTAATTGGTTTCGCCGGGATCAAATCCGGTCGGCAGGCTGTTCGCGTCCACGCGCACGGTGCGGTACATATAGGGCGTCAGCTCCGGCAGCACGGCGGGGCCTAACATATCGGTTCTGGCTTCATAGTGAAGCGTGTGGTCATCGCTGTTCAGCGGGTTGACGCCGATTGGATATTGCTCGATGGCCGGGTCAGGCGCGATCATGGCGAAGCTGCCGGAGATGGGGCGCGACATCGACCAGTGTCCGTCACTCATCGCCAGTGCGGTGCCGAAACGCATCTCGCTGCGCTCCTGGTTTGCACCTTGCGTACCATTGCCGTCGAAAGAAGTGACCAGATCATGATTGGCGGTAATATCGCCGCGATTGCCGTAATAGGTGATGCTGCCGTTGCCTTCACTTCTGTCTCCGGTCTGCGTCACGCCCGCTGAAGCGGCGATGCTGTCGGTGCGCTCGGCCTGCGCGTAGTTCCAGTCGGCGCGAGTGGTATGGGTAGTGCTGTCATAACTGCCGCTGACAAAGTGTCGCGAGGATTGCGGCGACCAGGTGAAACTGAGAAACACGCCAAAGCTTTCCGTGCTTGCGTGATCCATGCTGACTCCCACATGCAGTCCGCCTTGGAGTTGCCTATCGAAGCTAAGGCTGCTCGTCCACACGTTACTTTGTCCGTCACGACCAACCTGATAGCGCCCGCCGATACCGAGATTAAGGGTGGGAGAAAGTTGCTGGCTGTAACGCGCTGTCGTGTCATAGGAAAACAGATTGTCCGGCAGCAGCACGCCGAGCGGTGCGAAGTCCCTGTCCTGATAGATGGTCAGCAAAGTGAAATTGCGCGCCCCCTTGAATGTGCCGTCTGCGTTCATTTGTGCCGGATCGATATACTGATACTGCCCCTGGAGTGCGAAACCGTTATCGCCGCTTTTCATCCTGCTTTCCGAGAGGTCAGCGCGTAATATGCCCCATTTGCCGCCGATTGTTGCATCCATGCCGCCCATCTGCTGATCGCTGTCGGCCTGCAGGTTCGCTCCCACGGTCAGCCAGTCGGTGACACCGTATAAATGAAACGCGGAAAACGCAGGTTGGCTGGTGTCGTAATGCATCATGCCGTCCGTATTGGTGGAGACGACGCCAAGATTATAGGCATATTTATGCAGGCTGCTTTCAAGCAGGCTGGCATCGCTCACAATATTAAGATTCTTGACTTCAACACGTCCCGCCGCATCGGTGATGACGAGCCGCACATCGTTACTGCCGTTTACCACCGGGAAATTACGCACATCGAAATTGCCGGAACCAAGTTGCAATGTCTGCACCTTGCGATCATTGACGTAGATATCCACACGCGAAGGAGCATTGAGAAAGAACGAGGTCTGTCCTGTCGGCTCAGATACTCGGTAAGGCTGCAAATCGAAATCGCGCGCCACCGTCACGCCCAGCATGGACTGGAAACTCTGGAATCCTTCGATGGGATAAGACAAATCGCCTGCTGCGAGACGTACCATGCTATCCGGCAGATCGTACACCAGTCGCGTGTTGCTGCGCTGGAAAGGGTGGTCGGCATCCTCGACGTAATTGCCGGTGCTTTCCAGCACCATGCCATGAAGGTTGATGGCACTATCGCTGCTCAGGCGCAGTGGCTGCCTGCCATCTCCGCCCGGCAGGCCGCTTTCGACATAATCCTGGCTGCCGAACAGGTTCATATAGGCTGAGACCGCACTGGGTTTTGTTACGGGTTTAACCGGCTTTCAGATGACGAGGTGGAAGTCCTGTACAAAAATATGCATGTCAAATCATTCAAAACCCGTGACGAACAGGAAGTCGCCGGATATTTTGAAGTGCTGGAACGGATATTCACGCATTTTTTGCTGCAGTAAATATTCTTGAGAGGTTGATTTGCCCATTGGGGCACATCAGTAATTCATCAGTTTTATAGTGTCTATGATAAGGTAGCGGGCAAACGCACCGTAAATACTGATCCTTTGCCTTCCGTGCTTTCGACCGTGATGCTGCCGCCATGCAGTTCGACGACCATTCTGGCAAGATAAAGCCCAATTCCTGTCCCGGAAATATTTGAAACATTACTGCCGCGTGAATACCGCTCGAATACTTCGCTGATATCCTGCCGGGGGATGCCGATTCCGTGATCCAGCACGGTAACAACGATATGATCTGAACTGGTTCCGGCATTGACTTCTATGGGACCGCCATCCGGCGAGTATTTAATAGCATTGGATAAAAGATTGGCAAACACCTGCCGCAGGAGCTTGGGATCGCCGAACATCCCTAATGCCCGTTCTCCGATTTTTATTACAATTTGCGTGTCCGGCACTATCTCCCTATGTTCCTGACAGATATCGTTCAGCAATACGGTCAGGTCTATCTCCGTGGGGTGGAAATAGAGTTCGGGCTTTCCTTCGAATAACCGGGAAGAATGGATCAGGTTATCGATCAAAACAGTAATCTGCCTTACCGCGCCACGGATCTTCTCCGCACGTTCAGCCGTTGACTCAATGGGTGCCGGATGATTCATTTTCAGCAATCGCTGGGCATGGCCGTCGATAATGTTGAGTGGCGTGCGGAACTCATGCGAAGCTATGGATATGAAATTACGTTGCACGGCCATCAGATTCTGTTCATGCTTCAGTTTTTCTTCCAGCATGGATGCCTGTTGAATCAATCCCTGACGGCTGTACGCCAGCTCGATCATGTTATTACGGAATACCGTAAGGGCGCGCGCCATCTCGCCCACTTCGTCATGCCGTTGCGCCGCATTGATGCTTACATCCATATCATTGCCGGCCAGGCGGTGCATGTTCCTGACGAGATCGAGTATCGGCTCCGATATGGATCGCCTGATATATAAAACCCCCACTGTCACCATCATCGCTCCAAGCAGCATGGCAAGCACCGTAAGGGCGCGCACCTTGCTGTAAGTCTCCGCCGCGCGATCGCTGGCCGCCTGATCCTGCGCCACATTAAGATCCGTAAGCTGTCCGAGAGTGTCGCTCGCCGCATTATAGGCCGCCTGAGAGGCTGTTTTATACAGAGCGGCGCCTTTCTCCTTGTTATTTTCATGCATCGACTCGATCACCTGGCTGACAATGTCTCTGTAGCGGTTCCAATCGTTGACAAAACGTTTATAGAGAATGGCCTCTTTGTCATCATGGTAAATATGCTCGTAACCCTGTTGCGCTTTGGCTATATTCCGGTCGAGTTCGGCCATTTCCCGCTCGCTCTTTGCGATGTCAGGCACGCTGGAAGCCAGAAGCAGGGTGCCTTCGGCCGCACGGAAATCGGAAGTGTAGTTGTTGAGATCGCCGAGGAAACGGGTATTAGGCAGCCACCGTTCGCGGAGCTGGCTGGCAACGTCTTCAAAATCATTGAGACACGCAATACTGAATACGCCAAGAAAGACGAGCAGAAACAGGAGAAGAAAAAACCCCAGAGACAGGCGGAATCTTATAGAGAAATGATGCATGGCGTTTTGCTGGTTAGGCACAAGGATATTACATTATAATAGTGACTAGGCATAAAGGAAACTGTAATAAATCACTATTTCTGTTGTCTGTGGCGGAGAATGATACTAAAAGAGCATTATGACTCCATCGCCCAAGAAAATCCTGTGCATCGAAGATAACCGCGAGGCGGCAAACCTTATCAGCGAGGAACTCACCGAACGGGGCTATGAAATCAGTCTTGCCCGTAACGGGCAGGAAGGCTTCGCTGCAATCCTCAGGAATACGCCCGATCTTGTGTTATGCGATATCACCATGCCGGTCATGTCTGGGTTTCAGCTGCTGGAGCGGTTAACGGACATGGCGCCCCGCTTTGAAAACGTGCCGTTCATATTTCTTACCGCGCTCAGCGACCGTGATAACGAGATTAAGGGACGGAAATTAGGGGCGGATGACTATGTGACCAAACCAATTGATTTTGAAATACTGGATACGATTATTATCGCCCGCCTGGCTCGCGTTGCACGCAATGCGGTTTGGCCGGAACGGGTGAAATTAAGCGACCGCGAGGTAGAAGCGCTGACCTGGGCGGCGCGTGGAAAAACTTCCGCCGAAATCGCCCAGATCCTCAATCTGAGCAAGCGTACGGTGGACTTTCATATTGAGAACGCACGCGACAAGCTGGGGGTTTCAAACCGCATCCAGGCCGTCATCAAGGCGGCGAGCGGCCAGCTGATTGATCCTTATTCTAATGCTTGAGGCGGATATCCGCGCCGTTGATGTTCACCGTTTTCTTTGCTGCGCCGTCTATGACAGCCGGGTTGGCGCCGCGTTGATTCGCGCTTCCAGATTTGCCCTGGTTTACAGCATGCGTTGGGCTTGGAGATGGTTTTTCCTCAGTTGCAGGAGGAACGGATTGCTGTGCAAAGCCAGCATGTGCGCTGAGTAAAATAAATATAAGCATGCATAGCAGTTTTTTCATGACGGGCCGCCTTTCTGATCCATCCGCTTTTCCTGCGTAGCGTTATCGTCCTGCCCCAGGAATACTAGCTGGAGCGCCGGAACCACCACAAGCAGCATCACCGGCCCAATCAGCATGCCGCCAACAACCACGGCAGCCAGAGGGCGTTGCACCTGGCTGCCAATGCCGGTTGAAAGCGCCGCAGGCAGCAGGCCTATACAGGCGGATAAGGCTGTCATTAACATCGGGCGCATCCGCTGTTCTGCGGCATAAAGCATGGCCTTATAGGGACTCATGTGATTGTGATGCACCGTCTGATTGTAGTATGTGACAAGCAGGATGCCATTCATGACCGATACGCCGAAAAGTGAAATGAATCCAACCATAGCCGATATGCTGAAATCGAGACCTGAAACATAGAGCGCCAGTATTCCTCCCGCAACGGCAAACGGCATTCCTGCTAATACCAGCAGACAGTCGCGCAGCGAATTAAACAGGCAATAAAGCAGCCCGATAATGAGCAGCAGGCTAATAGGCACGATAATCTCAAGCCGTTCTTTGGCAAGCTGGAGATCTTCAAATTCGCCCGCCCAGACTATCCGGTAGCCGGGCGGGAGCGGTATGCTCTTGGCGATACGCGCCTGCGCATCCGCCACCGCGCTTCCGAGATCGCGGCCACGCACGCTGAATTTGACGGGAATATAGCGCGCCCCGCTTTCGTGATAAATCCAGGCCGCACCGGTATCCAAGGTAATCGTGGCAAGCTCACTCAAAGGGATATAAGCATCGGCGCCGCTGCTTGTCGTATAGCCAACCTTGATGTTGCGAATTTTTTCGATGCTGTCACGGTATTCCTGCGCATAACGGACAACCAGGCTGAACTGGCGATCGCCCTCCAGTACATTGGTTGCCGTCGTACCCCCCATAGCCGCCTGGATCACCGTGTTCACGTCGCCTGTATTCAGGCCATAGCGCGCTGCTTTAGCGCGATCCACCTTGATATTCAGGTTAGGCTGCCCAAGTACCGGAAAGATTCCTAAGTCGGCAATGCCTTTGACCTGACTCATCTGATCCCTGACTTGCGCAGCCAGTTTCTCAAGCATTGCCAGATTCGGCCCTAGAATCTTGACTGAGTTGGCTCCCTTGACTCCCGAAATCGCCTCTTCGATATTATCCTGAATATATTGAGAGAAATTGAAGACGACTCCGGGCAGCTCGTTCCGGAACTCGGCCTGGATCCGGGCTGTCAGTTTATCCTTGGTCATCCCTTTTGGCCATTCGCCGGGTGGCTTTAGGGGTACAAAGAGCTCGACGTTGGAGAACGGCGAGGCATCCGTCCCGTTATCGGGACGGCCATGCTGGGAAGTGACCGTAATGACTTCCGGATGTTTCAGCAGTATCAGGCGCATTTTCCTCGTAGCCGCCTCACCATCCTGCAGAGAAAGCGTAGGAGGCATCGATGCGCGAATCCAGTAATTATTTTCTTCAAGTGCAGGGAGAAACTCGCTGCCTAATTGCGTGGCAAGCAATCCGGTAAAGAACAGAAATAACAATCCTCCCACAACTACCTGCCTGCGCTGATCAAGCGCCCAGCGCAAAACCGGCGTATAGATGGATCGCAATATCCGTACTACAATGGTCTCCGTTTCACGGACATGTTCGGGAAGCAGGAATGAGGCTAAAACCGGCGTGACAGTGAAGGTCGCAAGTAACGCGCCGACCAGCGCATAACCGTAGGTCCTCGCCATCGGGCCGAATATCTGGCCTTCGACCCCCTGCATGGTAAAAAGCGGAACAAACGCCGCAACCGTTATGGCCGTGGAGAAAAATATCGCCTTATCCACCTGCATGGCGCTGATAAGGATGAGGCGCAATCTGTCCGTCCATACGGAACCTTGCTGTTTGTGCAGTGAATCCGTCGGATCGGTTCCCCATTCTCCGTGGGCAAGTGCTTCCAGACGCACAGCGCGGACTTCTTCCTTCGCCTCAAATTTACGGAATATATTTTCCACAAGTATTACCGCCGAATCGACGATGATGCCGAAATCAACGGCACCGACGGATAACAGGTTGCCGCTTTCTCCCTGGAGCACCAGCAGTATAATAGCAAAGAACAGCGCAAACGGAATATTCACCCCCACGATGATTGCGCTGCGGAGATCTCCCAGAAAAGTCCACTGGATGAGGAACACCAGCAGGCATCCGACAATGAGGTTATGCACAACCGTATGGGTCGTAAGCGCAATGAGATCGCCGCGATCATAAAAAGGCACTATCCTGACCCCCGGCGGCAGGCTGCCGTCGCTGTTCATTTTCGTCACTTCGGCCTTGACCTTCGGCAGCATTTTATCCGTCTGTTGCGTGCGGTTCATCACCACAATGGCCGCTGCCACGTCGTCGTCGTCATCCTTGCCGAAAATACCAAGCCTGGGCACATACCCCACTTTTACTTTCGCGACATCCTTAACCAGCAGGGGAATACCGTTTGATTGGCTAAGGACGATATTTTCAATGTCATCAACCTTGTAACCTTGCGTCAGATCATCACTACCACCATCGTCAATCAGGCCAACGCCCCGGATGTTTATCGACTGCTGGCCCATGCGGATCTCGCGTCCCCCGACATTGATATTTGAATTTCCCAGAGCGGTGATGATTTGCGGTACGGTGATGTTGAAAGCTTCCAGTTTCCGGGGATCTATCTCGACGTTGAATTCCTTGGTGGTGCCGCCCCAGCTGTTGATATTGACGATACCGGGAATGGCCGAGAGCCGCCGCGCTACAATCCAATCCTGAACCGTACGGAGATTAGTCAGCCCAAAATGCCTGGGGCCTTCCAGCGTATAGCGGTAAATTTCGCCGCTGCCGCTGTTCTGATTAATCTGGGGCACCTGGCCATTCGGCAGGGTGACGTTCTGTTGCAACGCTATATCTGTCTGGGCATAAGCAAAATTATAGTCAATGCCCCACTTAAACACGACACGGATAAAAGATAAGCCATAGAACGAAGTGGAGCGGATGATTTCAATGCCGGGTATCGTGTAAAGCCCGATTTCCATAGGAATGGTGTAATAACGCTCCATTTCTTCTGCAGAAAGTCCCGGCGCCTGGGCAGTGATTTCCAGGATAACCGGCGTAGGGTTCGGATAGGACTCGATATTGAGTTTCTTGAAGGCAAAGAAGCCTGCACTGGCAAATGCCAGCAGCGCGAAGATAACGATCGCGCGGCGGCTAAGACAGGCTGCAATGACATATTTGAGCATGAGAGGCCTTTATCCAGTTGTTCAGTCCGACGGCGGCGCATAGAGTACGTTGCTGATGAAAACAGCCCCATCCGTAGCAACCAGTTCCTCAGGCTGCAGCCCTTCGAGGATCTGATCATATCCGTTCTGCTGCAGGCCCACCTTGACGGCGCGTTCTTCAAAATGTCCGCGATCCTTAGTCACCCACACCGTCATTGTTCCATCGCCTTTGCGCACCACTCCATTCGCGGGTATAGCGACGGACACAACCGGTTCCTGAACCTGGATCACGAGAGTGGCAAGCATCCCCGGATACAGTTCGTTTCTGGGATCGTATATTTCGCAGCGCACCGCTATCCGGTGGGTATTGGGGTCTATGGCCGGGTTGCCGTCCGAGGAGTCATAGGCAGTAACCCCAAGCACGGCAACCTTGCCGTCAAAGACGCGATCAGGATACGCCTTCACTTTTGCCGTAACCGGCTGTCCCACATGAATGAGCGGGCTGTCGGTTTCAGCAACGCTCGCGACGATGAACTTGGCGGATGAATCAGATTCCGTACCGTCCGGCTGTTTATCGTTCCCGGCATCTTTTTCACGGTAGGCAACGCTGCCGACAGCCTCTCTTTCGATATGAAAACTATAGATTCCTGCCGGTTCGATTGTAATAGCTTTCAATTGGCTTTGGGATAAATCCACAGCCGCTTCAAAGATATGGGAGGTGTCTTTGACTGTGTCACCAGCCGTATTGGCATTGGGCTGCGTTTGGGGGGAAGAATGCGGCAAGCCGCCTGCGAAACCGAAATAATATAGGGAGGCCGCAACAATACATGCCGCAATCACTTTTGTTACAAAAGGCCAGAAATAGGAAGAACGTGATGATTTCCCGTGATGTTGCATAGCCAGCCCGTGATTTAGAACAAGCTTATAATGACTTGCATTGGAGGTTAACTCTACTGTCATTTATGACAGTTCTTAAATCGGCAACTCTCTTTATAATCATTTGGATAATCTTAATCTGCGGGTACCCATCTGATGCCCTCAAAACGTATATTATGCGGTATTACGCTGGCGGCCGCTGCGTTGTTCGTCTCCGGTTGCGCCGTGGGTCCGGATTTCCGTAAGCCCGACGCGCCTGCAGCGAATTCCTACACAAAAGAGCCCATAGCCAATATCTATGGCAAGGATGCGCAGGCGTTCGTGAAAGACATGGATGTGCCCGGGCAGTGGTGGACATTATTTCAATCCGAACAGCTTAATGCGCTTATCGAGAAAGCGTTAAAATCAAATCCCAATATACAGGCGGCGCAAGCAGGCCTGCGGGCAGCCCAGGAAAACGTAAAGGCCCAGCAGGGGCTGTTCTATCCGTCCGTGGCAGGCAATTATTCCGCAACCCGCCAGCACATAGCGCCATCTGTTGCCGCTACCGATCCTCTGCCCTCCGGCCAGTTGCTTTTCTCGCTTTATAACGCGCAGGTCGGGGTTTCCTATGCGCCGGACGTATTCGGGCTTAACCGCAGGACAGTGGAATCATTGCAGGCACAGGCGGAAATACAGCGTTCTCAACTGTTGGCGACTTACCTGACGCTTACTTCCAATGTGGTTACGGCGGCCATTCAGGAAGCATCCCTGCGCGCGCAGATCAATGCAGTTCATAAGATAATCGATATTGAAACCCAGATGCTCCATATGCTGCGCAACCAGTTTGCGAAAGGTTCCGCAAGCAGGCTCGATGTCGCCGCGCAGGAATCGCAGCTTGCGCAGGCCCGGGCTATGCTGCCGCCGATTGAAAACCAGCTGGCGGTGCAGCGCGACCTGCTGACGGCTCTTGCCGGTAATTATTCAGAGGATGAAATCGCTGAAAGATTTGAACTTTCCGGGCTTGCATTGCCTTCAGAACTACCGCTCAGCCTGCCTTCCAGGCTGGTCGAGCAACGTCCTGACGTGCGCGCTGCCGAAGAACAGTTGCATTCAGCAAGCGCCAGTGTCGGCATAGCGGTAGCGAACCGGTTGCCGCAATTTGCCATTAATGGCCTCGGCGGCTACACCGGAACGAGTTTTGCCCATATGTTTAATCCGGCGGATCGTTTCTGGAGCATGGCTGAAGGGGTAACGCAGCCAATCTTTGACGGCGGCAACCTATTGCATAAAGAACGGGCAGCCAGGGCTGCGTATGAACAGGCGAAAGCGCAATACAGAAGCGCCGTAATCACCGCTTTCCAGAATGTAGCGGATACCCTCCATGCGCTTCAATTTGATGCCGATGCGCTGAAAGCCGCCAATGCTGCCGAGCATGCCGCTGGCACCACGCTTGAACTGACGAGGCGGCAATTGCAATCCGGTTCCGCCACTTACCTTGCTGCTTTAAGTGCGGAGCAGACATATCAGCAGGCCAGAATCAGCCTGATACAGGCACAGGCCAGCCGTTATGCCGATACTGCGGCACTATTCCAGGCGTTAGGCGGCGGCTGGTGGAACAGGCCTGATAGGGAGGCCAACGAAACGCAATCTTCCGGCATACGGTCAGAAGGCGCGGATGAACCGGCCCTTTCTGCGTCCCATGATGAAAACGATTAAAAAGCAGGATGAGCCAGCGATTACTATCATTATTACGATGCTTTTTAATGCGATTTTACTTTGCTTTCAATCTTGTCTTCTAGCGCTCCGGCTTTGCTCTCAACACCATTTTCAAGCACTTTTCCGGTTTTCGCATCTACACCCACTTCGTAGATTTTGCCATTTTCCCTGATGTCAAAGGAATAACGAAGGCCGCTGCCGCCGTTTTCCTTTTCCAGATCTTCATCCGTAACCGTTCCGGGACGCGCCTTGAGAGCAATGGCACGGGCATCAGGTAAGCTCAGTTTTGCATCCTTTGCCAGTTCCTCGCCCTTATAGGCCTGCGCGGAATTTGCCATCCCGGCCAGCGCAAGACAGAATGCGGCCAGAAAAAGCTTTCCCGAATATGAACTCTTTTGAAAGATGGTGGACATAACGGACTCCTTTTGTTTTTTGAATTACTTTGGGATAAGAGCATTTTGCGGTCATTATGATTTGATCAGGATCAATTTTCCATGATTTTCAGGGGCTATCCCATACTCCCCCTCTTGACATAAGAACCTTTTATCCCGTTAAATGGCAACAGGCTAGAAAAGCAATGAGGGAGCGCGTTTGGAACATATGCAACATATAAATATAATTGCCCTGGCTTTTGCATGAGCAAGCTCCTGACATTCGTTTCCATCCCGCAGGCGCTTCCTGACATCAGGCAGGCGGAGGAACGCAGGCGCGATTTCAGGGAAATTTACGGGCAATTCGAATCCAAAGCCGCCGCCGTGCAGGCTTCGCGCTGCTCGCAGTGCGGCGTGCCGTTCTGTCAGATCCACTGTCCGCTTTCCAACAACATTCCCGACTGGCTGAAGCTGACGGCGGAAGGGAGACTCGAAGAGGCCTATACGGTATCAAGCGCCACCAACACTTTTCCCGAAGTATGCGGTCGCATTTGCCCGCAGGATCGCTTGTGCGAAGGCAATTGCGTTATCGAGAAAGGATTCGAGTCGGTCACGATTGGCGCGGTGGAGAAATACATCACCGAAACCGCCTTTGAAATGGGCTGGGTGAAGCCGCCAAAGCCTCTGCGCGAGAACGGCTTGTCGGTCGGCATCATCGGCGCAGGCCCTGCGGGGCTTGCTGCTGCTGACATCCTCCGGCGGCGCGGTTATGCCGTTACCGTCTATGATCGTCATGATCGCGTCGGCGGGATGCTGATATACGGCATTCCCAGCTTTAAGCTGGAGAAGCATATTATTGCGCGGCGGCAGGCGCTATTTGAAGAGGCGGGAATCATGTTCCATCTCAACTTTGCCGTGGGCAGAGACAGTGCGTTCTCCGATTTACGCGCCAGGCATGACGCGGTGCTCATCGCTACCGGCGTCTATAAAGCCCGCGAAATTGACATACCCGACACATCACTTGCCGGAATCTTTCACGGGCTTGATTATCTCACTGCCAGCAACCGCGTCTGTCTGGGCGACAAAGTGGAAGAATATAAAAACGGCGCGTTGAACGCGAAGGGAAAGCATGTCATCGTTATCGGCGGCGGAGATACGGCGATGGACTGCGTGCGCACCGCCGTTCGTCAGGGAGCAAAAAAAGTCACCTGCCTCTACCGGCGCGACCGCGCCAATATGCCGGGCTCTGCACGCGAAGTGAAAAACGCTGAAGAAGAAGGCGTGGAATTCTTCTGGATGTCGGCCCCCAAAGCATTCGCAGGCACAGGCAAAATCGAAAAAATACTGGCGATCAAAATGCGTCTGGGTCCACCGGATGCAACGGGACGCCGTGCTCCTGTGCCGATTGAAAATTCGCAGTTCGCGCTCAAAGCCGACATGGTGATAAAGGCGCTTGGCTTTGACGCGGAAGATGTTCCCGCTGCTTTCGGCGCGCCGGAGCTGAAACTTTCAAAATATGGCACGATTGCCGTTGACAATGCCACGCAGATGACCTCGCTCCCCGGCGTGTTCGCCGCAGGCGATATTGTGCGCGGTGCATCGCTCGTCGTCTGGGCGATCAAGGACGGCAGGGATGCGGCGGAAGGAATTGACGCCTGGATAAAGGCACAGCGGAGGGCGGCGTAAATGTGGGGCAGTGACTGGACAGAAAGAGCAGGGCATCTTGCTGAGCACGGCCTTTACGATCCGGCCAGCGAACATGATGCATGCGGGGTTGGCCTCATCGCGGCTATTGACGGCAAGCCACGGCGCGAAGTGGTTGAGGCAGGAATCAACGCGCTCAAGGCCGTCTATCACCGAGGTGCGATCGATGCGGACGGCAAGACCGGCGACGGCGCAGGCATCAACGTACAGATTCCCACGGGATTTTTTGCGGCGTATCTCGTGCGTATTGGTAAATCGCTGAAAAATGATCGCCTTGCGGTGGGCATGGTATTCCTGCCGCGCAAGAATATGAAGGCGCAGGAAGAATGCCGCAGCATCATTGAGGCGGAAGTGCTTCGATTCGGTTTCTCCATTTACGGTTGGCGACAGGTGCCGGTAAATCCCGGCATCATGGGCGAGGTGGCGGCGGACTCGCGCCCCGAGATCGAACAGATACTGATTTGCGGCGAGAACGGCATGCGGGAGACTGACTTCGAGCGCGGACTCTACTTCGTGCGCCGCCGCATCGAAAAAGCCGCGCGCGCGCAAGCCATCAATGATTTCTACATCTGCTCGCTTTCTGGCCGCTCTGTTATTTACAAGGGGCTGTTCAAGGCTGAACAGCTGACAGAATTCTATCCCGACCTGCTTGATACGCGCTTTGCCTCCGCCTATGCCATTTTCCACCAGCGCTTCTCGACCAATACCGCCCCCGCCTGGCATCTGGCGCAGCCATTCCGCATACTTGCTCATAATGGCGAAATCAATACGTTGAAAGGCAATCTCAATTTCATGAAGAGCCATGAAGCGACAATGGCCTGTGCCGAATTTGAAGGATTGGAAGATGATTTGCGCCCCCTCATCCCGAGCAACACTTCTGACACCGGCGCACTCGATGCCGTGATGGAAGTGCTGGCGCGCGCCGGCCGTCCATTGCCGCTCGCCAAGCTTATTCTTATTCCGCCGAGCTGGGCCTTCGCATCCGATATACCGCAATCGCACAAGGACATGTTCAATTTCTGCAACTGCATCTCGGAAGCATGGGATGGTCCCGCAGCCATCGCCGCAACCGACGGCAAATGGGTGATCGCGGGCATGGACAGGAATGGCCTTCGCCCCATGCGCTATGCGATCACTAATGACGGCATGCTGCTGGTCGGCTCCGAATCCGGCATGGTGCCGGTGGATGACGCAAAAGTATTAAAAAAAGGCCGCCTTGGGCCGGGTGATATTATTGGGGTTAATCTGGAGGAAGGCGCGCTCTATAATGACCGGGAACTGAAAGATATGCTCTCCGGCATGTATCCGTTCGCGCAATGGGTTAAAAATATCAGGCAACTCGACTCGCTGATTGCCGCGTCGCCTTCGGCTGCGCCAGGTCCGCATCTCAGTGAAGATTCCTTGCGCCGCATGCAGCAGGCCTGTGCGATCACGCAGGAAGATCTGGAACTGGTATTGCAGCCGATGGCGGAAACCGGAAAGGAAGGCGTCGGTTCCATGGGGGACGATACACCGCTTGCGATACTATCGAGAAAATATCGCGGGTTTCACCATTTCTTCCGCCAGAATTTCAGCCAGGTCACCAACCCGCCGATTGATTCCCTGCGCGAGCGGCGCGTGATGAGTCTGAATACGCGCTTCGGCAATAACGGTAATTTTCTGGCTCTCGATGAATCACACAGCCATACGCTATTGCTGTCATCACCGGTAATTCTTGATCGTGAGCTGGCCACGCTCAAACAGCATTTCGCCGATAAAATTGCGGTCATTGATACTGTTTTTTCAGTCAGTGATTCAAAAAATGCGCTGCGCCGCGGCCTTGATCGCATCATCAGCCAAGCCAAAGATTCCATTGCAGCGGGACACCCCTACATCATCCTCACTGACGAAAAACGCGATGCGTGTCATGCCGGGATTCCCATGATCTTGGCCGTAGGGGCGTTGCATACGCATCTCGTGCATAAAAAACTGCGCAAAAGCGCTTCGATTATCGTTCGTTCAGCCGAATGCATGGACATGCATCATTTTGCCGTGCTGATTGGCGTGGGCGCAACCGTTGTCAACGCCTACCTCGCCGAAGAGGCTATTCTGCACCGTCACCGGCGCGGCCTCATGGACACACTCACCCCAGGGGAAGCGTTCGCCAACTTCAAGGAAGCCGCAGGCGCGGGAATACTCAAAATCATGTCCAAGATGGGCATATCGGTCGTGAGCTCTTACCGCGGCGGCTGCAACTTCGAGGCTATCGGCCTGTCGCGCGCGCTGGCGAGCGAATTCTTCCTCGGCCTGCAATCGCGCATATCGGGATTGGGACTTGAAGGCATCGAAAACCGCGTGCGTGCTTTACATGAAGCCGCTTATGCAAGTGAAGATGCGCCGCCGCTTTCCATTGGCGGATTTTACCGCTACCGGGCGCACGAAGAAACCCATGCGTGGGAAGGCGAAGCGATTCATCTGCTGCAAAGCGCCTGCGCCAACGGCACTTATGCGCTCTACAAAAAATTCGCTGAGAGAATCTATGCAGAACCGCCGGTCAATCTGCGCGATCTTCTGGATTTTAATTCTGACCGCAAGCCCGTTCAGGTTGATCAGGTGGAGTCGCTGACTGAGATCCGCAAGCGTTTTGTATCACCTGCCATGTCGCTCGGCGCGCTGTCGCCGGAAGCGCATGAGACACTGGCCATCGCCATGAACCGCATCGGTGCGATGTCAAATTGCGGCGAAGGCGGTGAAGGGTCAGAGCGTTACCAGCCACGCGCCAGCGGCGACAACGCCAATTCGCCGGTCAAGCAGGTGGCCTCAGCGCGTTTCGGCGTGACGGCAGAATATTTAAACAGCGCCGCTGAATTGCAAATCAAAATAGCGCAAGGCGCAAAACCCGGCGAAGGCGGACAATTACCAGGTTTCAAAGTGACTGCCGAGATCGCGCGTCTCAGGCATTCGACGGAAGGCGTTACTCTTATCTCGCCGCCGCCGCATCATGATATCTACTCCATCGAAGATCTGGCGCAGCTTATTTTTGATCTCAAGCAGAGCAATCCTACTGCGATTGTCTCCGTCAAACTCGTCGCGCAATCCGGTATCGGTACGATTGCAAGCGGCGTTGCCAAGGCAATGGCAGATAAGATTGTCATCGCAGGACACAGCGGCGGCACGGGGGCAAGTCCCTATTCCAGCATCAAGCATGCCGGCATTCCATGGGAAATGGGATTGTCGGAGGCGCATCAGGTGCTGACCCTCAACCGTCTGCGCCACCGCGTCAAGCTGCAAACCGACGGTTCGCTCAAGACCGGACGCGACATCGTGATTGCCGCCATGCTGGGAGCGGAAGAGTTTGCGCTCGGTACGGCAGCGCTCGTGGCGATGGGCTGCCTGCTCGTGCGACAATGCCACAGTAATACCTGTCCGGTAGGCATTACCACGCAAAACCCTTTGCTACGCGCGAAATTTGAAGGCACCGTGGAAAAAGTCATCAACCTTTTCAGTTTCGTAGCAGAGGAAGTGCGCGAAATACTTGCCTCACTCGGCTATACATCACTTGATGAAATTACCGGCCGCACCGATCTGCTCACGCAGGTGAATTATGGCAGCGAGGATCTGGTCGATCTCGATTTAAACCCGCTGCTTGCGCGTGCCGATCCCGAAATGCACACAAAAAGCTACAAGGATAAAATTCGCAACGAGGTTCCCGACACGCTGGATGCGCAGATGGTTCAGGATGCGCATTGCGCGCTGGAGTACGGCGAGAAAATCCAGCTTGCCTATACGGTGCGCAATACGCATCGTGCTGTGGGGACAAGACTCAGTTCCATGATGACGGAGCGTTATGACACCAGGATACTGCAGCCCGATCACATCACGCTCCGCCTGCGCGGTTCGGCGGGACAATCGCTTGGCGCATTTGCCGTGCGCGGCGTGAAAATCGAAGTGTTCGGCGATGCTAATGATTATGTCGGCAAAGGGCTTTCCGGCGGCATGATTACGGTGCGTCCCCGCCCTTCCAGCACACTTGCAACGCATGAAAACACCATCATAGGCAACACCGTGCTTTACGGGGCGACGGCGGGAAAGCTTTTCGCTGCCGGACAGGCGGGCGAGCGGTTCGCCGTGCGCAATTGCGGTGCGCATGTGGTCGTTGAAGGCTGTGGCTCGAACGGATGTGAATATATGACGGGCGGTATGACCGTCATTCTTGGCAAGGTTGGCGATAACTTCGCTGCCGGGATGACAGGCGGCATGGCATTCGTCTACGACGCGGAGGAACAGCTCGAACCGAGGGTCAATGCGGAAACTGTCCTCTTCCAGCGCGTCGCCTCCAGCTATTGGGAGGAGCAGCTGCGAACACTCATCGAAGAGCATGTGCGCGAAACCGGATCGCCGCGTGGTGAGGCAATACTTTCCGGCTGGGAATGGGAGTTACCGAAGTTCTGGCAAATCTGCCCGAAGGAAATGGTAAGCCGTCTGGAACAGAATCTTTCCGACCGGAAAGTCCAGAAAACGGCGTAGATTCCCGGCACGAATTAGCTCATATAATGAATTATGTGGACTAAAAAACCTCGCGATATATTCTGTCTTCAGCAAAAGTGAACGAGCATCATATGAACCGCAAGGCACGGCGTGCGCAGGGCAAGGAAGCAAGAACGGCGGAAACAATACAGCAGAAAAACGCGGTGATGCCATCCGTTCCTGTGGATGCCGCGCTGGATATACTGCTTAAGCAGGCAAACGCGCATTATACAGCCAAAAACTACGAAGAGGCATATAAGGCCTGCCTCACAATCCTCGATCGCTACCCTTACCAGGCAGGCACGCTCGCCCTCCTTGGCCTTATTTTTTCCGATACAGGCAAACCGGCGAAGGCGGAAGCATTTTTCAGGGAATCCCTCTCCCGCGATCCTGACAACGTGCAGACGCTCCTGTACTACGGGTATGCGCTTGATCGCTGGGGGCAGATGGAGGAAGCCATCCGTTTTTACCGCAAGGTGCTTGCGCTTAGGCCCGATCACATCCCCGCCCATACTCACCTCGGGCTTATTCTGCAGAAAACAGGAAATTATCTCGAAGCCCTGCCGCATGTGCGCAAAATATTGGTACACTCACCTGAAGTGGATCAGTGCTGGCTCAATTATGCGGCAGTGCTCAGGGCTGTATATCCTGCCCTGCAGCCAGCGCTTCTTGCAGAGGATGAGGCGTTGCATCCGCTGGTCACCCGATGCATATATCAGTCACAGGTGGCCAGAAACGGCATGGTGGTGGTGGGGCTTGAACTTGTCCTGCATACCGCCGCATTTTCACATCTCTTTGATTTAACAATACGGAATAATGGCACAGAGCTTGCGCAGGCTGTAAACGAAGGCACGTTTGCCCGGGTGCTTTGCACCCCTCTCATGGAAGCGCTGCTGACGCAGCATATCCTGATAAGTGAACGCATGGAGCGCGTGCTTGCTGCGGTGCGCCGGACGATATTATTTCTTACCTGCGAGCGCAGGCTTGGCGCAGAGGTGATAGCATCCCACCTGCCACTCATGAATGTGCTGGCGCAACAATGCTGCCTTAATGAATATGTGTACAATGAAACGCCTGAGGAAACGGTTGCCATAGAAACTCTGGCCAGGACACTGGATGAAATACCGTTCGACGACAAGCCGGGTCCACAGGCATGCTGGGATTTACTGGTTTACGCTTGCTACCGTCCGCTTACAATGCTTCAGCATGCGGGCAGGATCGAGGAAACCGTCCAGAAAAATGCCATCGCCATTCTGAAAGAAATAGTGGAGAGAGCCATTACCGCGCCACGCTTTGAACTGCGCCTCAAGCGCGAGATACCTGCCCTGGATGGCGATGAGGGCGAAACCTCGCAGCAGGTGCAATCCATGTATGAAGCCAATCCTTACCCGCGCTGGCACGTGCTTGAAAAACGCCATTACCGGACATTACGCGATGTCATCCGTGCTGATCTTTCCAGCCTGTCGGAGGAAAAATTACCCCCTGCCAATGATGCGCCGCAGGTGCTGATCGCGGGCTGCGGCACGGGAAAACAGGCGCTCTGGGCATCCCATTATACCCGCGCCGACGTGCTCGCGATCGATCTGAGCCGCAGCAGTCTTGCCTACGCGCTGCATAAGACCCGTGAGCTTGGCATACAGAACATCCACTACATGCAAGCGGATATCATGAATCTTGCGCAGCTTGGCCGGACCTTTGATGTGATTGAATGCACCGGCGTGCTGCATCACATGCAGGACCCTATGGCAGGGTGGCGCGTGCTCAACAGCCTGCTGGCCCCGGGCGGCATGATGAAAATTGCTCTTTACAGCAGGCGGGGACGCCAGTCGATTACCGCTGCCAGGGCATATATTGCAGAGAGGGGCTATCCGCCAACCCTGGAAGGAATACGGTCCTGCAGGCAGGACATCATGAACGGTGCACTGGGAAAATGGACGGAAGCGCTTTTGAATTTTACCGATTTCTACTCTGCATCGGAATGCCGTGATTTGCTTTTTCACATCGTGGAGCATATCTATACCCTGCCGCAGATCGGTGAAATGATCGATGCGCTCAGGCTTGAATTTCTTGGAATAAAACCGACAGGCGGCCAGTATTACACAAGAATTTATGAAGACATGTTTCCACAGGACAAAACGAAAATGTCCATCGCGCACTGGGATGCGCTGGAGCAAATATTCCCTATGGCATTTAGCGGCATGTTCCAGTTCTGGGTGAAGAAGTCATAAACAATCCTTGCGCCGGGCTGTTCTTTTCACTCAGGAAATTCGCTCCGGTTTTACACCCTCAAACCATGGATGTCATATCAGACAACAGCATCGGCAATATGAACAGAAGGCCCGCCACCAATATTCTATGAATCAGGCTTAGCTCCACGGGATGCGCTTTGGCCTTATCAATCAATTCCCTTCTTTTCACGATATACAGCATGACAGGAATAAGGCCAACATAAGTGAAGGAAGCAAGCGTAGCCCATCCTCCTGCCGTCATGTTAAAAAAACTTTTCTCTCCTTCTATTTTACCTATCTTATGATGGGTTGCGTCAAAATAGATACCCAAACCTATGACAAGAAAAATCCAGTCCGTAATCTCGCTTCCATTCAGCATACATTCACTCCGCAATGCATCGCAACAGTATGATGACCTTTATGGAAACGTCAAGCCGCGCAAACACGGGACAATAATAAACATAATATATTCAGCAGTTTATATTTATCGATATTTTTCCATAGCGCTTTTTGTCATCAAATTGTCATTTTGAATGCGGCAAAAGCCATGTCATAATGGGCATAGCTTGAACCACTTGCATCGCATCCCTTATGAGCAAAATCACACCGCCTGAAACCGCCCCCGAAAAAGACAGCGCAGAAGGAAAAGAAGCGCACAAGGGCGGATTCGTGCAAACCCTGCGGGATAAGAGCCTGAGAATCGCCGGCGCCAGTTTTCTGGTGGCCGACTCATCACTAATCGCCTATGGCTACAAGGTGGGTGAAGGCAAAATCGCGTCCGCCGGTATCATGGGACTCACAGCCGGGTTCGTGGGCACACGTTACGGCAACCCCAAGGCCGAGAAGCAGCTGGAACAGATCTACCACCGTCTCGGATCGTACCTGCGCAAGCAGGGAGTTGAGATTCCTGAAAACCCCTCCACGGAAACGCTCGCTAAAAAAGGAGGACTCCTCGATCATATCCAGTCTTTCCTTTATTCTCATCCTTCGCAGGTCATGAACGTATTTTACGGCCTGATCGGCCTGCAGTTCGCCCGTTCTGCAATAGAACATAAGAAAAAATCACTTTTTGCCTCCGGCTGCCTCCTGATGAGCGGCGCGCTCGGGGGTATCCTGATAGAAGAAAAAAAGCCCGATCCCAAGCATCCGCCCGAAGGCGCGGTTCAGAAAGCCTTAAGCTGGGTGCAGGAAAAACCGCTGCGCCTCACCGGCGCGCTGTTCAATGCCAACCAGGCTTTCCTTGCACTCGATGCGCTGGGCGAGCGACGTAAGAACCCGGCAGATCACAGCTATCTGCTGAAGCTGCTGGCCGTAACCGCTTTCACGTTCGGCAATACGATGGTAGCGCTCTCTTCCAAGTCGGAAGGCGGCGGCAAGTTAGATAATAAATCCTTGAGCAATCTGGCGGAAACTTCCGCCCGCGTCATCGCCGCACAGAAACCGGAAATGCAACAGGCGCTGCTTGAACATGTCGCCGGATTCCTTGCTTCGGATCCGCGCCTGCGGATGAACGCCGAGCAGATAAGCAAAATGCTGCACGAAAAAATAGAGGCAATCAAGCAGGCGCCGCTTCCCAAGGACTGGCAGGAACGTGTCAGCAACGGCCAGAATACAGAGGCAAAGCCTACGCGTTAGAAATAGCAATTGAAATTCTTATCATCGTCATCCCGTTACCGGGATGACAAGAGGGATATTGTAAACGGACACTGTTAAGATTTATTAATTGAGCCATTGCGTTCTGCATAAATTGCGATTATTTTTCTAAAGTCCGATGATGATTGCTTATGTGATTATTCCTGAAAGGTGGCTATGTCCGGAAACGCTGACCGTGTTGCTAAATATTTTAAATTAAAAAAATTCGGCGCCAACATCACAACGGAAATAATCGCAGGAATCTCCACTTATTTAAGCCTCGCTTACATCTTCATCGTCAACCCTTCCATACTGGCGCAGGCGGGCATTGACCCCAAATCAGCCTTGTTTGCCACCGCCATCGTCGCATCTTTAGCGACACTCGCCATGGGACTCTGGGCAAATCTTCCCTTTGCCGTCGCCCCGGGACTTACGATGAACAGCTATTTCACCTTTGTAGTATGCAAGAAAATGCATCTTTCCTGGCAGCAGGGACTTGCCACCGTATTCATATCGGGAGTGCTTTGCGTCGTTCTCACCGCGTTGCCGCTTCGTCAGGCCATCATCGATTCCATTCCGCTGGGGCTGAAACGGGCGATAGCGGTAACCATCGGCGTTTTCGTAACCACGATAGGATTATTTCTCGCCAAAATCATTACCTTTACGTCTTCCGGATTTATTGATTTTTCTGCCATTGATGCCGCCCACCTCGCCAGCCCGCTTGCGGCGGTAATGGCGTTCGGGCTGTTCATATCCATCGTGCTGGGGCTGAAACGCCTGAATTTCCCGGCGGGCATGATCATCGCCATCATGCTTTCCGCTTTCCTTTACCATAAGCTTATTAAAACCACCGCCACGCCTGTTGCCGACAATGGGAGTGTCCTGGCCTCCTTCATGCAGCTTGATTTCTCCGTGATTTTCCACAGCAGCTTCTGGTTGCCCGTCATCGTGTTCTTCATACTGGATTTCTTTGAAGGCATCGGTGGTTTCATTGGCATGACAGCGAATACCACCATTCAGGACAAGGACGGCAACATCCCCAATATAAAGCAAGGACTCTGGGTGGACGGCCTGGGCACCATCGCGGGATCCATCTTTGGCACATCGAGCCTGATTATTTTCGTTGAAAGCGCCGTGGGCATAAGGGCAGGGGGAAGAACGGGCCTTACCGCCGTCATCTGCGCTATACTCATGATGCTGGCCGCCTGGGCCAGTTTCTATTTTTCCCCCCTCCTTTCATTAGTTCCCGCAGAGGCTGTTGCAGGAGTTCTCGTGTATGTCGGATACCTGCTGCTCTCAAGCTCGGTTGGCTCACGCAAGGCAGACGGCCTGTCATCTTTCGACTATGGCGTAACTCTGGTAATGGGTCTTATTTCCTTCCTGACATTCAGCCTCGACAAATCATTGGCATTCGGGCTTTGGGCTTATTTTGCGTACAGCCTTATGCCCTCGCGCAACCACGCCCCTGCCTGGTGGCTCGCGGGCATTGCCTCCGCGCTTACCGCTGCTATCGTTTGCAGCGGCTGATAACTGAGTACGTCACATGGTAGCGAAGACCGCAGATTTGACGCCTGAACAACTGCAAAGTCTTATGAAGGCAAGCGACCATGTATTGCAATCCACCGTAACTGAAATCGATGGCAAGTTTTGGGCGTATCCCAGTCCTGGGCTTTATCCCGGCGCCTGGAACTGGGACACTCCGCAGATAGCTGAAGGGCTTTTCCGCAGCGATAAGGAAAAAGCGGTAAAACTGCTGGAAGACTTTCTGATCATGCAGTGGGAGAATGGCATGATTCCCCATATCGTTTTCCCGCAACTGAAGCCCGGTGAACGCCTGGACAGTGAAATATATTTCCCGCCGCCTCATATCTGGTATATCAGCGATGATGCGATTCAGGATTATGCAAAAGTAGATCCCAAAGCCTATGAAAACCATCCGGCTTACAAAGCTACGGGAGGAAGAACGACAGGCATAACACAATATCCCATCTGGGCAATTAACCTGAAGAACATGTATGATTATGAGCAACAGCAACGCGCATCCAATCCGGAAACCGCTGTTGCACTTGCTCCCGAACGGCTGGCCGGGCTTGTGGAGCATATTAACAAGTCGCATGAATGGTTTCATAAAAACCGCGACCCGCTGGGACTCGGTATCGTTGCAGAATACCATCCATGGATGGGATGCGATAACGCCCCTTGCTATGATCGCGCCATGGCGCGTATTTCCAAAGATACAACAGCGGAAGAACTGGCGCTTATCAGGCAGCAACGAAGGGATCTGAGAGCTATTATTGTCAATAAGGGGGATATTTCCGAACGTCCCGAAGACAGGGATTACGCCGCATTCATTAAAATCGCCCACAGGCTTGCGCGTGTCACCGAAAAAGAAATGAACGGGGAAAAGATAACATTGGATGACATACCCTTCGTTGTATACAGTCCGATGTTAACGGGAATGCTTATCCGGGCGGAACGGGACTTGGCCGGACTGGCGAAAGCGGCCGGAAAGGACGGCATTGCAGAGTCTGCAATAAGGCGCGCGGAAAGCATGAGCCAAAGCATGATGAAAACTCTCTGGAGTGAAAAAGACGGGCAATTCTGCTATCTTGATGCTAAAGTCACTCCCCAGGAACGTGACGCCGCAATAAAAGATCGCAGGCGTAATTTCATTGAAACCGCTGCCGGAATTATCATGGAAAAAGATCCTGCAGGATTTATTGGCACCTGTTTTCCATTGCTGGACGAAAGGCTTCCTTCTTACATACAGGACAAGGTAAGAAGCAAACTGCAGAAAGACTATGTGGACGATTTTGAGTATGGCATTTCCAGCGCCAGCAGGGATAATCCGGAACGTATCCACGGCAAGGCCGGATACGAGCCGCGTTACTGGCGCGGTCCGAGATGGGATAACATCAGCGAGATGTTACGTCCTTATACCAGTTGCAGCGGCAATTTGCGCGATAAAGGATTGGGACTTGCCCTGGATAACGGATTCCGTGAATACACCAACCCGGAAACTGGTAAAGGCCTCGGCGGGCGCGATTTCGGCTGGACCGCAGCGGTTATACGTATAGGAGCAGAAGAAAGATTACGGGAACTGGAAAAACTACCGATGTCCTCACGATATAAGAGATCAGATTCCAATAGATCCGAGAACTCAGAAAGAGGAAGATAGCAAAGGCATCCGGTATAAATTCCTTCTATCTGTCAGACTCTAATTTGCCATACACAAACATAACATTCAATCTGGGCAACTTATGTAGAAATCATGGATGTTTTTCCGGATCCGGGATAATTCTCTGCTCTCGTGCCTTGCGCTCCAGATGCATCTCGAGCCACATGGCGTTAAGGATGCCGAACAGCACCGCGGTCCCGAGACCCAGCACCCATGAAAAATACCACATATGTTTTCTCTCCCTAATAAAGATGTTCACCGTCGGCGTTCACGACTTCTTCGCTTATCGCGTGACGCATGATGTGGAATGCCCACGACGTATAAAGGATGATAAGTGGCACGAATATCGCCGCAGCAATCGTCATGAGCCACAGCGTTAACTGCGAACTGCTCGCGTCCCATACGGTGAGGCTGTGATCGGGCTTCAGACTGCTGGGCAACATGAAAGGAAACAAGGCTACCCCGGCGGTGGCAATCGTGCAGGCCACCATCAGTCCACTTGCGATGAATGCTGGGGCATGGCGGCGCATCCTGGTGAGCAGGACAGCGCTCGCGCAGCCCGCTATCGCAAGAAACGGTATGATAAACAGGATCGGATGGGAGGTGTAATTACGCAGCCACACGCCATGCTCCATTATGACATGCTTATGCACAGGGTTTGACTGGCCTGCATGATCTATCGCACCGATAATCGTATAGCCGTCCATATTATGGGCCCAGATACCACCCGCTATGAACAGCAGCAACCAGATTGCCAATCCCACATAAATTGTCGCAATGGCACGGCTCTGGACGTTACCGCGCGTTTTCGCGGCGAGATACACCGCACCATGCGTCGCAAGCATCGCAACGCTGGTCAGGCCGCACAGCAGCCCAAACAGATTGAGCAGATGGAAAAAGCTGCCAAAATAACTGTCCGCATAATGCGGAATCTGCATATCATCCAGATAAAACGGCACGCCCTGGAACAGATTTCCGAACGCCACGCCGAACACGAGCGGCGGCACGAGGCCGGATGCGAATAACGTAAAATCCCATGCCTGCCGGTGGCCAGGCTTGTGGAACTTGTTCCGGTATTCAAAACTGACCGGGCGCAGGATAAGGCTTAAGAGCGTAAGCAGCATCGCAAGATAGAATCCCGAGAACGCTGTGGCATAAATCGCAGGCCATGCGGCAAATATTGCGCCGCCGCTTAGCAGAAGCCATACTTGGTTGCCATCCCACACCGGCCCTACCGTATTGATGATGATGCGATGCTCGTTATCCGTTCTGGCAAGCAGCGGATTGAGAAACGCAACTCCCATGTCAAACCCGTCCATGACAGCAAATCCAATAAGCAATACGCCAAGCAACGCCCACCAGATCAGGCGCAATGTTTCATAATCAAACGGTATCGGGATCATAAGTCTCCTCCTTACGCCATATTCAACTGGGCTAATGAATTGGGACCCAACGCCGGGCCCTTTCTCGCATATTTTACCATGAGATATACATCGACAACGAGCAGCGAGCTGTAAAAAATTAAAAACCCCATAAGGCTGGTAAGCACTAGCTCGCCCGAGGTCGCGCTTACGCCAAGCCCGGTCGGCAGAATGCCCTGTATCGCCCATGGCTGGCGGCCGTACTCGGCAACTACCCAGCCAAGCTCCGCCGCCACCCAGGGAAGCGGCAGGCTGTAAAATGCCGTCTTAAGCATTGCCCGGTGATTGAAATCCCTTTTCACCGCCATCCAGAACGCAGCCGTAAATAAGAGGATAAACCAGAATCCGCACGCGACCATGATCCGGAAACTCCAGAAGAGCGGCGTTACGCGCGGCACCAGTGAGAGCGCCGCATTATGTATCTCGCCCGCGGAAGCATGCGCGGGATCGTAGCCTCTTGCCCTAAGCAGCAGCCCATAACCCAAATCGGTTGCATGCGCCTGCAGCTTCTTGCGTGCCTGCTGATTCTCGGGATTCCTTCTTGCTTCGGCAAGCGCCTTATATGCCTCAATTCCCGAGTGGATGCGTTTCTCGCTCTCCGCAATGATATCTTTTATGCCGGTGATTTTTTCATTGAAGCTGCGTGTTCCGATAAGCCCCATGACCCACGGGATTTTAATTTCGCTCTCATTTCGCATGTTTTTCTGATCCGGTATGGCAAACAGCGTAAAACTTGCCGGAGCGTTTTCCGTGTCCCACATCGCTTCAATCGCAGCCATTTTCATTTTCTGGTTTTCATTTACGGTGTACCCTGACTCGTCACCCAGGACGATGACGGAAAGCGCTCCGGCAAGACCGAAAGCCGCCGCCACCGCGAAACTGCGCTTCATGATCTCCGTATGCTGGTTGCGCAGCAAGAAATAAGAGGAAATTGCCAGCATGAACGTTGCGCCGCAGACATAGCCCGCGCTTACGGTATGCACGAACTTGGCCTGCGCGACCGGGTTGAATATCAGATCGTAAAAGCTCTTCATCTCCATGCGCATGGTATCCGGATTAAAATACGCCCCCACCGGATTTTGCATCCAGCCATTCGCAATCAGAATCCATACCGCTGAAAGATTGCTGCCAAATGCCACGCAGAACGTCGCAAAAAGATGCTGCACCTTCGACATTTTATTCCAGCCGAAGAAGAATAATCCGACGAAAGTAGACTCAAGGAAAAACGCCATCAGCCCTTCGATGGCAAGCGGCGTGCCGAAAATATCGCCGACATAATGGCTGTAATACGCCCAGTTCGTGCCGAACTGGAACTCCATCGTGATGCCGGTCGCAACGCCCATAGCGAAATTGATGCCGAACAGCTTGCCCCAGAAACGCGTGGCGTCACGCCATATCTCCTTGCCGGTCATGACGTAGGTCGCTTCCAGTATGACCAAAAGCCAGGACAAGCCCAGAGTGAGCGGCACAAAAAGGAAATGGTAAAGCGCGGTGGCGGCGAACTGAAGACGGGAAAGAAGGAGCGGATCAAGATGGGCCATATTCACACCTGCTGGTTATGTTGCCCAGTATATGAAGGGCAGTTTCCGATACGCCATGCGCCACCTGATGATTCCTGACGAAGAAGAACCATAGCGCGAGCAGCCCGGCCACTTTCAGGACTAGAAGAATGGTAACGCTTCTGGCAAGCGCGGGCTTCATGAATGCACGCATAAGGTATCCATATTATTTATAAGTCTATACCCTAGATAAATACAGCCGGATGTACTTGATCAGGATCAAAAAACGCTCCTGCAACCCAGATTTAATGAAGACAGTGTCACATTTCCGCTACAGGTCGCCAAGGCTTATATTGGATGTAATATAACGGATCAAAACCAGATGGGATCATAATAGGCTGTATTTATTATATATTCAGGCATAAGGCTCTCTGACCCGCAGAGATCCTGGATCTTTCTGTTAATGCACCGCAACATAAAAGTGGCATGAGGGATTAATTTATGTTAATATAATTATATATTACATAAAGTTATTACTTGTGCATTGCACAATTAACCTGTGATATGGAAAAGAGATAATAATTATTTATGTCCGCGCATGTGCCGGATGTGAAAAAGACGGGCAGGCTTACTTATACACATCTGGTTTTATTAGTCGCCACGTTTCTGATATCCTCGTGTTCGCATCATGAGCAGCCTTCATCACCCACCTCTCAGGATGCATCTTCACGATCGCTTTTCGGTGTAGTGGCCGACACCGTAAAGGGAAGTGTCGTCGGCGCGTTTGAAGCCGCGCAGTCCCCACTCGAGGATATTGGCCTTAAGCGCCAGTCCATCCCCGATCAATTAAAAAAACTTGAGGGCAATCCTTATTCTCTGCCCGTGCCTGCCAACTGTACAACCGTCACTGCTGAAATATCTTCCCTGGATGTGGCACTGGGGCCGGAAAGAATAAACGGCGGGTATGACAACGGTTCATTAACTGCGGCGTGGAATAACATGCATAACATTTCATGGCAGGATAAGGATCACTATATCGATCAGGGATCATCTCTCGCGCAGCAGAAAGCGGCGGATGAAGTGCGCAGCCATGTCACCATCATTCCCTACCGCAGCTGGCTGCGTTGGATAAGCGGAGCAGATGCCCACGCCAAGAAAGTGGCTGCCGCATATGAAGCCGGAAAACTGCACCGCGCATTCCTGCGTGGCGTGGAAGCGAACCTGCACTGCTCGTTGGACTTGCAAAAAACTGCGGAGCCCGTCGAGGTGAAGAAAAGGACTCCCGGCATCGAAGAAACTGCGCTCAATGACGGTAACGAGAAGCCGTAATCATATAAGCATCAAAAGTTGCATCTTGCCTTATAGCATCTAGAATGCCGCTTATGCCACATAAGCCCGCACTTTCCGATACAGACATAACCACATTCCACCGTGCGTTGCGCCAATGGTACAAAAAACACGGCAGGCGTGATCTGCCCTGGCGCAATACGTGTGATGCGTATGCCATTTATGTAAGCGAGATCATGCTGCAGCAGACGCAGGTAAAAACGGTGCTGGATCGGTATTATGCCCCGTTTCTTGAACGCTTCCCCACGCTTGCGGCGCTTGCAAAAGCGGACAGACAGGAGGTTATCAAACGATGGGAAGGATTAGGTTATTACAACCGCGCCGCCAATCTGCATGCGGCTGCCCGGCAATGCAAAGGCGTCCTGCCGGGAACGCCGGAAACATTGCAGGCCTTGCCCGGCATCGGGCGCAATACCGCAAATGCTATCGCCTGCTTCGCCTTCGGGTATGCCGTGCCGGTGATGGAAGCCAATGTACGGCGCGTGCTCTGCCGCGTATTCGCTCTGAGAAAAGCCGATGAGAATACGTTATGGAAAAAAGCGGAACTGCTGCTCGATGGGAAAAACCCGTTCGACTATAATCAGGCGATGATGGACATCGGCGCGCTTGTATGCACGAAGCGCGCGCCGCGCTGCGGTGCCTGCCCGCTTAGCTCCATCTGCCGGGGCAAGAATTCTCCTGCTGCCTATCCTGCGCCTAAAGCGGCCAGATCCACCCCTGTACGCCGCCGTATTATTGTAGTCCTGCGCGACAGAACAGGCGGCTATTATTTGCGCAAACGCGAATCCAGATTTCTCCACGGATTATTTGGCTTCCCTGAATATGCGCCCGATACGGCGTTCATCATCCACGGCAACAGACGCCATCCCCTGAGGAAAACGCAGATCATAGGACGGATAACACAAACCTACAGCCATTTTACGCTGGATGCGGTAGTCTATTTTTTGCCGGTTGCGAAAACAGGTACCGGCAACCTGTACCGGGCGATGCTAGAGGAAATGAAAGCGCTGCCGCTTTCCCGCGCAGATCACAAGATAGTGGCGTTGCTTAGGGCGTAAGCCCCCGTAAATTTCCTGTATGGAAAAACTTTTAACGTGGCACGTCTTTTGTCATATGGAAATTTTATGTTGTGCAAATAATGATAGGCGTTCGTTTCCACGCAACATGAGAAATGGACCCCCATGCCACAGGCAAAACACACAGCATCCCACAAGAGAAGAAACATCGGACGGAAGGAACTGATACCTGTCAGTACCGAAAAGGTTCTGTCTTTTCAACCGCCGCCACGTCCTTCCCTGTCTCCCGTCGCACAGCAGCCGCAGGAGGGTAATTCGAGAAAATATTGTGAGATGCAGGACCGTCTTTATCACGCTGCTCTTGGCCAGATGGCGATGGGATTCTCTCCCGATGCACTGGCGCTTGCTTATACGGACTGGTTCGTGCACCTGATGCTCGCTCCCTACCGGCAGGCGGATCTGCTGCGCGATGCCCATGAAAGAGCGATGGTATTATACTCCAATACTTTTGCCTACCTGATCGGGAAAGAAGATGCCTGTTATCCGGAGGACACGCGTTTCAGCAAGCGCTACAAGGGGGACAGCTGGAAGCGCTGGCCCTACAACATCATGGCGCAGGCGCATCTGACCGCGGAGGATTGGTGGCAGGAAGCAAGCCATGTGCGGGGCATGACCCGCCATCATCAGGATATGATAGGCTTTTTCAATCTCCTGGTATCAAGCGCACTGTCACCGGAAAATTCTCCCTTGCTTAGCCCGGAAATCAGAGATAAAAGCTTTGCCGAGCACGGCCTGAATTATCTCAAGGGACTGGATAACGCGCTCGATGACATACAGCGCTGGCTGGCGAATAAGCCGCCTGCGGAAACGGACCATTTCAAGCCCGGCATAAACGTTGCGGTTACGGAAGGCGAGGTTATCTTCCGTAATACCTTGTTCGAACTGATACAGTACGCGCCGAAAACAGAGAAAACCTATCCCGAGCCCGTGCTCATCATCCCCGCATGGATCATGAAATATTATATTCTTGATCTGTCCCCGCATAATTCCATGGTGCGCTATCTTGTCGAACAGGGGCACACCGTATTCATGATATCGTGGAAAAACCCGGATGCGCGTTACCGCAATACCGGGTTTACCGATTACCTGAAGGAAGGTGCGCTTGAAGCGCTTAACATCGTGCAGGAAATTATCCCCAACCGCAAGGTGCATGCGGTGGGCTATTGCATCGGCGGCACGTTGCTTGCGATGCTGACCGCACATCTGGCAAACAAGCGGCAGGATCCGCTGCAGACCGTCACCCTGTTTGCCGCCCAGATCGACTTTGCCGAAGCGGGCAGGCTCATGACGTTCATTGACGAAGCGCAACTCACTTATCTCGAGGATGTCATGTATTCGCAAGGCTACCTGCGCGGGGATCAGATTTCCGCCGCCTTCGATCTCCTGCAGCCCAGGGAATTGATCTGGCATCGCATAGCGCAGAAATACCTGATGGGCGAACGCCCTAGGAGCTTTGATCTCATGGCATGGGATAAGGACACGACACGCCTGCCCTACCGTATGCACAGCCAGTATCTGCGAGAGTTCTACCTGCACAATACGCTGGCTGAATACGAATTTGAAATTGACGATGAAGTCCTCGACATGGATCTGGTCGCCACTCCCATGTTCGTGGTCTCTACAGAAAATGATCATATCGCGCCGTGGAAATCGGTATATAAAATCCACTACCTGACAGACACCGAAGTCACTTTTGTGCTTGCAAACAGGGGGCATAACGGCGGCATTATCAGCGAACCCGGACATGAGGGCCGGGAATTCCGCATCGCCACCCGCGAGCAGGGCGGGCGCAGCACACAGGCAGGAAAATGGATGAGGCAGCACACGACAAAACCCGGATCATGGTGGATAAACTGGCACGAATGGCTTGCCGCGCATTCGCATGGGCAGGATGTGCCTCCTTCCATGGGCAATATGCATTATCCGCAGCTTGAGAAAGCACCCGGCACCTATGTGCATGAACACTAGGGAAAGAATCCGCTATGGCCATGCAACGCATCAGGCGCGCCGCCGTCATTGGCGCAGGAACCATGGGAAGCCAGATTGCTTCCGTTATCGCCAACGCGGGCACAAAGGTGCTGCTGCTCGATATCGTTCCTAAGGGAGCCAACGATCGCGATGTGCTGGCCAAAGAAGCCATCGAGAAACTCAAATCCTCGCGCAGGCAAGTATCCTCCAAGGATCTGGCATTAATCCAGCCTGGCAATATGGAGGATAATCTGGATAATATCACAGAGGCTGACTGGGTGATCGAGTGCGTGCCTGAGGATGCGCATGTCAAACATGACACGTATGAGAAAGTCGGGCAGTATTTGCAGCAAGGCGCTGTGATTTCCTCCAACACCTCCACCATTCCCCTGTATAAGCTGAAGGAAGGACTTGATCCGAAATTAAGGAAACAACTCTGCATCGCACATTTCTTTAACCCGCCTGATCAGGCGCCATTACTCGAACTGGTGGCGGATCAGGATAATGATCCAAGAGCGATAAAGCTGCTCACCGGTTTTGCCGATCGCATGCTCGGCAGGAACGTCATACCTGCAAAGGATACGCCCGGTTTCATTGGCAACCGCATCGGCATCTTCTGGATGCTGTGCGCGTTTGAGGAAGCGAAACGAAAGAATATCCCGATAGAGGTGGCAGACGCGGTGCTGAACGGCGCGTTCGGTTTCCCGAGAACCGGCGTATTCGCGCTGGCTGATTTGATAGGCCTCAGGCTTATTCCTGAAATGGCCCGATCGCTATGCGCGCTCCTGCCGGGAAACGATGCATTTTGCCAGTTCAAAGAGGGACTGAAGCTGGTGCAGGAAGTCATAGACAAAAACCCGGGCGGCCATTCCGGTTTTTATAGGAAACTGGAGGATGGCGGCGAACAGGTATTCGATCTGCAAAACGGCGAATACCGGAACAGGAAGAAAGCCGGTATGGAGATCGAGCACTGGCATGAATTCCTGACGCAGGACTCTCAGGAAAGCCGCTTCGCCCTGCATGTGCTTACCCAAATGCTGAGTTATACGGTACATATAGCGCCCGATATAGCGGATTCGATTCTCAATATAGATGCGGTCATGCGAGACGGCTACGGCTGGAAGTACGGCCCCTTCGAAATGATGGACCGGCTGGGGCCCTCCTGGCTCATTGAACAGATGGAAAGGGAACATCTGCATGCTCCGGCGCTGTTGAAAGAAGCGGAAGCAAAAGGTTTTTACCGCATCCGGCCGGGCAAGGGAGTGCAGTATCTGAGTTTTGACGGCAGGTACAGGAAATGGAGTACGGGCAAAGGCAAGTGGATGCTGGCGCTTAAAACCGCAGGGACAAAACCGCTCATGGAAAACATGGCGGCCAGATTATGGGACATCGGCAATGAGATAGTCTGCTGCGAATTCACTACAAAAATAGGCGTCATCGACGAGCGCGTACTGGATCTGCTTGCTGATGCGACAGAAACGGTGGAAAGAAGTTTTGCCGGACTTGTCATAGGACATGACGGCAAGCATTTTTCCGCCGGGCTCGATCTGCAGGTAATCGTGAAGAGCGCGGAGACCAATGACTGGAAGCGCGTGGAAAACATCCTGAAGCAGGGGCAGAACTGCATGCTGCGTATTAAATATGCGAAGGTGCCTGTTATCGCGGCGATCTACGGTTACACGCTGGGCGGGGCGTGCGAACTGGCGTTGCATTGTTCCGCCACGCAGGCGCATGCCAGCACGCGGATGGGACTTGTGGAAACAGGCGTTGGCGTTATCCCCGCATGGGGCGGCGCCACCGAACTGTTACTGCGCACCGTGCGGCAAAGCGGGAAGGACAGTAATAAAATTGTAAAGCAGGGTGTGATTGCGTTCAGGCAGATTGCAGAGGCGCAAGAAACTTCCGGTGCGAAGGACGCTTTTGCCAAAGGATTCCTGAATAAACCCTCCCGCATTACCGCCAGCCGGGAACGGTTGCTGCCGGATGCAAAAACATTATGCCTGAAATTGTCGCAGAATTACAAACCGCGGGAAAGACAACCGGTTGAAGTGCCGGTGAAAGCGCTGCATGAACGCTTCCTGCAGGAGATCAATGCGATGTCGCAAGATACCCCGCTGATAACGCCGCACCGCCGCAAGGTACTGGAAGTCCTGGCCGGTGTCCTGAGTAGTTACAGGGCGGCGCGGACCACCGGGTATAGCGACACCGGATGGAGCATGCTTACCGAACAGCAGATATTGCATTCCACGCGTGACGCCTTCATGGAATTGGTGCAGACGAAGGAAACCATGAATATGATCAGGAAAATAGTAGCCGGGTAGCATTACAGATGTTTTTCAAACCAGTCCGCCGCAAGTCCGGCGATAGTCTCCAGCGCCCCAGGTTCCTCAAAAAGATGTGTCGCCCCTGGTATGATTTCCAGCCGCGATTTTTCATTTAACTGTTCCAGCGCAATTCTATTAAGCCTCAGCACTTCATGATCCTCGCCGCCCACGATAAGAAATACCGGCGCTTCCACTTTCTTGAGTAGTTTTCCGGCCAGATCCGGACGGCCTCCGCGTGAGACCACGGCCTTAACGGTTTCGGGATATTGCGCCGCCATGACCAGCGCCGCGCCGCCGCCTGTGCTGGAGCCGAAAAGCCCGAGCGACAGATTGCCTATCGTCCCATGCTGCTTTATCCAGCCGGTAATGCCATACAGACGGCTGGCCAGGAGCAGGATATTAAACCGCATATGGCGGGTCTGCGCCTCCGCTTTTTCCTCTGCAGCGGTCAGGAGATCGATGAGCAGGGTGGCAAACCGGCGCTGATAAAGCATATCGGCGACGTAATGATTTCTCCGGCTGTGGCGGCTGCTGCCGCTGCCATGCGCAAAGAGCACCATGCCCTGCGGCCGCCGGGGCACGCTTAAAAAGCCTTCTAGCGTGATCCCGCCTAAGGGCACCAGAACGTCAATGTTGTTCCTCAACGGAGTCAACGTATCCAGTTCTCCCACGGTCATGTCTGTCCTGTTTGTCAAATAGGAGATTGGGGAAATAATTAATAGCGGTGTTCGCTTTTCGCTGTCACCGGGGCCGGAGAATATAATTTCGATAAGCTCGCGAGAGCTTATCGCTAATTTCTCCGGTCCCGAGCCTGCTAGGCAAAGCTAGCAGGAGATTTCAAGCTACTTCGGAAAGCATAAAAAGATAAGCCTCCGAGGCTGCACATAATATAAAAATTCGGCAAAATTTCTTGATCGAAATGCGCATGCCGGAAATCCGCTTCTCAACACCTGCCGTTTTATGCTAAGTACAAGAAATAAGAAATTGAATTTCAATCATAGAGAGCGTCATGCAGATACCTCACAATGCCATTTTACTCCGCATCTTCATCGGAGAAAACGATAAACACGATACCCTGCCGCTCTACGAAGCCATCGTGCTGAAAGCGCGCGAAGCGCATCTGGCAGGCGCGACGGTGCTCCGCGGCCCTATGGGATTTGGGCACTCAAGCCGCCTGCATACGTCAAAGATCCTCCGCCTTTCCGAAGATCTGCCCCTGGTGATTGAGATGGTGGACAGCGAAGAAAAGATCAACGCCTTTCTTCCCGCGCTCAAAAAGATGATGACTGGCGGGCTGGTAACCATCGAAAAGGTGCAGGTGCTGCAATATGGCAATGACGGCGTCGCGCAGCCCGCATCACGCGCAGGAGGATGATAGCATGACCTATCTCTGGGTAGCGCTGGGCAGCGCGCTGGGCGGCATGGCGCGCTACTGGATGTCCGAAGTGGTTGCGGTTGCGATCGGCGAGACGTTTCCCTGGGGCACGCTGGTTATCAATATCATCGGATCGCTGATCATCGGATTTTTTGCCACCTACACCGGCCCGGACGGCAGGATCCTCATTCCTTCCGACATACGCATATTCGTCATGGTCGGTATCTGCGGGGGATTTACCACTTTTTCTTCCTTCAGCCTGCAGACGCTTAATCTTGCCCGTAGCGGTGATTTCATGCGGGCAGGAATGAATGTCATCCTCTCCGTCGCGCTATGTCTCCTGTTTGTCTGGCTTGGCCATCTGGCAGCAAGCGCGCTCAATCAGATAAAAAGCTGAACATAAAAACGCCCCCTGTGAAGAGGGCGTTCCGTCTTTTGCAGCCTTACAGTATTAACGGCCGCCTTCCATTTTATGTTCATCACGATGGATTTGGCCTTTCTCATGATGAATTTCTTTCCTGTCATGGTGAACCTGGCGCTCGTCATGACGAATCTGGTGTTCATCGTGGCGGATCTGGTGCCTGTCGCGGCCAATCTGGCGCTCATCGTGCCCTATCTGGCGTTCGTCATGGTGAATCTGGTGCCTGTCTCGATCGATCTGCTGCTCCGCAGCTTTTGCGCCGGCATAGTTGCCGTTCTTCCTATCCTGCTGTTCAACAGCGCGTTCCTGCTGGATCTGCTGGCGATCACCCTGAATCTGCTGACGATCTCCCTGGATCTGACTCTGGTCATTATGAATCTGGTTGCGATCATTCTGGATCTGGTTTTCATCACGGTGAATCTGCTGGCGATCATGATGTATCTGGTCGCGCTGGTTATCAATGCGCTGCTGATCATTGGTAATCTGGTTCATATCCTGCTGCTCCGTCTGCGCGAAAGCGGCAGCCGCCAGACTTACGCTGGCCAGCAAGGTAAGGGTGGACAATGTTTTTTTCATAAAAGCCCCGTATTAGGATTAAGGATGAGTAAAGATACCTTTACACTTAATAAAGGTAGCATACGCTACATTAAAAACGTGACTCCGCTACATTAAATTTTTGTAATAAAGATAATGGCAATAGAGTTCAGATAGTTGGTGAAGAAATTGCGGAGCTGGCGCTGTTGGCCACGCTGTTCTGCCATTTGTTATTCTGGGCGCTATGGTTTTCTTCTTCAGTCCTGCTTTCCGCCTTTTTCTGGGCTGGAATGCCCAGCCAGGGATTATGCTCCATGCTCTCGATTTGCCCGCGTATGCCCGATTTTATTACTTCCTTGTCCAGGTTCAGGTTATCTTTCTCTGAAAGATAACCGGATACCATCTCCAGCACCTGATCACGCCTGTCCGGAGGATTGCGCAGGATCATATCCGCCATCACCGCATAGGTGGAAGGCTCAAGGCTCGAATCGCTTTCAACGCCTTTGCCATGCCCCTTGGAGGATAATGCCATCAGAGTCTCCGCCGCCAGATTCGATCCGACGAAAACCCCTCGTGAAAATATGGCGTTTCTGTCTTTCCGCGCTTCAGTGCTTTCTTTCGCAGAGGCATTTGGATCTTTTAAAGTTTTGGTTGCATTCCTGTAGTCAATAACGGTGCTCGCCGCATGATTTACGCTGCTCAATCCCAACAATATGCCTGCCGTCCTTAAAGGTTTCTCCTCAATCCACTGCCATATGCCTGCAAGGCCTTTCTTTCTGGGCTCTCCCGGCTTGCGCGGTTCTTCATCCACAAATACCGAGACTAGCCCGGCAAGAACGGTCATAGTGCCCAGCCCCATATCAAGAAGAATAGATTTCTTGCTGCGATCCGGAGACTTTAATTCCTTTGCGCCCTCCCAGATCAGCATGCTCCCGGCAAGGGCGAAAAAGGAATTGGCAAGCTCAGCCGGATAACGTTCAGCCTTGCTGATCATTCTCTTCCACAACGTAGAATTATGCTTGTGGCTCACTGAGCGTATGGCGGAATTTTCCGGCACGTTGATGTTCTTGCCCTCGAGATACTTAAGCGTATCGAAAGCGATATGCCTGAGCTGAACGTCGGATTTGTCGCCCGTGCCGAATATGCTGATGAACGGGGACCCCAGCGCATAAAAAATGCCTGCAAGGAATGGCTGCGGCACAAATGTTTTTCCCCCCGGATGGAGCTTATCTTCCCTAAAAGACTTCTCCCATCCATAAAGAAGAAAATTGGTATCCCCTATGAAATAAAGTAATCCGCTCATGCGCAGGGTATTATGCACCATTTTCTGCCACAGGCCGATTTTATTCTCGGGATTTACTTCCTTCCGCGGATTCCCATATACTGCGTGTTCCTTATCAAGGAGACGCAGTAATTTACTTCCGTCTTTTCCTATGCTTCTCACCTCAAGCACATATTCGCCGTCATGCTCAATCGGCGTCCACTTCATCAGGTTTTCGGTAAGAACGTATTTGATGTGCTCAAGCGATTTCGGATCCGCGCCCTCACGCGCATGAATATAAGCAGTATGGCGCCCGCCTGCCGAGTGGGTGACCCTCACTTTGTCAACAACCGGAGAATTATCGAAATAATATACGCTCAAGCAGCATTTCCTTCAGAAACATTACGCCACTTTAAAATATACACGAATATTATTGCAGAATTATTACAAATGGCCGCCACACAGCCATTTTTCGCCAAAATTTAATCGTACGGATATTCAGGAAGTTAAGTCAGGCCTGGCCTTTCGCCAGATTACGCACGATGCTGTGCCTGCGGCTGTAGAAGACATATATCAGCAACCCTATAGGCATATAATAAATAAACAGTAATTTCATCATGTTAACAATTCCCGTCATCAGCCATACGCAGGCAATGATGCCCAGAACCGGTGTCACCGGGTAGAAAGGCACCCGGAATATGCGCGGCATGTCCGGCCTCGTATGGCGCAAATAAATCACGCTGAAACAGACAATGGCAAACGCAAGCAGCGTCCCAAGGCTCACCAGATCGCCAAGGATGTCGATAGGAGTGAATCCGGCCACCAGGCCGGTCACCAGCCCCACAATCAGCGTGTTCCAGTGCGGCGTCTTGAAGCGCGGGTGAATGGTGCTGAAGAGTTCCGGCAGCAGGCGGTCACGCCCCATGCTGAAAAATATGCGCGTCTGCCCGTAAAGCAGCACCAGCGTCACCGAAAACATGCCGATAATCGCGCCCACCTTTACTATCCATTTGAGCCAGCCTATCCCCAACGCGTCGACCGCCACGGCCAGCGGATCCGGCACGTTAAGATCCGTGTAGCGCACAAGCCCGGTCAGCACCGCGCCGACCAGAATGTAAAGCGCCGTGCATATCGCAAGCGATGCGAGTATCCCAATGGGCATGTCCTTCTGCGGATTTTTCGCTTCCTGCGCGGCGGTCGAGACTGCTTCAAACCCGACGAACGCAAAGGAAATCACCGCTGCCGCATGCAGTATGCCCGGCCAGCCGTAATGCGTGACGCTGCTGCCGGTCTGCGGGTCCCGTATCACCGTTTCCGGCGGAATGAACGGATGCCAGAAAGCGGTATTGATATGAGGCAATCCCACGGCCACGAGCAGCACAAGCACGGTAATTTTCAGCGCGACGATGATATTGTTCATTGTCGCCGATTCCTTCACGCCGACAATAAGAAGCAGCGTAAGCAGCATCACCGAGTTAAACGCAGGCATGTTGAAGGCCTTCTGGAACCCGACGGCTTTTAGCCCGGCAACATTGGGATCATAGAACATGGTGGGCGAAGCATATTCCGGCGGGATGTTTATTCCCATATCCTTCACGATGCTCACGAAATAGCCGCTCCAGCTTACCGCGACGGTCGAAGCCGCGACGCCGTATTCAAGGATGAGCAGCCAGCCCATGATCCATGCGGCGAGCTCGCCGAGCGTCGCATAGGCGTAGGTGTAAGCGCTGCCGCTTACCGGCAGAGTCGAGGCAAGTTCGGCATAGCACAACGCGGCGAAGGCGCAGGCGACAGCGGCGAGGACGAAGGATATCATGATGGCGGGCCCGGCATAGACTGCCGTCTGCTCGCCGGTGAGAGAGAATATGCCCGCGCCGATGATGCAACCGATGCCGAGACTGATAAGGTTGACCGCTGAAAGCGTCCGTTTGAGATCGCAGGTTCCGGTGTCTTGCTGGATGTGCGCTATCGATTTCCTTAAAAAAAGCCCCTGCATTAATCATGACCTGTTGTTAAGATTTCATGTCTAAAGGAGACCGCGCTACAGCGCAACAGGCAAATTGCGGGCAGTATTTTCCGGAAATAAATTCTGTCATGCCAGCGGAAGCTGGTTATCCATAAAAAATCTCCTGCCTCATAATAAAGTTGATAGAAATACTGGCTTGGCCAATGATCGCAGATTATCACTCCCTCACAGAAAAGGCATGATTTGACAGTTTAAATCTAATCTATTGTTATATATTACAATATTGTCGTAAACTGATTAACATGTTATTATAGCAAATATTTGCTATCGAATAATGATTTGGAAAATATTATATGGCAGCTAAGGAAAAGGGCGAGAACGGGAAAAAGCGAGAACGGGAAAAAGCGAGA
>CAYVTI010000005.1:66856-75197 GCA_964454545.1 uncultured Rickettsiales bacterium
GCGAGAACGGGAAAAAGCGAGAACGGGAAAAAGCGAGATAGCGATTATGATCCTGCCGATATCGTGAAAAGAAGAAATGAGGCGGAAAAAACAATTCAAGAAGCACAGGCTTAAGCGAGAGTATATTGAAGAGCCTGTGTTTGAAGCAGCAGGGAACGGGATGCTAGGCGAACCTCCTTCACATAACCATCGTCAACACAAGACGAGCCATAAGAAATAAGCTATTTTCCAGGCTTACCCGCCTCCTGCTCTTGATTAGGCACGAAGACGCTGCGCACGCGGGTTCCGGTGGAGCCGCCATTGACGGTGGTGCCGTTGGTCAGGATGCTGCGGCCGGTTTCCATATTGTATTCCAGCGCCGTGCCGCGCATAAGGTTCTTATCGCGGGTGAGAACCACATTAGCGCCATAGAGATGCAGCGTTCGCGTGGGCACGTCGTAATCGCCCCGGTCGCCCTTGGCGGATTCACGCGGTGTTGCCATAAACACGTTTCCGTCCACATCAATGGAGGTGATGGCTCCCATATCGCCCTGGCCGTTCGCGGCATCCTTATCAGCGGGCTTGGCGGCGGGTTTGGGCTGTTGCTGTTTCTCAGCTTCCGCATCGTTCTTCTGCTTGTAGTGCACGGTCATGGTATCCGATTTCAGGCGCACCTGCCCCTGCACGGCCACGACATTGCCCTTGAATATCGCCTTGTTTTCGTGCTGCAGCACTTCGAGCGTATCGGATGAAATTTCTATCGGCAGCTTGGTATCGTATTTTTCCGCATCCACGCCGTGCTGCTGTACGGATTGCCGGGGTTGGGCTGCCGGTGATGACGGCGCTGCCTGCGCTCCTGCAGTGACTGCAAGAAGCAGGGTGGAGAAAAGCAGTGCGGGCGTTTTATTCATGTTCATCGTTCTTTATTCTTTTTGTTATCTTCCTTTGCCGGCAGGTAGAGCGTTACAAAAACCCGGCCATCGAACGTTGTGGTGCTCTTATTTCCATCAAACGTCGCGCCCTGCGATCGTAATATCCCAAGCGGTCCCTGCCCATTTACCGGCTCATTCGTAACGGCTATCTTCTTGCTGATGTCGATGTTAATGTAGTCGGTGCGCAATTCATAGCCGTCATCGTTGAACATTTCAACATTGCCGTTTAATTCAAGCAATTGCTGCTTGATTTTCAGCTTGCCCGTTTTGGCCTGGACTGCAAGCCACACGCCGTTGTTTAAGGTGATATCGCTGTTTATCTGATCCAGCACGATATGATTTTCATCTATCTGCAGCGCGGTCTTGGCGGTAACGTTATAAGGCTGGTTGTTGTTGTCAAAGCCGTGAAAGCTGGCGTTGACCATTTGCGTTGGCGGGGGCGTCGCCACTTTTTCCGTGCCTGTAAAGGCAATCCTTACATCCGAATTTTTCTTGAACACCGGATAAAGAAATATCAGACCGACCAGGATCACGACAAACAGGCCAAGCAAAAATTTCGCCGATTTGACGAACCGGGTATAATGCGCGATAGAGGTGATATTCATTCGGAAACCTCCGTCCAGAGGCGCTGGGACCACTTCCGTCACAGCTATCAGTTAGCCTGACGGCGCAGGAAGGCGGGTATTTCCAGGTAATCGTCCGCAGCGGGTTTTACCGTGCGTTCCGTCACTTCCACTTTCACTTTTTCTGCCGCCGGAACCGGGCGTTCCGGTTTCGAAGCAAGCACGCGGCCAACATTTGCTACGCGGTTGAGGAAATTAATAGCGGTGTTGCCTCCTGTATCCTTTTCCTTACTGGAAGCGGGATTGCCCTTTGCGTGTGCGGGTCTTCTTGCATAGTTCCTGTTTTCTTCGGGACTGGGAAAGAAACTGCGTTGCGCAGGCTGTGCCGGTGCTGGACTTATGAAGCTTGGCGTGCGCGCGCCGCCGGAAGCCACCATGGGAACCGGGACCTGCTCGATTTCCGCTTCGGGGAATTTAACCGCTCCGATGGAGGTAATCATCCTGCCGGAAAACGACAAGGTCAGATCGGCGCTGGCTTTGGCTACTACGACCGGTTTCTGTTCGATCACCGGACCGTGACGCTTTGCGATCTCTGGCGCAGGAGACGCCGCTACCGGGACGGGCGCCGGTTCCGCTATTTTTGCCGCCGGAGCGGGGGGCACGGAAAACCTCATGCTTTCAGGCTGGCGGGGGGCGGAGAATCCGATCTTGCCGCCATAAAACCGGGGGGGGGCATCGGGTGTCTTGAATTGCGGTTTTGGTTCGGTATTGGCGATCGAGTCAATGCCGGTTGCGACCACGGAAACACGCATCTTGCCTTCGAGCGCCTGATTGAACGTAGCGCCGAAAATGATGTTGGCGTTGGGATCGACTTCCTCCCTGATGCGCGAGGCCGCTTCGTCCGCCTCGAACAGGGTCATGTCGTAACTGCCGGTGATGTTGATGAGCACGCCCTTCGCGCCCTTCATAGACACATCGTCAAGCAGCGGATTGGAAATGGCTGCTTCCGCTGCCTCTACTGCGCGCTTCGGCCCTTCGGCTTCTCCGGTTCCCATCATCGCCTTGCCCATCTCGCCCATGACGGTACGGATATCGGCGAAGTCGAGGTTGATGAGGCCCGGCATGATCATGAGATCCGTAACGCCGCGCACGCCGGAATGCAGGACTTCGTCGGCCATGCGGAATGCGTCTGCGAAGGTGGTTTTCTCATTCGCGACGCGGAACAGGTTCTGGTTGGGAATCACGATGAGCGTATCCACGAACTGCTGCAGTTCGCGCGCGCCATTTTCCGCCTGCTGCATACGGTGGGTGCCTTCGAACTGGAAAGGCTTCGTCACGACGCCCACGGTCAGGATGCCGCGTTCTTTCGCAAGGCGTGCGATAACGGGCGCGGCGCCAGTGCCGGTGCCTCCGCCCATGCCGGCGGTAATGAACACCATATTGCTGCCTTCGATGTATCCCCTGATTTCGTCAATGGCTTCTTCCGCCGCCGCTCTCCCGGTTTCGGGTTTTGCGCCAGCGCCCAAGCCCCGCGTCAAATTGGTGCCAAGCTGTATGCGGCGTTCGGTAAGGGAATTCTCAAGCGCCTGTGCGTCCGTGTTCGCGACGACGAAATTCACCCCTTCCAGATTGGCAGCGATCATGTTGTTGACGGCGTTCCCGCCTGCTCCACCTACACCGATGACTGTAATGGTTGGCCTCAATGTTTCCGGTTTTCCAGGGAGGTGAAGATTTATTGCCATGCCAGCTCCATATATAGTGCGGGTTGAGGTTAACTACATCGCCGCTTTTCTGTATATACCGAAACAGGGCGTTTTTCCACTACTATATTTAGTGGTTTATAAAATTTTTACCCTGTGTGACTCTATAATTTTTCGTAACCTTTTATGGTCAGTCCGTAGCCCTCAAGACCCACAACAGGACGCTGCGAATTGGACAGAAGAATCATCTCGCGGATACCCAGATCGAGCAGGATTTGCGCGCCGATTCCGTAGTCGCGCAGGTGCGCCTGCGGCTCCTGTTTCTCACCTGCGCGCATTTTCACTTTGTCCAGAAGTGCCGATCGTTTTGGCTCGCGCAGCAGCACGATCACTCCGTTTCCTTTCTCTCCGATGCGCCGCATGGCTGCGTGCAGGTTGGTTGCTTTCGTGTCATAGGTGTCGCCTAAGACATCGTGCAGAACATCAAGCGCGTGCATGCGCACAGGCACAGACTCTTGCGGATTTATTCTGCCCTTGATCAGCACGACATGCTCGGCATATTCGATTTTATTGACGTAAATCCGCATGCGGAAATGGCCACCGAATTCGCTCTCGAAATCCGTTTCCGCCACACACTCCACCAGCTTCTCCTGCCTTCTGCGGTAGGCGATGAGCGATGCGATGGTGGCGATTTTGAGTTTATGTTCCCTTGCGAATTTCAGGAGATCGGGCAGGCGCGCCATGCTGCCGTCGTCGTTCATGATTTCGCATATGACGCCTGACGCGTTGATTCCGGCGAGGCGTGCAATGTCTACCGCAGCTTCCGTATGACCGGCTCTTACCAATACACCGCCGTCGCGTGCAACCAGCGGGAAGATATGGCCGGGCGAGACAATATCTTTTGCGCGCTTGGAGGAATCGATGGCGACTGCGATGGTATGGGCGCGGTCGGCGGCGGAGATTCCCGTCGTTACGCCTTCGGCGGCTTCGATCGAAACGGTAAATGCTGTCTGGTGCCTTGTGCCGTTCTGGTGCGCCATAAGGCTTAAGCCCAATTCCCTGACGCGGGTGGAAGTAAGCGCGAGGCAGATGAGTCCGCGCCCGTATTTCGCCATGAAGTTGATAGCGTCCGGCGTTGCCATCTGCGCCGGTATGATGAGATCGCCTTCGTTCTCCCGATCCTCGTCATCCACGAGAATGAACATCCTGCCGTTGCGTGCGTCCTCGATAATTTCCTCAATGGGTGAGAGCATATTACCTTCCCAGCAGTCCTTTCAGGGTATTGCCGATTTTACTTTTGTCGAGTACGTCGCCCAGCTTTTGTTTCGTTATGCGCTCGCTGGCGTCATGGATGGCGGTGTTGGTGATGGCAAGTATGATTTGTTTTGCGGCCTGTCCCGGTGGCACGCCCTCACTGCCGCCGATTCCGGTGAGATGAATGGGTGACAGCGGGGCGCTGATATCCTTGCCTTTAAGCACCAGCTTGTCGACAATTTTCAGCTCGCTGCCCTGCAGGGTAAAATCATCAATAACGATGTTACGCTCGTGATGAGGGATCCTGGTTTCCTGATTATTTTCAGGTTGTACGGCGGCCGCCTTTTTATGCGCGCCTGAATAATTCTGGGCGTTGTGCGCGATGGCATGCAGGTTGGTGGCGCCTGTGGCATCGAGAGCTTCAAAAATCACCAGAGGTTTTTCAATGGCTATTTCCTTGATAATGATCGGTCCTTTTCCAGCCATAGAATGGACGTCAAGCCTCACGGTGATTGCATTCATCTCGAATGCATTCGGCGTGGAGTAGCCTTCCGGGTTTCTGATCACAAGACCGGTAATCGTTCCTTCCCCGGTGGAAAGCGATATATGCACGTTGCTCAGCTTAACCGAAGTTCCGGTGATCTGCGTGCCATATTTCTCGATTTCTGCTTTCACGAAGGAATCAAGGTTGGAGAAAAGATAATAAGCGCCTCCCGCCGCGATCAATACAAGGACGGCAATGGCAATAAGTATTTTTCTCAGCATAAATCCTCCTTTACATTATTAAGCCGCGCCAGGTAGCGCGCAATGATGTCTATTTCAAGGTTCAGTACATCGCCGGGCTTACACTCGCCGAGGGTGGTCGCCGACAAAGTATGGGGTATAATATTGACGGAAAAGCCATTTTCTGCAACCCTATTCACGGTAAGCGAGACTCCGTCCAGCGCCACCGAGCCTTTTTCGGCGATGAAACGGCTAAGCGGTTGTGGCACCGAAAAATCAAGCTTTGCAGAGCCCCCTGCAGGAGTTTTTGTTTTCAGAGTCGCCAATCCGTCCACATGTCCGCTTACGAAATGCCCTCCCAGCTCGTCGCCCGCCCTGAGTGCGCGCTCAAGGTTTATCCTATCTCCCGTTTGCCAGCGCCCAAACGTCGTGCGCGATAAGGTTTCCTGCGACACCTGCACGGAAAAACCGTCCTGATCCTTTTGTATAACCGTAAGACAGACGCCGTTGCAGGCTACCGATGCGCCTATCGCCATATCGCGCGTAAAATTTTCGGCGGCAACTGTAAACGTCCAGTCACCGGATTTTTCAATCTGCTCGATCGTGCCAATATGGGTTATAATGCCTGTAAACATAAATTTTATATAAGGTTATTGTCGTAAATTTCCAGCACATCATTTTGCATTTTCTGCATTTCCGCAAGGAGATAGCGCGGAATTTCGGAAAGTGGCAGGGCATCCCCGCTTACCGCATCCAGTCCTTTTTCCCCGATGATGAGCGGCGCGCGGAACCAATATATGCGGTCGGCGAGATTCTGCTCTATGAATGCACCGGCGATTTTGCTCCCGGCTTCTACCAGCAGGCGAGTGACTCCTTCCTGTGCCAGGGTTTCCAGAATGTTCGCAAGCGACAGGCAACTGCCTTCGCGGGAGACTTGGAATATTTTTGTGTCCGGCAGGTTCTTTTTTGCATTATTGCCTTTGGCAGTAAATACCCATGCCGGCAGCACTTTTGCTTTGTCAGAAATTCTTAAGGTGCTGTCGAGCACTATGCGCTGCGGCGAGTCCGCTTCGCGCCCGCTCAGGCGGCAGGTAAGCGACGGATCGTCCGCCAGCACGGTCCCGATGCCGGTCAGTATGGCATCGTGCGTGGCGCGCAGGTAGTGCCCGAAAATGCGGGAGTGTTCGCCGGTGATCCATTGGCTTTCACCGGATGCGGTGGCGATTTTGCCGTCAAGCGATGTGGCGAGCTTGAGGGCTACGAACGGGCGCTTGCGGTGTATCACCGAGAAAAAGCCTTCGTTGAGTTTCAGGGCCTCTTGCGCGCAGATATTTTCGATCACTTCGATTCCTGCTGCGCGCAGCTGCGCAAAGCCTTTTCCGGAGACCTTCGGATTGGGGTCGGTGCAGGCGGCAACAACGCGTTTTATGCCTGATTCTATGATGCCTTCCGTACAGGGGGGCGTCTTGCCGTGATGCGAGCATGGCTCTAACGTAACATATAAGGCGGCGCCGGACGCGTTAGCGCCTGCCTGTGCAAGCGCCAGCGTTTCCGCATGCGGCCTGCCGCCCCTCGCCGTATAGCCACGTCCGACGACGCTGCCATCCCTGACGATAACGGCCCCTACCGCCGGGTTAGGCCAGGCATTGCCCAGGCCGCGCTCCGCCAGGCGCAGGGCGTGACGCATGAAGTGTATGTGAGCTGTGACATATGACATGGTGGCCTGATTGTCTTCTCTGATCACCGGCCGCTGGCCACTGATCGCTTTCTATTCCAGGTTTCCAACAAATTTCTCAAAATCCTTGGCTTCGCGGAAATTACGGTAGACGGAAGCGAAGCGTATGTAGGCGACATCGTCCAGATCCTTGAGGCCTTCCATGACCATCTCGCCGATGAGCGAGGAGGGGATCTCGCTCTCGCCCATGCTTTCCAGCTTGTGGACAATGGAATTGACGAGATTCTCGACGTCGTCGGCGCTCACCGGGCGCTTGCGGACAGCAACATTGATCGCGCGCGTCAGCTTGTCGCGGTCGAACACGCGCTTTTCGCCGTCTTTCTTGATAACCCAGAGCTCGCGCAAATGCACGCGCTCGAAGGTGGTAAAACGTGAATTGCATGCAGGGCAGAATCGTCTTCTGCGTATCGTCATCCCATCTTCGCTTGGCCGTGAGTCCTTAACTTGCGTATCGAGATTGGAGCAGAAGGGGCATTTCATGGGCTACCTAATAAATGGGAAACTGTTCGCATAGGAGTTTCACTTTCTCGCGCGTTCTCTTTTCAGCGAGGCTGTTATCGTCCGGGCTGGCGGAGAGGCCGTCCAGCACGTCGCCGATCATTTCCCCTATCTGCCTGAATTCCGCTGTGCCGAAACCGCGCGTTGTCCCGGCGGGGGTGCCGATGCGGATGCCCGAAGTGATGAACGGCTTTTCCGGATCGAACGGTATGGCGTTCTTGTTGCAGGTAAGCCCGGCGCGCTCAAGGCTTTCTTCCGCCGCCTTGCCCGTCAGCCTCTTCGGGCGCAGATCGACGACGATGAGGTGATTGTCAGTGCCGCCGGTGGTAATGGCAAGCCCGCGCTTCACCAGCACTTCCGCCAGCGCGCGCGCGTTTTCGATGACCGCCCTGCCATAAAGCTTGAAGCTTGGATCAAGCGCTTCGCCAAACGCTACCGCCTTGGCGGCAATGACATGCATCAGCGGGCCGCCCTGGATGCCAGGGAATATTGCCGAATTGATCGCGGTTGCAAGCGAAATATCAGCGCCTGTGGGAGATTTCCTTACGACCAGATCGGGAGTGTTGGAAAGAATCATGCCGCCACGCGGACCGCGCAGTGTCTTGTGCGTCGTGGTGGTGACTACGTGAGCGTGCGGCAGCGGGGAAGGATAGGTGCCTGCGGCGACGAGGCCTGCGACATGCGCCATATCCACCAGCAGGTATGCGCCAACCGAGTCAGCGATTTTGCGGAAATGCGCCCAGTCAACAACTCGCGGATAAGCTGAAAATCCGGCGACGATGAGTTTTGGCTTATGTTCCCTGGCAAGCTTCTCTACTTCGCCCATATCAATAAGATGAGTGTCGGCTTTCACGCCGTACTGCACGGCCTTGAACCATTTGCCGGACTGGTTGGGCGCAGCTCCGTGGGTGAGGTGGCCGCCTGCGGCAAGCGACTGGCCGAGGATGGTATCTCCGG
>CAYVTI010000006.1:0-50030 GCA_964454545.1 uncultured Rickettsiales bacterium
ATGAGAGTATTTTCCCATTATAACCCATCTATTCCCATAATACCCCAGAAATTATGCTTTTTCTATCCACGTTCCAGAACAAGATCGACAAGAAAGGCCGCATTTCAGTGCCTGCGCCTTTCCGGGCCGCTCTTTCCAAGGACAAGGAATTCTCCGGCATAATTTCTTATGCATCATTCATCAACCGCTGCATCGAGTCCTGCGGGATAGAGCGGATACGCAAGCTTTCCGAACGCATCGAAACGCTCGATCCGTTTTCCGAGGAGCGTGATGCCTTCGCCACCACCATCCTTGGCGGCAGCGTCCAGCTGCCTTTTGACGGCGAAGGCCGCGTCATGCTGCCTGAGCACCTGATTATTATGGCTGGTATCACGGAAGCCGCCATCTTCGTCGGCAAGGGTGAAACGTTTGAGATATGGGAACCGGCAGCATTTGCCGAATATTCAGCGCGCGCGCGCGACATCGCCCGTGAAAAGCGCCTGCGCCTGCGTGGAGAAGGAACGGCACAATGAGCAAGGAAACAACTAAAAGTCACATCCCCGTAATGCTGCCCGAAATGTTGCAGGACATGCAACCGGCGGATGGCGATATTTATGTAGACGGCACATTCGGAGCGGGCGGTTATAGCCGTGCCCTGCTTGAATCTGCAAAATGCACTGTCTATGCGATTGACCGTGATCCTAACGTGGCGGCAATGGCCGAGAAGCTGGCGAAAGCATTTCCCAGCCGCTTCTTCTGGCTGATGGGCAGCTTCAGCGACATGGTCGACCTGCTCGCAACACGCGGAGTGACTTATGTCAACGGCATCGTACTGGACATTGGCGTGTCTTCCATGCAGATAGACGATCCCGAACGCGGGTTCTCGTTTAAGAGCAACGGACCGCTCGACATGCGCATGGGTAAGACCGGGAGATCGGCAGCCGATATTATCAACAACGCTTCCGAGGAAGAGCTTGCGGATATTATTTATTACTACGGCGAGGAACGCAAATCGCGCCAGATTGCCAAAGCAATCGTGAATGCGCGCCTGCAGTCGCCGCTCAAATATACCAGGGATCTTTCCAATATCGTGCGCCGCGTGGTGGGCCACGGGAAAGACGGGATTGACCCGTCCACCCGCACCTTCCAGGCACTGCGCATAAAGGTAAATGACGAGCTTTACGAACTCGAGCAGGCATTAAGCGCCGCCGAACGCCTCCTTGCGGATGGCGGCAGGCTGGTAGTGGTCACGTTCCACTCGCTTGAGGATCGTATCGTCAAACAGTTTTTTCAGTCGCGTTCTGGCGAAACTAGGGGAGGTTCGCGTCACCTGCCGCAGATTGGGGCAACCCATAAAGCGACCGCTGGCCACCTCCCCGCTTTTTTTCTTAAAAAGAAAAAGCCGGTTTTGCCGTCACTCTCCGAAACACGCATTAATCCCCGCGCGCGCTCCGCGAAACTGCGTGCTGGCATTCGCATAAGGAAGCCCTTATGACCCTGAGGATCTCCGTCATACTATGGATGGTATTACTGGTTCTCGGGGTGTTCGGCCTCTATATGGTGAAATACAAAGTCCGGGCGATTAAGTCCGAAGTTGCCGCCGCGGAAAGGCAACTGATAGAGGAAAAACGCAACTTGCATGTGCTCAACGCAGAGTGGACGTATCTTAACCAGCCGGCAAGACTCAGGGCGCTCTCCGCCAAATACCTGGATGTGAAACCCATACGTGGCCAGCAGATTGCAGATTTTGTCAGCCTGCCTTATACAAAATCTTCCAACTTGGCTAATAAACAGGATGCCCATTCCACCGGGGCGGTGAAACTCGTTAGCGGAGGGGGAGGTTCTGCCAGTGAGGAAGATCTCAGCGACGAATAACGCACCCCGCGCCGCGCTTCAGGCAAACCGTGTTATCCAGCGCGAAAGCAGCGGCAGGAAAATTATCGAACAAAGCCGCATACGCCTTTTCTGCGTCACGGTATGCTTCATACTTTCCTTCCTGACCATCGCCTGGCAGCTGATTGACATCGCAGTGATTCACCGAACAAGCGAGACGGCAAGGAGAAGCGGCAGCCAGTCGGCGGATGCCGATGAGAAATTCATGGAAGAAGTCTCTTCCCCCATTACCCTGGCGCGCAACGATATCGTCGACCGGAATGGGCTTACCCTTGCCACGACGCTCGCGACCCAGTCGCTGTTCGCCAACCCGCATATCATCCTCGACCCTGAAAACACGGCGAAAAAGATCGCAAGGATATTTCCCGACCTGAATGAAAAGGATATTGTACACAAGCTCAAGCGGGACTGCTCATTCGTGTGGATTAAGCGCAATCTCACCCCAAAAGAGGAGAGCGCGGCTAACAATCTGGGTATTCCCGGCCTTTATTTCCAACCCGAACAGAAAAGAATATATCCCTACCGCAACTTGCTTGCGCATATTGTCGGGTATGTAGGCATCGATAATAAAGGACTGGCAGGAATCGAGAAATACTTTGACAAGGAACTACGCAATACTGAGGAACACAAGGAACCTGTGCAACTTTCTGTCGACCTGCGCCTGCAGAATATCGTCTATGAGGAAGTGAAGCAGGGCATGGAAAAATTCAATGCCATCGGCGCAAGCGGCATGGTGCTTGATCTCAGTTCGGGTGAGATTATGGCCATGATCAGCCTGCCTGATTACGATCCCAACCGCATGCGCAACCCTTCCGACAACGCGCTTTTCAACCGCGCCTCTCTCGGCTCCTATGAAATGGGTTCAACATTCAAGACGTTTACCACCGCCATGGCGCTCGATTACAGCGTATGCAACCTCAATGACGGCTATGACGCCAGCCACCCCATCCAGTTCGCCAATTATACCATCCGCGACGATCATCCCAAAAACCGCTGGCTGTCGATACCGGAGATCTATACCTATTCCTCCAATATCGGCACCGTCAAGATGATCATGGATGTGGGCAAAGAACGCCAGCAGACCTTCCTGAGAAAAATCGGATTGATGAGCCCTGTCCATATTGAACTGCCGGAAGTCGGGGCTCCCCATTATCCTATAGAATGGAGCGAGCTCAGTTCCATGACCATTTCCTATGGCCACGGCATGTCAGTTACTCCGCTGCACCTGCTGCGCGCATTTGCTTCCATAGTCAACGGCGGCACGACGGAACAGCTTACCCTGTTAAAAAACGGTAACGCCAATGCGCCCAAGGGAGAACGTATTATCAGCGAAAAGACCTCGCGCCAGATGCGCCGCCTGATGCGGATGGTCGTCCAGTACGGAACCGGCAAGCAGGCGGACGTGCCGGGCTACCGGGTCGGGGGGAAAACGGGCACGGCGGAAAAAATCAATGCGAACGGCGGGTACAGCCATAAAGCCAACCTTGCGGTCTTCGTATCCACCTTCCCGGTGGATAATCCAAAATACGTAGTGCTGGTCATGATTGATGAACCCAAGGGAAACAAGGCAAGCTATGGCTTTGCCACTGCAGGATGGGTTGCAGCGCCCGTGGTTGGCAATATAATAAGCCGCATGGCTCCCATGTATGGCATCCATCCAGTATTTGACGTACCGGAAGATGCCGTTAATAAATACTGGGTAAATAACGCTAACCAGAGATTCCTGCATGCCATTTCTTACTGAACTGCTGTCCCGTTATCATGGAACGATATCCATAGAGGGCGATGCTGAAAAACTTTCCGTCACTTCGGTAACGGCAGATTCAAGGCAGGCAAAAAAGGAGGGGATATTTATAGCCATCCGCGGGAACAATGCCGATGGCAGCGCCTACGCGCTGAACGCCGTAGAAAAAGGCGCTGTCGCAGTGATTACGGATGATGAAAGTAAAATGGTGCTGCCTAAATCTGTGGTGCTGGTGAGGGTTGATAATCCAAGGCTTGCACTGGCAAAAACAGCTGAAGCCCTTTATACGCCGCAGCCGGAACACATCGCCGCCATCACCGGCACGGATGGAAAAACATCCACAGCGGATTTCCTGCGCCAGCTATGGGCCATGAGCGAATGGAAAGCCGCATCCGTCGGCACGCTTGGCGTTATCGATGAGCACGATAAGCTCATTACCCCTTCCGTCAATACCACCCCCGACCCGGCAGTCCTGCATCAGATGCTCCAGACACTGGCGCTGGGCGGCTGCCAGCATGTGGCGCTGGAAGCGTCCAGCCACGGCCTGCACCAGTACCGCCTGGACGGACTGCGCATACAGGCGGCGGCTTTTACCAATCTCACGCGCGACCATCTCGATTATCACAATACTATTGAAGCTTATTTCCAGGCCAAGGCCCGCCTGTTCTCCGAACTTCTCCCGAATGGCGGCACGGCAGTGCTTAACGCGGATGACGCTAAATTCCGGCGCCTGAAGGATATCTGCCAGAAACGCAATATCAGGGTAATCAGCTATGGCAATAAAGGCGCAGAGTACAGGATAAAGAAGGTCACCCCCAAAAGCGACGGGCTTGCCGTGCAGGCAGACATCATGGGAACGCCGCACCATTTCATGCTCGGCATGGTGGGCGAATTCCAGGTAATGAACGCCCTCGCCGCGCTTGGCCTTTATGTGGGATGCGGCGGAGATCTGAAAGAAGGGCTCAAGCACCTTCCCCATCTGCACAACGTGAAAGGCAGGCTGGAAAAAGTAGCCACGCACCCGGACGGCGCCCCGATATTCATTGATTATGCCCACACGCCTGCGGCGCTCGGCAATGTGCTCAAAACCGTCCGCAACCATGTGAAAGGCAGGCTGGTGGTTGTATTCGGCTGCGGCGGAGACCGCGACAAGGGTAAACGTCCTGAAATGGGAAGAATGGCGACTGAACTGGCCGACGAGATTATCATTGCGGACGACAATCCGCGCAATGAGAATCCTGCAGCCATACGCACGGAGATATTGCTCGGAGCTCCCCGCGCAAAAAACATTGGCGACCGGGCAGAAGCGATAGAATTCGCAGTCAAGTCCCTGAGCGCGGGCGATGTCCTGCTGATCGCAGGCAAAGGCCATGAAAACACCCAGATTATCGGCAATAAATCCATCCCGTTTAACGACGGCGACGTCGCGCGCGCGGCCGTGAAACTCTGCAGCAGGAAAGCAAGCTGATGTGGACCTGTGAGGAGATAGTAAAAGCAACCGGCGGGCACGCATATGCAGATACAGGCGCAATGGCGTCGGTCAGCATCGATACGCGCACCCTGGAACCGGGCGCGCTGTTCATCGCCATTAAAGGCGAACGTTTCGACGGGCATGATTATATCGGCAGCGCGCTTGCAAAAGGAGCCGCAGCCGCGCTGGCAAGCAGGATTCCGGAAGGGCTTGCGGAGACGTCCCGCCTGATCATGGTTGATGACACGTATAAGGCGCTGGTGGATCTGGCAACTGCTTCGCGCAGCCGCATGCGCGGCAAGATAATAGCGGTCACAGGCAGCGTCGGCAAGACCGGGACCAAGGAAGCCATCCGCACCGCGCTTGCCGAGAGCGGCGGCGTATATGCCACACGCGGCAACCTCAACAATCACATCGGCCTGCCATTGTCCCTTGCCAATATGGCGCAGAGCGCCCGGTTTGGCGTGTTCGAGCTCGGCATGAACCATAGCGGCGAGATATCCTATCTCACAAAGATACTGCGCCCTGACATCGCCGTCATCACCAATGTGGAAGCCGTGCACCTGGAGTTTTTTAAAAGCGTGCAGGAGATTGCGGACGCCAAAGCGGAAATCATGGAGGGCCTCGATAAAAACGGCGCCGTCGTGCTTAACCGTGACAACGCCTATTACGAACACCTGCTCGGCAAGACGCACGCGCACGGAATAAAGAACGTCATCACGTTCGGCGAGCATTTCGATGCCGATTGCCGCCTGGCCAACTACGCGCTGAAGAACTTCGGATCACAGATTGAAGCGGTCATAAAAGGAACGCCGATTACCTATCGCACCGGCACTGTCGGGCATCACTGGGCGCTTACGTCGGTCATTGTGCTTGCCGTCATTACCGCCGCAGGGGCGTATCTGCCGGATGCCGTCGCCGCGCTCGCGAATTTCCATGAGCCCGAAGGCCGGGGAAGAATCCAGCTTATCGATATGGGAGACAAGATAATCACTCTCATCGACGACTGCTACAACGCAAGCCCGGTTTCCACGATCGCCGCGATTGCCAAACTGGCCGAGCTGCATGCCAGCATGGGGGGCAAGGGGCGCAGGATTGCCGTGCTGGGCGATATGCTGGAACTGGGTAATAGCTCGGCCGATCTCCATAAAAGTCTGCTTGCCACCTTGCAGCAGCATGCCATAGACAGGCTTTACGCAGCTGGAAAATTCATGAAGCACCTGTATGACATTACTCCCCCGGGAATCCGGGGGGCATATGCGGAGAAGTCCGCCGATCTCGCAAAAGCCGTCGTGGACGGGCTTTCAGACGGGGACGTCGTGCTGATAAAAGGCTCGCACGGAAGCCGCATGGATATTATCCGCGATATCATATTAAAAAAGAAGGAACTTGCCGATGCTGTATAACCTGCTCTACCCGCATGCACATGAATTCGCGCTTTTCAATCTGTTCAAGTACCTTACCTTCCGCAGCGGTGGCGCAGTGCTCACCTCCCTCGTCATGACGTTCTTCATCGGGCCGCGTGTCATACGCTGGCTGAAATCAAAGCAGGGCGAAGGCCAGCCGATACGCGAGGACGGCCCCGAATCGCACCTGCTCACCAAGAAAGGCACCCCGACGATGGGCGGGCTCATGATACTCCTTTCCGTATTCACCTCTACCCTGCTTTGGGCGGACATCACCAACCGCTACGTCTGGATCGTGCTGTTCGTCACGCTTGGCTTCGGCCTGGTAGGATTCGCCGACGACTATCTGAAACTCACCAAACGCAATACGAAAGGCGTTCCCGGCAGATTAAAGCTGGTCGCGCAGTTCGCCATCAGCCTCGTGGCGGCTTTATGGATAAGCGACATAGCGCCCGCAGGCATGGCGACGCATCTCGCCCTGCCGTTCTTCAAGGACGTGCTGGTCAATCTCGGGATATTCTATTTCATATTCGTCATGCTGGTGATGGTGGGCGCATCGAACGCCGTTAATCTGACGGACGGGCTCGACGGCCTCGCCATCGTTCCCATCATCATCACCGCCGGATGCTTCGTGCTGATTTCCTATCTCGTGGGCAACCTGAAATTCGCCGATTACCTGCAGGTGCACCATATCCCGGGCAGCGGCGAGCTGGCGGTATTCTGCGCGTCACTCATTGGCGCGGGACTTGGTTTCCTGTGGTTCAACGCCCCGCCCGCCCAGGTATTCATGGGCGACACGGGAAGCCTCGCGTTCGGCGGCTCGCTCGGCGTGGTGAGCGTCATCGTAAAACATGAACTGGTGCTCGCCATCATCGGCGGGCTGTTCGTTGCCGAAGCCGTTTCGGTCATCCTGCAGGTCGCCTCCTTCAAGATGACCGGCAAGCGCATATTCAAGATGGCGCCACTGCACCATCATTTTGAAAAGCTCGGCTGGAAGGAACCCACTATCGTCATCCGCTTCTGGATCATCGCCTGCATACTCGCGCTGGCGGGATTATCGACGCTGAAGCTGAGGTAATACCCCCCGCTGTAAGCCACAAGGTATTAAGCAGGTGTCACCCCGCATAAGCGAAGCGCATTGCGGGGTCTGGCCATACTGCAAGGCAAGGCTGGATGCCGCAACAAGTGCGGCATGGCAATTTCTTACGCAGCCTGCGCCATCCCCGCAATGACGAAATCTGCTTTACCATCACATAAACACTTAATAAACCTGCGCGGGAAAGTGTTAACGGCCCCCCTCAATTCTCATGCGCCATTTATGCTTCGTGCACGAAATATTTAACAAACGCCACACAATTATACATATATCTCACTATATATATATTTATCTAATCATTTAAATCAGTATGTTATGTTTTGTTTTGAAACACAAATAATTAATATAAGGTAATATTAATTAAATTTTAACTCCAACTGCAATTTTTACTGGACATTAATTTTTTCATTCGCTAAGGCTGTTTGACCCGGCGGAAAAAATTCGTCGAAAATTACTTCCTATTAAGAATTAACATTAAGGAGTTCCCAATGAGACTTAATAAACTACTCGCTACCAGCGCAATCGCTCTTACTATGATTGCAACTGGCGCACTCGCTGACACCAATAGCGTATTCATCGACCAGACCGGTTCTTTCGGCAATGCTACCGTTGCTCAGACCGGCACCGGCAACTCTGTTGGCACCGTTTCCAATGCATTCGTACAGGGCGGTTCAAGCAACACGCTTAACGCTACCCAGTTCGGCAACGGCAACACCGTTTCCACCACTGGCAGCTTCGCTTCCACTGACGCTTTCGGCAACCAGGGCGGCAGCAGCAACACCGCTACCGTTAACCAAGGCACCAACCTCGTAAATGATTCGGGCGATGTAGCCAATATCTCCCAGCAGGGCACTGGCAGCAACCTTACTATCAACCAGATCAACGGTCAGGGCAATCTGACTGCTAGCGTTGATCAGACCAGCACTGCAAGCAATGAAACTGCTACCATCAACCAGGATGGTAACGACTATATTGACAGCGATCCAGGTGCAGCTACCGCTAGCATTATTCAGAGTGGCGCTGGTGAAACAGCTACCATCAACCAAAACAACTCTGAAAATACTGCCTCTATCACCCAGAGCGGTAACGGAAATCAGGGCACTATTACCCAAACCCTTAGCGATGAAGATAACGCTTCTATCAACCAAGCTGGTACCAATGGCGTTGCCACTGTGCTCCAGAATGGCGGTGATAACAACGGTGCTACCGTCATTCAGACTGGAAGCAGCGTAAATGCCAACGCTACTGTTAATCAGTCCGGTGGTCTTGATACCGCGCTTGTCACCCAGACTGGTGCTGACTTAGATGGCGACGGCAATGTAACCACTGCAACCGTTAACCAGACCGGTTTCAATAACAATGCAACTGTCACACAGAATTCGGTTGACACTGCTACTGTTACTCAGGTTGGCAGCGGCAACACTGCTAGCATCCTTCAGGATATTAACAGCCAGGATTCGACTGCTAGCATTACACAGAATGGCAACAACGTTACTGCCACCATCAACCAGAATGGTGATACTGACCAAGCAACCATCCTTCAGGACTTTGGCAGCGATGGTTCGACAGCAACCATCAACCAGCCGGGTGCCTTTAACATAGCAAGCGTTACCCAGACGGGTTTTTCTGACGTTGCTAACGTTAATCAGTCGGGCTTCGGTGGCCACGTTACCGTTACCCAGCACTAAGCTGTAACTCTTTCGGGCTGCGGGGCGGGATGGATTTATTCCCGCCCCCGGTCCGGAGGGGTAAAGAGGTTGTATTTTAGATGCCTCCATAAAGAGACATCCAGCATACAACAACACTATAAAAAACAAGGACAAGTTATGAAAATAAACCATCTTCTCGCCACCAGCGCCATCGTTCTTTCCCTCGCCGCGTACAGCGCGTCTGCCAATACCAACAGCGTCTATATAGACCAGACCGGTAGCTTCGACTCCTCCGACATTAACCAGACCGGCACTAGCAACGTTGTGGGCACTTCCGCACATAATTTCTTGCAGTCTGGCGATAACGATACCCTCACTGTAAGCCAGAACGGCAATCACAACACTGTTGAAACCTCTAAAGTGAGCGGCGTTAAGTACGGCGTGCAGTCCGGCGAGAACGACACTGCCACCATCAACCAGGGCACGACGGGCGAAGAAGGCGGCACTACCAGCAATTACGCGCATGCCTACCTGAGACAGGCAGGCGACAATGACACCGCGACTATTAACCAGAGCGGCGGCTCATCTTCTTCCTATAACATTGCCTACGTCAACCAGACCTATTCTACCGATCAGGATACCGCTACCATCAGCCAGAACGGCAATGACGGGCACGGCAAGAATACGGCAAAGGTTGAGCAGACCGATGACACGCAGAGCACTGCAACCATCACTCAGAATAACGGCGGCAACGACTATGCGAGCGTCTTCCAGACAGGCGATAATGATACTGCCACCATCACCCAGTCCGGCGATTCCCAGTCCGCTTACATCTATCAGTATGGCAATGATGATCAGGCAAGCATCACCCAGTCCGGCGCGAATAACACCGGCACGATCACCCAGAACAATGACGTTGAGTTTGCTACGCTCATCCAGAGCGGAAACTGGCAGACCGCCAGCATCACCCAGAACGGCTTCGACGATCATTCGGATGTGACGCAGTCCGGCAACAACAACTTTGCTACCGTGAACCAGAACGGCGATATGGCGCACGCTACCATTACTCAGAGCGGCAGCTTCAACGTTGCTTCAATCACGCAGGGCGGCACTGGCAATAATGCCACCGTCACCCAGAGCGGCAACTCTGACACCGCGAACGTCAGCCAGATTGGCGACAACAACCACGCTACCATCACCCAGACCGGTGCCGCAGATCATATCGGCGTTATTCAGTCCGGCAACGGCGGCCACGTGACCATCGTCCAGCACTAAGCGCTGGACTGCGGATTTATTCCGGGTATAGTGCCCGTCATTGCGAGAAGGTGGAGCGATTCAGGAAAATCTGGATTGCTTCGTCGCTTCACTCCTCGCAATGACAATGGAAAACAGGAGGTCGTATGAAACATTTAAAAACGCTTGGCTTTGTTCTGGGCAGCGTATTATTCGCAGGAACGGCGCTTGCGAGCAGCAGCGTTGAAATCCCGCAGGTTCCCGCCAACGCGGAACCGGCCGACAACGACGAATCCATGATCAAGGCCAATAACAACAACGACAGCAGCGATTACCAGAACCAGATCCTGAACGACCCCAACATGAGCGAGCGCGCCCGCGCCGAGGCGGCCATCAACTCCAGCAACAGGGCTGCGGAGATGGAAGGCGTCACTGGCGGCGATGTGGAAGCGGCGCGCGGAAACCACGCCGTTATCATCCAGAAGGGAAAGGCTAACAATTCGTCCATCACCCAGAAAGGCGACAACAACTACGCCAGCCAGACGCAGGACGGCAACCATAACGACCTGCGCGTGGAACAGAACGGCAAGAACAACGTCTCGGAAGAGCACCAGAAGGGCGACTACAACCACAAGATCAAAATCCAGAACGGCGAGAAAAGCGAAGAGACCACCACGGATCAGTAAACACCGTCATTGCGGGCAAACAGCGTGAGCGCGGCAATCCGGAATCTTCGCTATAATAACACTGTCATGCCAGCGTAAGCTGGCAGCGCGACTGACAGGCTGGATGCCAACTTGCGTTGGCATATGACAAGCACTGAATTGCTTCGCCCTTGGCTTGCAATGACGAGACGGTACGCAGGCAAGGAACAAGTTTCCGATTGCATAACAATTAGTTACGACACATACCATTCGTGATGGAAGATAAAAAATCCATAAATTTTTCTTCCGATAATGCTTGTTTTTTAGAGAATCGCTGGTATAAAAATCCTCCTGCAATATTTAATTGGTGTTAATTATGCGCATCTGGAATTTATGTCTAACCGCCGCTTTGCTGGTAACCGCCGCAGGTAGCGCCTATGCCAACCCGTTGGTATTCCAGGGACAGAACGCCGCGATCTTTCCGGGCGCAAACCCATCCGACACCGCCCTGCTGATGAGCAGCACGCCGAAACCCGCTCCTTCTCCTACCAACAGCACGACTTCGCTTAGCAGCTCAGCTTTTATTGTGCAGACACTGGAAGCCCAGCTCAGCAATAAGATATACAACGATATCTTCGGAGCAGGCGCAAGCCCCAGCGGTTCTCACGTGCTGCCGGACGGAACCATCATCTCGTGGGTCACCGTTGCTGGCGTTGTCCAGATCACCGAAACGAAGCCTGACGGCACGGTCATACAGTTATTCTAAATATAAACATTCCCACATATAAAATTTATGAAACTCAAAATAGCCGTATTGCTAACTTCCGTCGCCCTACTCACCAGTTGCGGCCATAACGCCGTTTACGAAAATCCCCTCGTTGAGGAAGCGCATGTCACCGACACCACCCGCGCAAGCGAAATATTAAGATGCCTCCCGCTTCCGAGACAGAAAGTGCCCGTCGTCGCATATGACTTCCAGGACCTGACCGGCCAGTTCAAGAATAACGGCACGTACACCGAATATTCAAGCGCAGTCACCAAGGGCGGCTATTCCATCCTCATCAAAGCGCTGCTTGATTCCGGCGAAGGAAAGTGGTTCACCGTATCCGAGCGCGGCGGCCTCAAGAACCTGATGCAGGAACGCCAGATCATCAAGATTACCCGTAACCAGTATCTCGGGCCGAACGGCAAGAAACTGGGCGATCTTCCTCCCCTGCTTTACGGCGGCATGCTGATCGAGGGCGGTATCATCTCCTATGACAGCAACGTTCTGACCGGCGGCGCAGGCGCCGTGTTCTTAGGCATCGGCGCTACCACGCAGTACCGCCGCGACCTCGTCACCATTTACCTGCGCGCCGTCAGCGTGCAGACCGGCGAAGTGCTGCTTTCGGTCAACAGCTCCAAGACGGTATACTCCTCTTCGATTGACGCCAATTATAACAAATACGTCACTATCGATCACCTGTTCCAGTCGGAAGCCGGGATTACGCTGAACGAACCCACCCAGCTCGCCGTCCGCCAGGCGGTGGAAACTGCCGTGTACTCGCTGATCATGGAAGGCGCGATTCATGATCTCTGGAGCTTCAAGAACCACAAGGCTGGCAAAGAAGCCATTGATGAATATATCCGCCGCCGCGACGGAAAAGCGCCGCAGCAGCCGCAGGAAGCCACCACCGCAGACGAAAAGAAAGCTCCTGAAGCTTCCGTGCAGCAATACCCGAAATCGGGCAAGTAATCAGCTTTTCACTTTAACGTAGCTTCCCGGCGCGTCTTCAATCGGCTTGAGCTTGCCATTCCCCGGCTTGCGCGCGGGAACACCCGGGCCGTTATACGCCTTGAGCCATTTATCCCAGTCCACCCACCAGGATCCCTTATGCTCCTCCGCCTTCGCAAACCACGCGTCAGGAGAATGGGGCAGTTTTTCGCATGTCCAGTAGCCGTACTTATGCTTGGACGGCGGGTTCACCACCCCCGCGATATGGCCGCTCGCCGCCAGCACGAACTTCACTGCCCCCTTGTAAATCTGGGTGGCGGCATAGGTCGATTTCCACGGCGCGATATGATCCTCGCGGGTGGAAAGCATATAGCTCGGCGTGTCAATCGTCTCCAGATGCACCGGCACTCCGGCGATTTTTATTCCACCAGGTTTCACCAGCAGGTTTTTCTGGTACATGTTGCGCAGGTAAAAACTGTGCATAGCGGCAGGCATGCGCGTGGAGTCGGAGTTCCAATAGAGCAGGTCAAACGGAAACGGCTCTTTACCCAGCAGGTAATTGTTGACGACGAACGACCATATCAGATCGTTGGCGCGCAGCATGTTGAACGTCACCGCCATGTCGTCCCCTTCCAGGTATCCTTTGTCCGACATCCTCGCCTCAAGGGATTTAAGCTGCTCTTCGTCGACAAACACCGACAGCTCGCCGGACTCGGAAAAATCCGTCATCGTGGTAAGGTAGGTAGCGGACCTGATGCGCTTTTCCTCCTTCTTCGCCTTCAGCCACGAAAGCGTGATGGCAAGCAGCGTGCCCCCCAGGCAGTAGCCGGTGACATTTGTTTCCTTCTCGCCCGTCGCCTTCTCGACGGCGTCAAGCGCCGCAATAGTGCCTTCCGTCAAGTAATCGTCAAACCGCTTGTTGCCGAGTTTCCCGTCCGGGTTGGCCCAGGAAATCATGAACACCGTATATCCCTTGCTTATAAGCCAGTGCACCAGCGAATTTTCCGGCTGCAGATCGAGAATATAGTATTTGTTGATCCAGGGCGGGATGATCAGCATCGGCGTTTTATGCGCATGCTCAGTCAGCGGCACATACTGAATAAGCTGCATGAGATCGTTCTGGAAGATGACCTTGCCTTTAGAGACCGCAAGGTTCTTGCCCACCTCAAAGGCGCTCTGATCGGTCATGCTGATGCGCAGCGCATTTTTACTCTTCTCCATATCCTCCAGCATATTGCTAAGCCCGCGGACGATATTCTCCCCGCCGCTTTCCAGCGTGCTCTTCAGCACTTCCGGGTTGGTCAGCAGGAAATTCGACGGCGCCATCGCGTCCACGAACTGGCGGGTATAGAATTCAATCTTGCGCATGGTCTGCGGATTGATTTCTTCCACTTTCTGGATGCCCTGCTGTATCCAGCGTGACGTAAGCAGGTAGGACTGCTTTATAAAATCGAAAATGATGCTTTCCTGCCATGCCTGATCCTTGAAGCGCCTGTCGCGGCTGTCCGGTTCAATGACAGGCTCCGTCTTTTCACCCAGGAATTTCTGCACGGAATGGTGCCACAGCTTCATCGCATCCTGCCAGAATTCGATCTGCAACTCCGCCAGTTTCTGCGGATCGTTCATGATACGGGCAAAAAGCTCCGCAAAGGCGCCGCTTACATGCAGGGGATCGCCCACTCCGAAGGAACCGGGCTGCAGGTTGCGCGCCATGAATTCCCGCACTATGACCTGCGACTGTTCCGTTATTTTGGCAAAATTCGCGGCAAATGTCGCCATATCAACATGAGACTCAGACATTGGCACCTGTTTGGATGAATTAATCGGCACTTAAGTTATTGCCCAAATAAACTTGAACAAATACAATATTTCGGTAAATATAATCGCCGCTGGCAGATAGTGCAACGAAGTTTATACTACGGATGCCTGTTTTTGCGAATTACCTGAAAGCGGATGGGGAAACTGGAGGGAATGTTATGAAGAAAAAAAAGAAACTGCTGGCTTTGTCAGGCTCGCTGCTTGTCCTGCACTCGGTCTCCGGTTGCGACCTGCAGAACATGCAGAATTATTTCGCGCCTGACCGCCGGGTACCTGAAGATTCGACCGTGGATTTCGGGAACCGCCACAGCCCCCTTCTCAATCCGGGCGAGAACGGCAGCGGCAGGAAAGCGCCTGCCGAGAACGGCTCCGTGGAAAATATTCCCACCATTCAGAAATCTCCTGTGGTACCGGTAATCACCACCACCATACCCTCCGTCACTGCCGGCAATGCAAATACGGCCAGCATGCAAGCGGCAGATCAACCATCCTATCCCAGCCTGACGACCGTTCCGCTGAAACCGGAAACCCCGCCGAAAGAAAAACTCAAATCCGAGCTTAATTCCTTGACTGCGGAGCAGAAAACTACCGACTCCGAGCGTAATGGTTTCATGCATGATTCCAGCGCGACCGTCCTGACATCCCCGCAAACCGGCCAGCTCGTGGATAATCCCGCCGATGCCATGCCTGCGGCAAATGCCGCGAATAATGCCGCACCCGCTGAAACTGCGGCTGGCGCTGGTGCCAGCGCGCATCACCCCCCCCAGAATAGTGGACCTGCCGCCACCGTTGTTGCCAGCGACACTGAAAGCAGCACAGGTTTTGGCGTATGGCTTCATAACCTGTTTACGGCGGACAAGAAAACCGTTTCCGGCGGCACACAAGACTCTGGCCGGAAAGTGCCTGTTGAAAATCAGGAAATCATTGCCGGTTCTTCAGCATCGCCCGCTTCTTCCTCCGGTTTTCTTGCGCCTCCCGCGTCTCCAGCCAGCCCTCCTTCCCTGGCCAGCGAGGCGAATGACGCTAATATAGCGCCGGTGTTGCATCCCCCGGTAAGCAAGGCTGTGCACCCTGCGAAGCCGCAAGTCTCTGAACAGCCATCCGCAACCAGCAATGCAGACATATCACAAACACAACCTTTGGATTCTCCTCCCGTATTATTGACCCAGCCTGCTGCTCCAGCCGCAATGGAACAACCCTCCGCTGCTATGCCTGCTGAAAATTCAACGGGAGCGCAGGCCAGCGCGCCTGAGACTGCAAACCCGCAGGCGCCCGCTTCGCCTCCGTCCCTTTTATCCACTTCCAATATAGAGAATAATTTCCCGGTTAAGCGCTCCGATGAGGAACAAACCCAGGAAAAAACCGCCAAGAGCGAAAACAGCGAAGGCGGCTTTGGCGGATGGATGCACAGTATATTTGGCGGCAGCCAGAAACCTGATCCCCAGAACAACGCTGTTCAACCCGCTGAAGCGCAACCTGTTGCAGTTCCTGTGGTTACTGTTGCTACGCCTGCTGAGGTTCCAGCTTCTCCTGATTCTGCCGCTGCAACCGCTACGGCAACCGCTGCGCCAGTGACTGTCGATTTGCCGCCTCCAGCCCAGATCCAGCAGCAGCCGGTCGAATTAATGGCGCCCGCATCTTCTGCCGCTGCGGCACCCGGCCCGGCTCCGATAGTTTCGCAACCCGCCAATTCCCTTCCCTCCACCTCGGAACTCAGCGCTCTTCCGGTACAGCCTGCCCGTGCAGCAACTGCCAGCATGAACGCGAAACCGCTGCCGGATATTTCACAGCTTAACGCCATCCAGGATGAAAGACCTGTCAACCTGGTGCAGCCGGATTCTTCAAGCGCCTATTCCAGCGATGGATATATTGGCGAGTCACGCTACGCCGAGCGCAGGCATATGGAATCGAATTAATAAGGATGATGTCTTCCGATGTCTGATGATGAGTTTTACCGTATCAAGCGCCTTCCCCCGTACGTTTTTGCTGAAGTAAATGGAGCCAAGGCCAAGCTGAGAAGCGAGGGACACGATATTATCGATCTCGGCATGGGCAATCCCGACTCGCCGACACCCAAACATATCGTCGACAAACTGTGCGAGGTCGTGCGCGATGGCAACACGCATGGCTATTCGCAGTCCAAAGGCATTCCCGGCCTTCGCAAGGCGCAGGCTGCTTATTACCAGCGCCGTTTCGGCGTGGAGCTTGATCCAAATTCGGAAGTGGTGGTCACCATCGGGTCGAAAGAAGGCCTTGCCAACCTCGCCCAGGCGATAACCAGCCCGGGCGATGTCATGTTGGTTCCCAATCCCAGCTATCCCATACATCCTTTCGGCTTTGTCATCGCGGGCGCTTCCATATGGCACCTGCCGAAGACGCCGGATTATAATTTCATCGTGCAGCTTGAGCAGGCCATTGCGCATTGCAGCCCAAAGCCCGTTGCGCTCGTGCTCAATTACCCCTGCAATCCCACGGCGGAAACTGTCGATCTGGCTTTCTACGAGCCGATCGTCGAGATATGCCGCAAGCATAATATATTTATTCTTTCCGATCTCGCTTACTGCGAGATTTATTTCGATAATAATCCGCCGCCTTCCATTCTCCAGATAAAAGGCGCGCGCGATATCGCGGTGGAATTCACCACCATGAGCAAAACATATTCAATGGCAGGATGGCGCATCGGGTTCGCAGTGGGCAACAAACGCCTCATCAGTGCGCTTACGCGCATAAAGTCCTATCTGGATTACGGCGCGTTCACCCCCATACAGGTAGCGGCAACGGCCGCGCTTAACGGCCCGCAGGACTGCGTCGTACAGATACGCAATTTATATAAGGAACGCCGTAATGTGCTCATTAACGGGCTGCAGGATGCCGGATGGGATATACCGATCCCCAAGGCATCAATGTTCGCTTGGGCGCCGATCCCTGAACCTTACCGTGATATGGGCTCGCTGGCGTTCTCCAAGCTCCTGCTCAAGCATGCTGAGGTCGCGGTGGCGCCAGGCGTCGGCTTCGGCGAGCATGGCGACGGGCATGTGCGCATTGCGCTCGTGGAGAACCGGCAGCGCCTGCGCCAGGCCATCCGGAACATCAAACAGTTCATGAGTTCAGATGCCGATAAATTCAAGCGTGAACTGGTGGCTTAGAATAGTTACTGAGATCATTTTGATTGCTGCCGTAGCACCAAGTCATAATATTTTACACTCTCTTTAATACGTATATTTGCCTGTTCTTTATCAAGCAGCGTAATGCTTTTGTTTTCGAATAAAGCGTCAGATTTAGCTTGCTCCAGAGGAAATAAAACATCTGCCAGGAATGTATAGGTGCCGCTATCCCAAGTAGCACCAATGTCCTGTTTGTTGAGCACTCCAAGATCAGAAAGCACACGCAATTTATTGAAGAATTGTGAAACTTTTCTCCGATCATTATCAAGTTTATTGACTAATATTGTTGGATCGCCCGTATTGGTGTTGTGGAGAAGCAGTGTTTCAAACTTGGATGCAAAATTCTTTGGGTGTGCCTTTTGCCAATTGCGAAGTTCTTTCATGGCACTTAGCATTTCGGGAGCCGCATATTCCGTAAGCATCTGACTCCAGATTGATGCCTGAGTGGCTCTGGCTGCTTCTGTAACACTCAGATGGGCTTCCCAAGCTGCCCATCCTGCAAAGATACTTGCAATACACGTAGCGATAGCAGATACGGCCGTCCACGAGAGTTTATGATTTATAGGATGTTTCAATTTGTGTAACATGCGTTCCCAATTATTTATGCAGCGCCTCAATAACTGCGTTAGGATTGCAGGCAATAACCTTGAGCAGTATCTGGGCAGAAGTATCAGGCGTTCTGCGCCCCGCTTCCCAATTCTTGAGAGAATCGAGCGGGAAACCAAAACTTTCAGCAAAAGTACGCTGGCTCATTCCGAGTTTTTCGCGAATAGGCTTAACCTCCACACGTTCCTGCTTGTGAAAGTGGTGTACAACAACACCGGAGGCATTTCCTTTAAGGTAAGCAAGCCCTTCGTTTGCACCTTTTACGATAGAATCAAAAATTTTATTATCCATCATTATTCTCCATACTTCTTATATTAGACCTCTTTCGCAACTGTACTCAGATTTTCTTTTCCCGACTCGGCATAGGATGCCAATGGACGCCAAAAGTCAAGATAAAAGCGTTCAATGAACACCTATGGCGTATCAAATGGCTATGATTAAATACCTTGACTTATTATTCCGCGCATTTAATGTTTTCCCCGCAATCGCTTAGGGGTTTGCGGGGTGTAGAAACCTCTTCATGTCGGTATTGTGCTCCGTTATTTCACTCCCTAGCTTCGGCTGGGGAGGCTGTAATGTATGTTCAAGGCGAAAGCCTAAAGATTACAGCAGACCCCATATGAGGTTTTGCTAACTCCCCGGTCATCAGTATTTTACTGGTGGCAACTGTATGATGTGGCTGGGGAGATCGCAATGCATGTCCAGAGGTGCTGCAATCGCCTTAAAGATTACGATGGAACCTGAGAATGTTCGATAACCTTCCCTGCCACCATAGTGATGAGAATGCATAACCTCGTAGCACATAAATCCCCCAGGGACACCCGCATCGTCGTTGCCATGTCAGGCGGCGTTGACAGTTCCGTGGTTGCCGCAATGCTGAAAGATCAGGGATACGACGTGGTGGGCATTACGCTGCAGCTTTATGATCACGGCGTTGCCATAGGCAAAAAGGGCGCATGCTGCGCCGGTCAGGATATTGCCGACGCGCGCAATGTCGCCGCGCAGATCGATATCCCGCATTATGTGCTCAATTACGAGAGCAAATTCAGAGAGTCGGTGATGGACGATTTCGCTGAAAGTTATTTGAGCGGAGAAACTCCCATCCCCTGCATCCAATGCAACCAATCGGTCAAATTCCGTGACTTGCTTGGCACGGCGCGCGACCTAGGCGCAGACGCGCTTGCCACGGGCCATTATGTGCGCCGGGAAATGGGCAAAGACGGTGCGGAGCTGCACCGTGCCGCCGATCCGGATAAGGACCAGAGTTATTTCCTGTTTGCAACCACCCGTGCGCAGCTTGATTTCCTGCGTTTTCCCCTGGGCGATTTTCACAAGGAACATACGCGCAGGCTTGCGCAGAAATATAACCTGCCCGTCTCCGCAAAACCGGACAGCCAGGATATATGTTTCGTGCCGAACGGCAATTATGCGAAAGTGATTGAGAAGCTCCGGCCGGGCGCGTGCGATGCCGGAGATATAGTGCATATCGATGGACGGATTGTCGGGCAGCATGAAGGCATTATCCATTATACGGTGGGGCAGAGAAAAGGCCTGGGGGTTGCGCATAAGGAACCGCTTTACGTGATCAAGCTGGATACCGATAGGAAACAGGTCCTCGTAGGGCCGAAGGAAGCATTGCTTACAAGAACCTTTCTTGTGCGTAACCTTAACTGGCTCGATGATCCCGCATTGCTGGAGAAAGGCATGGAACTACAGGTCAGACTGCGCTCCGCGCAAGCCCCCATTGAAGCAACCGTGAAATCTGCAGGCAATAAAACGGAAGTGACATTGCATAACCCCCGTGAGGCGGTAGCGCCGGGACAGGCATGCGTCATGTATATGGATAAACGCGTGCTGGGCGGCGGTTGGATAACCAAAAGCAACTAGAATTATTCGCCTTAAGTATTATTTGCCAGCTTGTTACTAAAGCCGCTCCGGGAGTATTTCCAACATAAAAAGCACAGTTACTGAATATTAACCGTTATTCCTGCTAAGAAGTTGCGATCATTATGGATTTTTAATTTCCATTCATGCTCCAGTTTGTTTTTCTAATGACTATGCGAGCGAGGCATAATGAAACAGGAAATATATGATGGCAGTTCGGGATAAGGCATGCCCGATCATCGAAAGCGGCGCTTCCGCTGGATGGCTGGAGGCGTTGAAGGACTTTTTGAGTTCCGTGCCGCCGGATAACGGAGTTCCGCTCATGGGGATGAGAATAACTCGTTCAGCCATGGAGACAAGACAATGAGTGATTCGGCATCTTCAAAACTGTACCCAAAAGGAGAAGAAAGACTGCAGATGTCGCGTGACGATATCGTTAATATGCCGTCCGAGGACATAGTGAATCTTGTGTACGAACTGCAGATAAACCAGATCGAGCTTGCAATTCAGAATCAAGAACTGCAGCAGGCACAGAAAACGCTCGAAGTTTTAAATAGTAAATATTATGACCTTTATGATCTTGCTCCGGTCGGCTATATCACCCTGGACAGAAAACATATCATCCTGGAAACCAACCTTATGGCTGGTAAACTGTTAGGATGCGAGCGCAGCAGGCTCTGCGGAAAAAGCTTTAACAGCTTCTTCCATCCTGACTCGCAGGATACTTATCACCTGCACTACCAGAACGTTTTTCACACTGCCGCCTATCATAGCTGCGAACTTGAACTCATAGGCAGTGAAGAGCGTAAATTCATACAATTGCACAGCCTGATGGTAACGGATAACAGGGAACATTGCCGGACGGTCATAAGCGATATTACAACCCTCAAAAATACGGAAGCCGAATTGGTGCAGTCACGGGATCAGGCGCTATCCGCCAGCCAGGCTAAATCGGAATTCCTGGCCAATATGAGCCATGAAATGCGTACGCCGCTGAACGCCATTATCGGCCTGATCTACATACTGATGCAAAGCAACCCGCTGACGCCTGACCAGAAGAAATATATCAGCACATTGCAGGTATCCGCCGATTCGCTCCTGATGTTAATAAACGAGCTTCTGGATCTCACCAAGATCGAGACTTCCTCCGTCGAATTTGAGCGTATCTCCTTTCATCTTCCCGAGCTTCTGCGCGAAACCTTTCATATCATGGAGCTCAAGGCGAAGGAAAAAGGGCTGGCTTTGTCTCTTGATATCGACCCCAAATTGCATCCCATATATTACGGCGATCCCATGCGGATACGCCAGATCGTGCTCAATCTCCTGAGTAATGCCGTCAAATTCACCGAAAGCGGAAAAATAATCCTGCGCATGCGGGGCCTGCAGCGCGGCAATGACCGCATGGACATCATTATCTCCGTCAGCGATACCGGCATTGGCATTCCCAGGGAAAAGCATGAATGTGTTTTTGAGAATTTCGTCCAGGCCGATGCTTCCACAACACGCAAGTTCGGCGGCACGGGCCTGGGGCTTGCCATCAGTAAAAAGCTTACCGAGCAGATGCACGGAAAAATCAGCGTTGACAGCGCACCCGGAAAAGGCTCGACATTTACCGTGCGCCTGCCGCTGATAATTAGCCTGGCCCCTGCTGCAAAACTAAGTATCAGCCCCCAGCCGGAACTGTCCGTAGAATCTCTTGTAACCGACAAGAAACCGCATATCCTGCTGGTGGAGGACAATCCATCCAATGCTCTGATTGCCACCACTTACCTTGACGTCATGCATTGCACTTATGATACGGCCGCTTGCGGAGCGGAAGCGCTGCAAAAATTCAAGGAAAAGAGCTATTCCCTCATTCTCATGGATATACAGATGCATGATATGGACGGATATGAAGTGGCAAGCACCATACGCACGCTGGAAAAGGAAAAGGCGCTGCCTGCCACCCCTATCATCGCCATCACCGCGCATACGCTTCGCGATGACAGGCAAAAATGCCTGTCTGCCGGAATGAATGATTATATCACCAAACCTTTGCTTCCTGAAGAATTACAACGCAAAATAAAAAAATTTTTGGAATTTGTCGAAGCATAGCCGTGATCTTCTTATGGATCCCTTATAAGCTTTCTTATTATTTCTTATAGAAAATAAACTTCCTTCCCCCTACATCTCATACTACATTTTATTTGTTATCTATCATCTAAGCACCCTAAAAAACAGAAGGTATTTATGAGGTATATGATATTAGCGCTTATAGGAAGCCTATCGCTTTCTGCATATGGCAATGCGCTTGCAGAGCAACCTTCCTCCTCTGTCGTATCATCCATCAGCACTCTGCCTGACAAAGGAAGCGCCACTCTTACAGGCACGGTGGAGAAAATTGATGGACCGCGCGAATTCACGCTTCGCGATGACAGCGGGGATATCAAGGTCAGGCTTACTACGAATGAGTCATTCGTATTCAAGCCAGGGGATACTGTTTCCGTGACCGGTACGGTGGAAGAGCCTTTCTTCGGTCTTGGGGGTAAACGTATTGACGCAAGCTATGTGCATGTGCAGAAAACCTTGGGAAGCGCTTTATCGGACACGGTAACGAATACGACCGGCATTTCCATGGATCAGGCGACGCCCGCGCAGATTAATTCCCTACCTGATCAGGGAATGGTCAAGGTGACCGGCGCCGTAGATAATGTGGTAAACGCAAAGGATTTCATATTAAAAGATCCTACCGGTTCCATAGACGTCAACATCCAGTCGGATGAAAACGTTGCGCTGGCCAGAGGCGCAGACGTAACTGTGGTTGGCTATGTAGCCAAAAGCCCTCTGGGCAACAAAAGCATCCGTGCCACGCACGTGATGGTAACCAGCAACACTCCGAATAACAAGTCAGGAGTGATGTAATCTTAACATAAACTTATGAAGGATTTTTTTATGACACACGTTAGAGAAAAATTTGCCTATTACGCGTTTTTTGCATCTTTGGCCGCCCTGCCGCTGGCCGCCGCCAACGCCGCAACGGAGGACACCGCCACTAATAATTCAATGCAGGGGTCTTCCAGCTACGGTTCGCAGTCCACAAAATCACATAAATACTCCGACATGACGAAGGAAGATTGCGCGGAGCTTTCTTCCAACAAGAGCGATTACAGCACGAAAGAATATCGTGCGCGGAGCAGGTATTGCAAAAAACATTTCGGTAAGAGCGCCAGTACAGGCCCGAACCGTACCGGCCTGACCAGTTCGAATAGCGGCAGCGCAGATATTGGCTCCTCAGCAGAATCCAATGCTGCGGGCACCTCAAGAAGTTCTGAAATGAATAGTTCAACAAACGCTGATGTCGCCGGCACTTCAACCAGGAACGACGCTTCGGAGAATTCGACAAGCACGCAATAATCCAGAAATCAGGAAAGGCGTCTCCAACGCCTTTTCCTGATTTGGCATAACCGCGGTGATTATTATTGTTACAGGCCGCCTGCCGTAATATGCGTATAAACGCTTTTTAAGCCGATTACCGCCGAATACACAGCGTCAGGCAATAGCTGATCGCTGCGGGATTATATCCAGAATAGTAATTATGCGCTCACGCTGCGCCCGTAATGAGCAATATGAGCACGCGCTTCTTCCGAGATAACACTTTCAAAATATTTCGCTTCGCATAGATTGTAGAATTCCTGCCACTGCTTGCCCAGGTCAAATACGCTGCAGAGACCATCATCCTGATTTTCCATCCGCTCCGGATTAAGATCCGCGAAATGATTGCCAAGTTTGGCAAGCACCGGCTTTAAAGCACCCTGAAACATGACAAAAATATCCGCGTCATCACAGAGATATATGTAGCCGCCTGTATCCTCCAGAATATCGGTGATGGCTTTGACCACGAAATTGTTATACAGCGTGTGGTTGTTGCGCTCAGGCTTATCGGAAAATTTAAAATAGATGCAGCGCCAGCTGTCATGCGAAGACTGTTGCAGGCCTTCCGCTCTTTCAAAGAGCAGGTTGACGCTATTGCGGTTAATGACTTTCATATCTTTCTCCCGTGTTTGCTTTGCCTTATATGCAAAGCAAGCCCCGTGCCATAATGGGCAAGACATAAATGTTAGGGAAATATAGCTGGTTATAACATATTTCTTCGTTGTTTACTTGAGACAAGCAGCGCTTCAATACACCTGCAGGGCAGAAATTGCCAAGCCCGCTTTTTGCCTCATTGAGGCACAGGTTCTTTCAGCAACTCTTCTATTTTCTTCCTGACCTTTTCCGAATCAGGGCTGGTCGGAGTATTGAAATAATCCACCAGTTGTCCTTGCCGGTTAATCACATATTTATGGAAATTCCACTTCGGCGCCGTGCCAAATCCCAGCACCTTCTTAGCCCATATATAGAACGGATGCGCCTTGTCCCCGGATACCACTTCCTTCGCAGCCATAGGAAACGTCACGCCGTAATTCAGCTTGCAGAAGCTGGCTATTTCTTCGCTATTGCCAGGCTCTTGCGCACCGAAATCGTTACTGGGCACGCCAAAAACCACAAGGCCTTTATCCTTGTATGCATTATATAATTTCTCCAACCCTTCATATTGCGGCGTGTATCCGCATTTTGAGGCGGTATTTACAACAAGAATGACCTTGCCCTTGAATTCCGACAATGGCAAAGGCTTGCCGCCCGATAACGCCCTGAAGACATAGTTATAAGCGCTTCCCGGCTGGTTATCAGCATCATATGCCTGCTTGTCCGCCTGCGCGGCAGAAAATGGCCACATAAGAAATCCTCCCATGAATATGACAATGAATAATTGTTTCAGCATAGCCTAAACCCCAACAGTTAATCCAGCCTGGAAAATAAAATGCCGATACCGAAAGCGCCGAATACGCCGCCGGTCAGCTTGTTGAACGCCGATTTCACGGAATGCTGCCCGAGATAGGCAGATAAGGTATTGCCACCCATCGCATACACCATATACCAGCCCACTTCCGCTACGCTGAAAGTAGCCAGCAGGACAAGGAATTGCGGCAACTGCGGCAGGTTGGGATCGATAAATTGCGGAAAGAAGGCGGCGGCAAACAGCAACGCCTTGGGATTGCTTATGCTTACCATGAACCCCCGGCAGAAATTTTTCAGCGGCGAGGTAGTGGTTACCATCATCTGTTCCTGTTCTTCCCCGGCGGAAACCGGAGCCGTCCACGCCTGATATCCCAGATACGCCAGATAGCCAGCGCCTATATAGCGCAGGATCTCAAACAGCACCGGTGAGGCTTTAAGCAGGGCGCCGACCCCGGCCACAGAGACAGTGATGGCCGTGACTATCGCAAGAAAACTGCCCGCCATCGTGAAAAACGTCAGGCGAAGCCCGTATCTTACACTGCTTGAGAGCATCATGAGCATATTGGGACCGGGCGCACCGCAGATGAGGAAAGTCGTGATAAAAAAAGCCCACCAGCTATGCGTGTTCATAAAATACTCTAAGAAAAATGAGGTTTATATATGAAATAACCCTTATTTTATAGTATGTCATCCGGAAAATTTCTGTTATATAGCCACATTTTATTGTAAGCATGCAGGAAAATAAAAGCGGAAGGTAGCATCGGTTTATGAAAGCGCTGGTCAAATCAAAGGCAGAAGAAAGCATCTGGCTTGCCGATGTGCCCATACCGCAATACGGTATCAACGACGTACTGATAAAAGTCATCAAGACCGGCATATGCGGCACGGACGTGCATATCTATAACTGGGACGGCTGGGCGCAGAAAACGATCAAAGTGCCTACCGTCATCGGCCATGAGTTCGTGGGGAAGATTGTCGAAGTCGGCAGCAATGTCACCGGCTATAAGAAAGGCGATCTGGTGAGCGCCGAGGGACATATCGTCTGCGGCCATTGCCGCAACTGCCTTGCCGGAAGGCGTCATCTCTGCGCCAATACGCTGGGAGTCGGAGTCAACCGTGATGGGGCATTCGCGGAATATGTCGCCGTGCCTGCGGTCAATATCTGGCATTGCGGCAATGAAATACCGCTCGAGTATTTCGCTATTTTCGATCCGCTGGGCAACGCAGCACATACGGCGCTTTCCTTTGATCTAGTCGGCGAAGACGTGCTCATAACCGGCGCCGGGCCCATCGGCATCATGGCCATCGCGATGGCACGCTATGCGGGCGCGCGCCACATCGTCATCACGGACGTCAACCCCTACCGCCTCGATCTCGCAAAAAAGATGAACGCCACTGCCGCAGTGAACGTCACCAAAGAAGATTTACGCACGGTGATGAAAAGACTTAACATGACAGAAGGATTCGATGTCGGGCTTGAAATGTCAGGAAACCCAACGGCACTTAACTCCATGATCGACACGATGGCGCACGGCGGCAAGATAGCGATGCTCGGCATCCAGCCGGAAAACACCTCGATAGACTGGGACAAGATTGTCTTCAAAGGTCTCACTATCAAAGGCATTTATGGACGGCAGATGTTTGAGACATGGTACAAGCTTACCGCCATGCTGCAGGGCGGTATGGACATTGCTCCCATCATCACGCACCGCTTCTCCTACAGGGATTTCCAGAAGGGATTTGACGTGATGCGTTCCGGACAATCCGGTAAAGTAATTCTGGACTGGGAGAGTTGATATGGGAATCAATCTTGAAACTTCGCTCCGCGACGAACTAAGCGCGATGGAGAAAGCCGGGACCCTCAAGGCCTACCGCCATATCGCATCGCCTATGGACACCGAAGTGGTGATGGAGAAAACCGGCAAAGCGCTGGTGCTTTCCTCCAATAATTACCTCGGCCTTGCCAACCACCCGGAAGTGATAAAAGCAGGTCAGGAAGCACTCAAGGAATATGGTGCGGGCACGGCATCGGTGCGCTTTATCTGCGGCACGTTTTCCATCCATAGCAAAATCGAGGCGGCGATCGCAAAGCTCCATCACACTGAATCCGCCCTTACCTATGTCTCCTGCTGGACGGCCAATACCGGGCTGATTCCTGCGATCGCAGGCGCAGAGGACGCACTTATCAGCGATGCGCTCAATCATGCTTCTCTCATCGACGGCTGCCGCATGTCGAAGGCAAGGCGGCTTGTCTATAAACATTCCGACATGGCGGACCTGCGCGCGAAATTGAAAGAAGCCGCAGGCGCACGACGCGTATTCATCGTCACGGACGGAGTTTTCAGCATGGAGGGCGACATCGCCAACCTGCCGGAAATTGCCGCACTCGCCAGAGAATATGGTGCATCGATCATACTGGACGACTCACATGGCGTTGGCGTTATGGGCAGGCACGGGCGCGGCACCGCCGAGCATTTCGGCGTCGAGCAAGATATTCATATCTATACCGGCACGCTGGGCAAAGCGCTGGGTGGCGCGGCAGGCGGCTATGTCGCTGCGTCACTTGCCGTCATCGACTATCTGCAGCAGGTTTCACGACCGCAGCTTTTCTCCAATGCCCTGCCCGCCACCATCGCGGCAAGCGCGATGAAAGCGATAGAAATACTGGAACGCGAGCCGGAACGCGTTGCACGCCTGCATGCCATAACGCATAAAATGCGCGAAGGACTTAAGGCGCGGGGGTTCAAGCCGCTCGCAGGCGAATCCGCTATTATCCCCATCATCGTGGGTGACACCGCGTTCGCCATTCGCATGAGCCAGGAGCTGCTTAAGGAAGGTATTTTCATCACCGGGTTCGGCTATCCGGTCGTGCCTGAAGGCACCGCGCGCCTGCGTATCCAGATATGCGCTTCCCTTACCGACGCGCAAATCGAATTCGCCCTCAATACATTTGAGAAAGTCGGCAAGAAACTGAAAGTTATTTAAAGAGGAATTCCCATTACGGCTATTTTATCTGCCATAAAGGTGCAAGCTGCTGCCCTTTTATCCGCTTTTTTATAAAGTAAGATCGTAATGATGAATTTCGTCCTCCTGCGGTCGAGCCGCGGGATGACGTGAGAAGTGAAAAAATTCCATGAATACAACAACAGCAGATAACAACGAGCTGTCCGAACATTTCTATGGGAACGCTTCCCAGGACGAAACCCGAAGTTTCAATCCCATACTTTCGGGACATGGCGTTGCAGACAGCGGCCATACTACGGGCTTCGGGGCCGACTTCCGCAGGCAGAAAGTCGTGGAAGACCCTGAACTGCGAATTTTAGCCACAGAAAAGCATATGGAATGGGCAAGGAAGGAATTATCCACGGATTCTATCGTCGGGCGTCCACTCGGTCCCGATGAACGGGCATATTGAGATCACCATTATCGGTGGCTGTCACTGAAAAAAGACATCTCAAAGATTGAGAGAAACGGATGATACCACGGAAGCCTTCACTACCTTGATCGCTTCCCTCAGGTCACTGACAAAATCCCCATAGAGATTCTGCTGGAAATACTTTGCCCTTAGAATAGCAGCAGGATGATAGGTGGCCGTAATATATTCACCGTGTTCGCCTTTGAGCCATTTCCCACGCATGTCCCGCAATGTCGCACTTCTGGAAACCAATGCATGCAAAGCGGTTACCCCAAGGCATACGATGACCTTGGGCTTTATAATATGTATTTCCGTTTTAAGCCAGGGAGCGCAGGCTGCGATTTCAGGCAATGTGGGAGCCAGATGCAGCCGCCGTTTCCCCTGCACGGTGCACTTGAAATGCTTCACGGCATTAGTGATGTAGATTGTACTGCGCTCAATGCCAATCTCCGCCAGCGCCTTATCAAGCATGCGGCCTGAGGGCCCTACGAAAGGACGGCCCGCCATATCCTCTTCGTCGCCGGGTTGCTCGCCCACCAGCATCAGTTTTGCGTTTGCCGCTCCTTCGCCGAAGACAGCCTGCGTAGCCCTGCGATAGAGATCGCAGCCACGGCATGCCTGCGCCGCTGCGCGGAGTTTCTGCAAATCCGTAGTGGCGGGAATGAATTCTGCGGCTGAAGTTGCATGAAGCGTCACGGCGAGCAATCAATTAATCGTTATAAATAGTGGGACTTTCACAGTTGTCATACATGCGGACATAGGCGTCATGCACGGCAGCCTGTGCCTGATTCCATGTCAGGGTAGAATTGCCACGCACGCGATACCAGTCGGTACGGAGCTTCGCCTGATCAAGATTTTCCCAAGGCTCGCCGTCATAGGCATTATAGGCATTGTATCCATACTGATAGGCCGGCTCATAATTGGAATAGCCCATATGCCTGTTATAATAAGGCATCGAGCGATAATGATCGTGCCAATAGAGATCCTCGCTGTTCCAGTCCGCCTGATTGGGGGTGGGCATGTTATCAGGCATCGCGCGATTTGAACCGGGAAATTTTTCATTATAAGCAGCATTATTAGGGTCTATGCCGCCTGCAGTCCTGTGGGGAATCATGGAGCTATTCTCGACCGTTGGCATTTCTGCCTGAGCCATTACCGGAGATGATGCGATCACTACAATTATTCCCAAGGCGGCTGCGCCTATCAAGGTAACATGTTTCATGGTACTCTCCTGCAGTTGTTGCTATAGGTGCTATGCGTTGACGGCTTCCCTCATTTTAGCGATGGAATAACTTGCTGCCTGCGCCAGCGTAATCTTGGGCGGAACTATTGTTTCGTTCCTGTCAATAACTACATCGACAATGAAAGGCGTGGCGCTGTAAAGTCCTTCGCGGATAGCTTTTTCAAGCTCTCCCGGTTCAGTGACGCGTACGCCGTCGCCACCACAGATGCGCGCGAACTCGGCAAAATCAGGATTATGCAGCCCGGTTTCATATTCCGGCAATCCCCTGCCCTCCTGCTCAAGCTTTATCATGCCGAGTCTCCGGTTGTTAAAAACGACCACAACCAGGGGAAGATTATATTTAACCGCCGTTGAAAAATCAGCCATGAGCATGGCAAATCCGCCGTCACCTGCAAGGGCAACCACCTGCCGCTTGGGATAGGCAAGCTTCGCGCCTATGGCAGCGCCAAGGCTGAAAGCCATCGTAGCAAGCATGCCGGAAACGATGAACCGCTGGCCTGTCCTTATCTGCAGGTAACGCGCCACCCATGCCGTGACCTCTCCGGTATCGCACACGAATATCGCGTCATCCTCCGCCGCTTCCCCTACCATATAGGCAAGACGCTGCGGCTTGACCGGCGCTCCCTTATCCATGACTTCACGCCGCAACTGTTCTTTCCAGGATTTCATTTCTTTCTGCGACTGCAGGAACAAACGGTTGTTGGTTTTTGCCTTAATATGGGGAAGAAGCTGTTCTATGACTATGCCGCTGTCACCTGCAATTCCGCATTCTATGGAGCAATGCTTGCCAAGCTGGCACGGATCGATATCGATCTGGATCACTTTCGCATTATCCGGCAGGAATTCTGCATAGGGGAAACTGGTGCCGACCATTAAAAGCGCATCGCAATGGCTCACGGCGTGCGTGGCCGGTTTTATACCGAGATTTCCAAGGCCCCCTACGGAATAAGCATGCGACTCGGGAAACAATTCCTTCGCCCGCAAAGCATGGATGATGGGAGCGTTGAGGCGTTGCGCCAGGGCATATATCCTGTCTACCGCATGGTTGCAGCCCAGCCCGGCGAGAATGGCCACTCGCTCGCTTTCATTCAATATCTCGGCCGCTTTCAGGATTATCTTTTCACTACCCGCCGGGATTTCCATAGGCGCTATATGCAGATGCCATTTATCCGCGTGCGGCACTTTCTGGGTCGCTATATCTACCGGGATATTGAGGTGCGCAACGCCATTTTTCTCTATGGCGGTCTGTATCGCCTGCACTGCCAGATAGGCAAAATTCTCGGGATTTACCACCATCTGGTTGTACACCGTCACATCACTGAAGAGACTTAGCAGATCCACTTCCTGCTGGTAGGAGCTCCCCAGCAAGCGGGTTTCAACCTGTCCGGTGATGGCAAGCACAGGCGCCCGATCACATTTTGCATCATAGAGCGCATTAAGAAGGTGAATGGCGCCGGGCCCGGCCGTACCCGCGCATACGCCCAGCCGCCCGGTAAGTTTGGCCTGGCCTACGGCCGCGAATGCGCCGCATTCTTCATGCACGACATGAATGAAACGTATTTTATTCTGTTTGCGGATGGCTTCAGTGAGAGCGTTTATGGCATCGCCCGGCACGCCGAAGATATGTTCCACACCCGCTTCTGACAGTAAGCCCATCAATACTTCACACACATTGCTCATACATATAATTCCCGTTTTTAGGCGTGGCCGCAAAAGAATCCAGTGAATTTCCTCATGCAGCAGGCTTCATGGAAAGGAGAGGATATAGGAATGAGGGTACCGGTTTTTCTGATACGGGGAACCGAAGCATATAATTTCAACAATCTCCGGAGAGATTATTGCTAATTTTCTTCGGTTCCGAGCCTGTAGCATAAAGCTAAACAGGAGAGTCCAACCTAGCCAGAGCCACATAAAAAAGTAAGCAGGACAGCGCAGGAGAATTGTAAAGAAAATGTAAAGCCTGTCTTGCGATTTAAAAATGCCCTAGAACCCGGTTGGATAGGTTTCCTCAGCTTCCCGCGGCGTATGCTGCCAGAGATGGCCGGGCGACAGCGGTTGCAGGGCCTGCGTTTCATCAATATGGATAATGGCATCGAATTCCTCCGGCAGGCGCACTTTGGAATAGTGACTCAGGCGCTCCGTGCCCGGGCGGTAGATCACGCCGATGAATCGCTCCAGCCGGGGCGGAGCCAGTACGGTTCTTACTTCCGGAAAATCGCGAAGATTAAGTATGAAATTCTTTACTTCCACGCGATGGAACAGCGATTCAACGCTGCCCTGCAAAGCCTTGCGCATCCGCTTGTTTTCTTCCGGAGTATCCCAGTCTGAGGCCGCAGTAACGGTGCCTTCATAGGTGGAAAATCCAATCAGCAGTGTTTCCATGTCATGGCGCTCGCGTATCAGATGGCTAATATTGACTTCCCCGCGCACAGACGCATCCGTTGCGCGCGCATCGCCGATATGCGAGTTATGCGCCCATACAACGATTTTTGCCTGCTTTCCATGCTTGCGGGTAAGGAATTCAGCCAGCTCGTCCAGCGTATCCGCCATATGCGTATCGCGGATATTCCATGAACTCGGACGACCGAGAAACATAGCGCGGTAGTAATGTTCCGCATCCTTTACCAGCCGCGCATTCTGCTCGGCGGAAAAAAACTCTTCTCTCGCAAACGCCTCGTTACGTTTCATATATTTATAGGTATTTTGCTGCAGTTCCTTTAGTTGCTCGATGATTTCGTCCTCGCATCCCCTTTCCATGCGCAGACCAGTGGCATGTCCGTAATTATGGGGATCATTGCCATAGATTTCAAAACACCCATAACGTTCCCGCGCGCGTTTTGCGGCATCCCGATCCACTTTCTCAAGATACTGGATGACGGCTTTTATGGAACTGTTCAGGCTATAGAGATCCAGGCCGTAAAAACCCGCGGGCGCGGCCTCGGTATTATAATCATAGAGCCAGTCTATGAAATTGCGTACTTCCGTATTACGCCACATCCATTGCGGAAACCGCGTGAAACTGGAAAGCGCGTCCTCGGCGTTATCAATGCCAGTATCGCCACGCACATAACGGTTGATGCGGTAAGCGTCCAGCCAGTCCGCCTCCACCACCACGGCCATGAATCCCTGCTCCGCTATAAGCCTTTTGGTGATGTCGGCGCGCACCTGATAGAATTCATGCGTACCATGGCTGGCTTCGCCGATCAGCACAAACCGCTTGCCATTCGCCATGGTCATAAGTTCATCATAATCATCCGAAGAACCGGTCAGGCGGGTGAGATATCTCCCCAGCAAGCCTGCTGTGGCATTATCATTCATAAATCCATCCCCCGCTCTGGTTTCCCGCTATGATGCGTGCGCCGCTTCGCGTTCCTCACCATAGCCTTTCATGACGTCTGCCACGTCTTTGTATTGCTGATCAGGCATTTTCTGTACGGTATCGAGTACAACTAGAGGAGCACCGTTTCTTCTCGCATGCTCCAGCACGGTTTTCTTATTTGCGGGAAAATCTATTCCCTTCAGATAATAACTTACATTTGCGGGCGATTTTCCGCCTAAGCCGCGTGTCATATGTTCCTCCATAATCCCAGGTAAGAATAGCTGTATAATAGCGAATGAATAAAATCTTTATGCAGTCGTTTTGCTGACGCGTAAAATAACCATAAGCCCCTATTTCCAGAGGGCCACTTGTCCTACCCCAGGCAACAGAATGCTAAAGGGAACAAACTTAATCCCGTACACCAACCCGAACAGGTTAATCTCGATGCCCTCTTTCTGCGCAAGCAATACGCCTAATACCCCGAACAGGGAAAACTGGTACCCCGTTCCGCTCGGTGCTTTTGCAAAGAAGGTATTCCCCGGTAGGAAATCCTTGCCTATGGCATCTGTCGGCATGGCAAGCCCAAGTCCGGGAACCTTGCGCCCAACATAGGCGGGAAAGCTATTGCTATTGGGCCCCGGCCACAACGTATATGTATTCGCATAGGGATAAGTCCTTGCCGCAGCGTCAATCTGGGGAATAAGCTTCCCTGCCCTATCGCCGCGAATATCAAGGATAACTTGCGGTCTTTCGTTATACCAGTAGCGATCGGGAATATCATGCTCGATCGCAAGGGCTGGCAATCCACCATATACACGCCATCCCACCACCTGATAAACGGTATAATAATCCGCATTTTTTGGCTTTACGGAAATCCAGCTGTGGATGGCGATCACGCCGCGCCAGTTGAATGCGCGCGCGGAATACGCTTGGATAACCGCTTCGCGCTCTTTATCCGGGCTGGGCGCAAGATGCGCGCTTGCACGGCTTGCCGTGCGATAGTCCGCTTTAAAATCCACTTTTCCGGTGACGATGATCCAAAGGGGACCAATACAGGTAAGTATAAGCAGGGTAATGAGAAACAATTTCATATCATTCGTTAATCCGTGCCTGCCTCAGGCACATAAGGATTTTAACATGGAATCGTTTCCTTACACAAGTTATACCGCATCATCTTCCTGCTTTCTGCTGTCTCGCAGTCTCGCCCATTCGCTCTTTCTCCTTCGTGCGCCTGAAATTACGTGCGTTTTTCTCCTTGCTTTCGTATTTAGAAACGCCCGCTTCATGCAGGCCAATGGCAATCGCCTGGCAGAAATTGGTTACTTTCCTCCCATGGCTTTCCAGCTCGCCATGCTTGAATTCATGCATAACGCGCCCGATAGTTTCCTTCTGGGCAGGTAATTCCCTAGATATAATCCCTCTCTCTTTATTTTATTCTGATAGTAAGATACCATGAGGCAGTTTAATGCGCATGCCTGCCGGTTACTTCCGTCATCGACTCATGGGCCAGCAGCTTCTCGTAGCTGTATCCCAATACCGCGCCATAGACGATATGCAACACGAGTGTCATCACCGGGGCCATGATCCCCAGGTTCATGCCGAACAGGCCAGCGCCTGCCATAGGCATAACCACGATCATCATCAATAGCCAGGCCAGTATTCCAAATTCTATGCCTCTCTGCCACATCTGGCCGGAGAAGACGGGCGCGAGCCATGCGAATATGACGCCCCATGCGATAGTACCGATGAAGAAATGCACCAGCCAGCCGATACCCGGCTGATCGGGCCTGCCCACTATGCCGCTCAGCATATGTATCACGTCCGTCTCGGGTAAATAACCCATGCCGTTTTTGATCGCCATAAGCAATGACAACACAATGGTTGCTATGAAACCGGCAATGATTCCCTTGCCGATATGTTTCGCAGAATTATCCATAAAACCTCCTAGACACTATGTGCAAAAAATCATTATAGGACCAAGTAAATATGGATAGGATTTGGAAAATGGATTTCAGGATAAAAAGTGCATAAGCAGGCCGTGAAAGAAGTCATAAAGAACCACGATGGGATACCTGCCGCTGTTAGAAAGCGGATGACTCCTTAGGCGTTTTATTCTCTTCAGCGTCTTTGGGGAGGTAATCACCCTCCGTCCATGAAATAACAAAAAATATGGTCTTTTTGGTGTTATGCGAGAATCCGTATTGCGGCTTCTGGGCAGTGATGAGCGTCCCGTCCTCCGCGTCATATCCGGTCAGTGCAAACTTCGCCACACCCTTCTGCTCTTCCATGTGATAGAGCGAAATCTCCGGAAACGGAAACGGTATCGTCGTCAGGGGAATAGGAATATTAAACTGTGGCGTTCCGATTATGAAGGTCTTGCGATCGATGGACAGGGCTCCGGAACGTATCTCGGCGATGACCTCTGCATGCTTCCTGTCGTCCACCAGCCCGGCCCCGATCTCAAGCAAGTGGCTGCGAATGCTCGCTACCGCGTATTTGCCGTCCGTTCCTTCAAAATTACCACTGTCGACAAAAACCTTGGTGTCACAGGGAATATCCAGCGCAAGCTTGGCGGCAGCGCGATCGGCAGCAGCTGAAATCAGCAGCTCCTCAGTCGCAGTCCGTGGAGGGTTGGATTGAACCTGCGTTGTGCAATTGCTGAGCGTGACGATCAGGAAAGCCAGAATCGCTATGTGTCTTATCATGGGAGTTCCTGCGCGGAGGTAAACAGAATTCCTCATGGATTAACATTCCAGCCATTCAGGGTAACATACGGAAAGGCCGGTCTGCCGTTAAGATTGTGTAAGAGACAAGCAAGAGCTAGAGCAATATCATATAAACAATCATCGCCACGGCAAGCAACGTAACGGAGCCGGTGACAATCAGAACGAGACCGCGGTTAGGCTTCACCTCACCCCGCATGATGGATTCATTGACGATATGATAATGCCATGCGGCAAGCAGCACAAGCGCCCCACCGAATGCCATCATGCTGATGCCTATCAGCAGGGAAAGGCCGGTACTCGGAGTGGTTATGCCGGGAGCAAGCCGCAGCGACAGCTCGCGCAGCCATACCCCGAACTTCGCCACCACAAACCCCAACGCGATGACCGATATGCTGGTCCTGACCCATGCGAGGAACGTTCTCTCATTCGAGAGATACTCCGTGGCCTTTCTATCTTCAGGTACCTTATCCATAACAGACCTGCCTGATCGCTGCTGAAAGCAGGGTTTCAGGATCAGAAACAATCAAGGAAGGGCCCGTTTCCGAAGCAGGTTACCGGTCTTGGAGCGGACTGGATTCGCTGCTGGTAGGCATTTACTTGCGCCATCCTGAATTCAATCCATCTCCTTTGCGCTTCCGCCTCCGTCATTTCCCCGTTCTTTATGGATCTTACCAGGCTGTCCGTATAGAGGACGAAGGAATTATCATTGGGCGAGCAGTCATGATTTGCCTGGCAATAAGCGGTAATATTCCTTCTGCCGCACTCCGCCATGGCAAGGAAGGATTGCGCCTGCTCCGCGCACTGATCATAAAAGCTCCACGCCTGGGGTTTGGCAGGCGCACAGGCAGAAAGCGGCGCCGCAAGTAGTAGGGCAAAAGCAAGTAAGTGCTTCATAAGACTTCCCCTATTCCAAGATAATTTCACGTCATATAATTAAGAGTAAGAGATGAAAAATTTCCATGCTTTTTTCGCATAGCATTAGAAACTAATATATCAACCATCCCTCTACGGATTGCGGAATTCATAATTTTATACTGATTTGTACGGTTTTTTTATACTTGACTTCGCGCCGGACGGTGATAGCCTTGCCGACCTGTGCTGATTTAATGTCCAACTTGCCGGCACGTAAAACATAGGCTAAAGCGGCTGCAATAGAGCGTTTTTTAGTTCTTGTGCGCTTGTCTTTGGCCTCCAGTAATAACTTGGAGGTTTTTTTATGTCCGTTTTTACCCCAGCATCTGAAGGAGATGGCGCATGACCCATCACCTTCCTCTGTTTCTTGCTATCCACGCTGATCGCCGTATTTTAATTGCCGGCGGGGGAAATGTCGCTTCCGGCAAAGTGGAAGCGCTGCTGCCGCACGCGGCATATCTGCACGTGGTGGCACCCGTGATTAATCCCCGCCTGCGCATACTCCTGCAGGCACATAATATTTCTTTTGAAGAAACGGATTACACGCCAGCGCATCTGCAAAAAGCCGGGCTGGTAATTGCCGCCACCGATGACCGCGCACTGAACGAACGCATTCATGCGGATGCATCACAGAAAGGCATACTGGTCAACAGCGTGGACGCGCCACAATCCTGCGACATGATTTTTCCGGCAATCATACGCCGCGGCGAGTTGCAGGTCGCCATCTCCAGCGGCGGCGCGTCGCCGGTGCTGGCACGGCTCATCAAGCAGCGTATCGAGCGCATCCTGCCCTGGAACCTCGAACGGCTGGTGGAGTTCGCCCGTACGAACCGTGCGCTGGTACAGCGGGCATTTGCGACAATCCAACAGAAGCGGCTTTTCTGGCAGCACGTACTGGAAGGCCCCATCGCCGAGGATATTCTGGAAGGCAACCTGGATCGCGCCGCCCGGCAATTTAAAATCGCGCTGGGGAATAAGGCGAAAACAGGCAGGCACGCGGCACTTTATCTCATCGGAGCCGGGCCGGGACATCCTGAATTGATTACCGTCAAGGGCGTGCGGCTGCTTGCACAAGCGGATGTCGTCCTCTACGACTCGCTGACGCCGCCGCAGCTGCTCGATCAGTATACGCGCCGCGAAGCGGAGAAAATCTGCGTAGGCAAGCGCCGCAACCTTCACCATCTGACTCAGGAACAGATTGACGCGCTGATTGAAGAAAAACTGCTGGCTGGCCTGGTGGTCGTGCGCCTGAAAGGCGGCGATCCCGGCATCTTTGCGCATGGCGCGGAAGAAGTCGCCGTTGCGCGGCGTCTCAGTATACCGTACCAGATTGTTCCCGGCATCAGCGCTGCCAATGGCTGCGCCGCCTATGCAGGCATTCCGCTCACCGCGCGGGACAGTGCGCATTCAGTGCGGTTCATGACATTATACAAGGAAACCCTGCAGGATAAGGCATTCTGGAAAAATTTCCGTGCATCGCAGCAGGAAACGCTGGTGTTCTATATGAGCGCTGTCCACAACGCAGTACTGTGCGAGCGCCTGCTCAAAGCGGGGCTTGCAGCGGATACGCCCGTACTGGCGGTGGAACAGGGCACCACTCCCTCGCACCGCGAATTTGAAGCGCCCCTGTCGCAGTTCGCCGAACGCTACCGCGATCATGCATTCGCGTCCCCCACCCTGCTGATTATCGGCAACGTGGTGGCATGGCGCGCGCAGCATGCGTGGAAGCAGCAGGCGCCAGGTAACCTGCCGTTCTTCGGTGTATTGAAGGAGGAAGGCCATGTCCGTCACTAGCACCGGTATTTCCGCATGGGGCAAAATAGCGGAGCCGCTTTCCTGGCAGCAACGCCTGCGCTGGGTGGCAGCGCATCCGCTGCGGGTGGCATTTTCCACCAGCTTCAGCCACGAAGATCAGGCAATCACGCATATTATTGCCGAGGAAAAACTACCGGTTAGCATTTTCACGCTGGATACCGGGCGGCTGTTTGAAGAAACCCACGCGCTGCATCAGCAGACCGTGCAGCGCTACGGCATTCCCATTCACACCTATTTTCCCGACGCAGGCGATGTGGAACACTATGTCACGAAGCACGGCATCAACGGATTTTATGATTCGGTGGAGAACCGCAAAACCTGCTGCCATGTCCGCAAGGTGCTACCGCTTGCGCGTGCGCTGCAGGGAGTGGATGTCTGGATCAGCGGCCTGCGGCGCGAGCATTCTGAAGAACGCAAAGACATTCCCGTGGTCAATTGGGATGCCGAACGCTCGCTGGTAAAATTCCAGCCGCTCATTGATGTAGATCAGGAAATGCTTGATGACTTTATCATTACACAGAAAGTTCCAACCAATGTTCTGCATGCGAAGGGTTTCACCTCGATCGGCTGCGCTCCCTGCACGCGAGCCATAGCACCGGGTGAACCGGCGCGCGCGGGACGCTGGTGGTGGGAAGAGCAAGGCGCGCAGGAATGCGGGCTTCATGCCGTAAACGGCAGGCCGGTACGCCAATCGGAGGCAGCGGATGCTGAATAACGGGCAGAAAACATTATTGCAGAAACCGGGAGCCACTCTGAGCCGTGAGCAATGGCTGTCTGCCAAAGCAAAGGCGCGCGCTGAAACAGGCAGGGCAGCAGTGACGGAAAAGGGCAAGCTGCATATTTTCTTTGCCACTGAAACCGGCAACTCCAAAACTGTCGCGCAGCAATTGCTGAAGCAGGCAAAGGCCGCTGGCTGGAGAACCGCCATTGCATCCGTGTCGCAGGTCACGCCTGAAACTCTGGCAGCGCTGGACGGCCCTGCCATTTTCATCGCCGCCACGCATGGCGAAGGAGATCCGCCCGAATCGGCAGTGAAATATTATACCGCCCTGCAAGCTGCTGAGGGAAATATACTGAAGGAATTACGGTATGCGCTGCTGGGGCTAGGGGATAGCGCCTACGCGCAGTTTTGCGGATTTGCCCGAAAACTTGATCAGGAACTGGCGCGCCTTGGCGCAATGAGTCTTCTCCCGCGAAAAGAGCTGGATGTGGATTTTTCTTCCCATATCTCCGGCTGGATTACGGAGATTATCAACGCACTGCCGGTAACGGACAGAAGCGGCGAACCAACCTATATTTCCGTTGATTCATCCGAGGAGCAGGAGGACGTTCTCTTCTCCGGCAAAGGCTACAGCCGCCTTGATCCGGTGATAGGACGGGTGAGCGAAATAGTCAACCTGAATGACACAGGTTCCAATAAGGAAACGTACCATATTGAAATGATTTGCGATGCGTTGCCGCGCTACCGCCCCGGCGATGCGGCAGGCATCATTATCCCGGGCGAGAAAGACGCGCTTCCCCGCCTTTATTCCATCGCTTCCTCTCCTGCGGTTCATAAGAACAGCCTGCATCTGACCGTAGCCCTCGCATGGCACACCACACCCGACGGCAAAAAAGGTTTTGGCCTGTGCTCGCGCTATCTTGCCCATCTGAAACCGGGCGACGAGGTGCAGTTTTACATTCACCAGAATTCCCTCTTCCGCCTGCCGCCGGACGAATGCGATATCATCATGATAGGGCCAGGCACCGGCATCGCCCCGTTCCGCTCCTTCGTACTGGAACGCACCGAACGCGGAGCCCAGGGACGCAACTGGCTGTTCTTCGGCGAGCAACATGCGCATCTGGATTTTCTGTACCAGCAGGAATGGATCAACCTTGCGGAGAGCGAGGCGCTGCACCGCATCGATCTCGCATTCTCCCGTGATCAGGAACAGAAAGTATATGTCCAGCATTGCCTGCGCAAGCGCGCAGCGGAACTGGTTGAATGGCTGGAAGGCGGAGCGTATCTCTATGTGTGCGGGCGCAAGGACCCGATGAGTAGGGATGTGGATGACGCGCTGCTTGAGATCATTGCCGCGCACAAGGACAGTGCGGCAGGCGACTATCTGGCAAGGCTCAGCGAGGAAGGCCGTTATATCAAGGACGTATATTAAGAGAAAAACCATGACGCAGTCTAAATTATCACCCAACGAAACTATTAAAATCTCCAGCCGGGGTTTGCGCGGCAGCGTGGCGGAGGGAATTGAAAACCGCCTGACGGGTTCCCTCTCCAATGATGATCAGCAGCTGATAAAATTTCACGGCATCTATCAGCAGGATGACCGCGACCGGCGCGAGGAGCGCGAACGGAAAAAGCTGGAGCCTGCCTATTCCTACATGGTGCGGCTGCGTATTCCCGGCGGCGATATCACTGCGGCACAATGGCTTGGATTGCAGGATGCGGCAGATAAACACGCTACGGGCATTATCAAAATCACCACGCGCCAGACCGTGCAGTTCCACGGCATTGTGAAATCGCGCATGAAGCCTTCCATGCAGTGGTTCGATCGGTTGGGGCTGGATTCCATCGCGGCCTGCGGCGATGTGAACCGCAACGTGATGACGGGATCCCATCCGGATCTGACGCGTGCCCACGCGGAAATCCGCAGATTCGCCGATACAATAAGCACAAAACTGCTGCCTGCCACCAAAGCCGTTGCGGAAATCTGGCTGGACGGTAAAAAGCTTACAGGCGAAGAAGCCAAGCCTGATCCGTTATACCAGGACCGCTACCTGCCGCGTAAATTCAAGATTGGCATCGCCATTCCGCCGCATAACGACGTGGATGTGTTCACGCAGGATATCGGTCTTATCGCCGCAGTGCGGAACGGTAACTTCACAGGATTTACTCTCGCCGTGGGCGGCGGGCTTGGCACTACGCACGGCAACGCAGCGACCTATCCCCGGCTTGGCACCGTGATCGGCTATGCGCCCAAGGAAAAAACAGAGGAAGTGGCATGGCATATTGTTGCCGTGCAACGCGATTTCGGCAACCGCGAAGACCGCAAGCAGGCGCGGCTAAAATATACCATTGACCGCATGGGCATCGACGCTTTCAAGGCCGAACTGGAACGCCGCCTTGGATTCGCATTGAAACCGGCGCAACCGTATGCATTCGTCCATCGCGGCGATCTGTACGGCTGGACACAGGACTACGCCGGTCTGTGGTATTACACGCTGTTCGTAGAAAATGGCCGTGTGACGGACGTGCCGGACTATCCGGTAAAGACCGCGATGCGCGTACTGGCCAAAACCGAAAAACTGAATTTCCGCTTCACTGCCAATCAGAACATCATGCTGACCGGCATCCGCACGGAAGATAAACCGGAAATCGAAACGTTGCTGGCTTCCCACGGGCTTCATACCGCCCGGCATTCAGCCACCCGCAGGGCAGCATTAGCCTGCGTGGCGCTCAATACCTGCCCGCTGGCGCTGGCAGAAGGCCAGCGCTACATGCCTATTCTGCTGACCAAGGTGGAAGCATTGTTGGAAAAGCATCACCTCGCGCAGGAAGAAATCCATATCCGCATGACGGGCTGCCCCAATGGCTGCGCACGCCCTTACGTAACCGAAATCGGGCTGATTGGTAAATCGCCGGGCCGTTATAATTTATACACAGGCGGCGATCGCGTAGGATTGCGGCTTAACCGCCTGTACCGCGAGGACGCCGACGAAACTGAAATTCTCAGCACGCTAGACACTCTGTTCGCTAATTTCTCCCGAATGCGCAAAAAAGGCGAAACCTTTGGCGATTTCGTTCAACGTTATTATCTATCCACAGGAATTGATCTATGACCCCGCTCACACCGCACCTGCGCAACCTCGAAGAAGAAAGTATTTTTATCATCCGCGAAGCCATGGCTGCCGCCGAACGGCCCGTGATGTTGTATTCCATCGGCAAGGATTCCTCCGTCCTGCTTCAACTGCTGCTGCAAGCGTTTTATCCTGTCAAACCGCCGGTACCGCTGCTGCATGTGGATACTGGCTGGAAATTCCGCGAAATGATTCAGTTCCGCGACGAAACGGTGAAACGCCTGGGGCTGGAACTCATCGTGCATCAGAATCAGCAAGGTGTGACAGCAGGCATCAACCCCTTCGAGCATGGCAGCGACTATACGCGCATCATGAAAACCGAAGCGCTGAAACAGGCGCTGGATAAGCACGGGTTTGACTTCATCTTCATCGGGGCGCGGCGTGACGAAGAACGCTCCCGCGCCAAGGAACGCGTGTTCAGCCTCCGCGACATAGAGCATCGTTGGCAGCCTGAAGATCAGCGCCCGGAATTCCGGCAGCTGTATAATACCCGGCTGCAGAAAGGAGAAAGCATGCGCGTCTCTCCGCTTTCCAACTGGACTGAAAATGATGTATGGCGCTATATCGCCGCCCGCAATATCCCGGTGGTGCCACTCTATTTTGCATGCCTGCGCCCTGTCGTAAAACGCAACGGCACATTGATCATGGTGGATGACGCACGTATGTCCATCGGCGCGGAAACAGCAGCGGAGGACCATTTTGTACGGTTCCGCACACTGGGCTGCTATCCCTTGACTGGCGCCATTCCATCACACGCGCAAACGCTGGAAGAAATCATTGCCGAACTGGGAGACAGTAATGACTCCGAACGGCAGGGACGCCTGATCGATCAGGAGAAATCTTCGTCAATGGAACATAAAAAGCGCGCTGGCTATTTTTAGGAGCTAACATGACAGAAACTACTTTACGCTTTCTCACCTGCGGCCATGTCGATGACGGAAAATCCACCCTCATCGGACGGCTGCTTTTCGACCTGAATGCCGTGCCCGGCGATCAACTGACGCATGCTATGAGCGACGGCATAGTCAACCTGGCGCAGATTACCGACGGCCTTGAAGACGAACGCCGTCAGGGCATTACCATTGATGTCGCCTATCGCTATTTCCGGCGCGGCAAGCGCCATTTCATCGTCGCAGATGCTCCGGGACATCTGGAGTATCTGCGCAATATGGCCGTCGCCGCTTCCAACAGCGATGTGGCGCTAATCCTGGTGGATGCGGTACACGGCCTGCGCGATCAGACATTGCGCCATAGCCATGTGGCAGCGCTGTTCGGCATCCGCTATTTTGTCATCGTCATTAATAAAATGGACAGCATCGGCTATAGTGCCGAAGCATTCCAGAATCTGCGCAATGAATATATCAAGCGTTTCACGAGCACCAATGCAGGCACGGCGGACAACGTACATCTGGCATTCATCCCGGTCAGCGCATTGCACGGGGACAACGTGGCGCACACGAGCAAACACATGCCGTGGTATAAGGGCCCTACCCTTGCGGAATACCTGATGCAACTGCGCACCGACCTGCAATTGCACTTGCGTGGCGGGAATAACAGCCGCCTTGCCATACAATATTCCCTGCCGGGACATGAGGGGCGCACATTGTTTCAGGCATGGCTCAGCGCAGGACAAATCGCTGTTGGCGAAACATTCCATATATCCGGCGGAAAGGAAAAGATAACGGTGGAAAAATTATATCACAGCGGGGCCGAGGCATCGCTTGTATCCGCACCGGCAGCAGTAGCATTCGTGCTCAAAGGCAATCCGGTTCTTCCGCGCGGAACCATTCTCAGCCGTACTCCCGTTCGGGAAGATTCCAGCCTGCGTGGCAAGGTGCTATGGCTGGACGAAACCACACCAGCTCCGGAGAGTTACAAAGGAATACTGAAGCTGCATCACCGGGAAACGGATGTAATATTGTCTCTGCAAAGTGCAAACGAATTCCTGCATAAAGCAACCATTCAGGCTTCCGGTTCACTGGCATACGATACAGACAGTACCTATGATCACACGCGGCAATTCCTGATCATCGATCCGCAAAGCCAGAGAGTAAAAGCCGTGGGCATGTTGCAGTGAGAGGCGATGGGTAGTGTCTCCATCGTCATTCCTGCCTACGCGGGAATGACGAAAGAAAAATTCGACTGACCCACTGCCATGATAGTAATTGTGTTGACAACGCATTCATCCCTTCTATAATTCATGCCTCGTGCTCGTTTTAATATCCAACTTGCTGGCACGTTAAACTCAGGCTAAAGCGGATGCTAGGGACGGTGTGTTCCTATGTATTGCGGTTTAGCCTCCATGGATCAACATTGGAGGTTTTTTTATGTCTACCACTACCCCTCTACAGGATGCCCGGTTCGAAACTCTCTGCCTGCATTCCGGCCTTAACGCAAAAAATCAGAACGGCGCCAGCCAGATTCCCATATACCAGAGCGCCAGCTTTGTGTTCGAGGATGCGCAATCCGCGTCCGATCTTTTCGCGCTTAAGAAATTCGGCAATATCTACAGCCGCCTGACCAACCCCACCGTATCCGCGCTGCAGGAACGTCTTGCCGCGCTCGACGGCGGAACCGGCGCCGTTGCCGTGTCTTCAGGACACGCGGCACAGCTGGTGGCGCTGTTTAACCTGCTGCAGTCGGGCGATCATATCGTCGTCTCGAAGCAGCTCTATGGCGGTTCCATCACCCAGTTCAGCAAATCTTTCCGCCAGTTCGGCTGGGAGGCAAGCTTTGTCGATGCCGATGATTTTGACACGGTGCGCGCCGCTATCCGCAAAAACACCAAGGCTGTTTTCGTGGAAAGCATCGCCAATCCAAGTTGCGCGGTGGCGGATATCGAGAAACTCGCCGATATCGCCCATTCAGCAGGAATTCCTTTGATTGTCGACAATACAGTCGCTACGCCGTATCTGTGCCGCCCGATTGAATGGGGAGCGGACATCGTAGTGTATTCCACCACTAAATTCTTCACCGGCAACGGCACCACGCTAGGCGGCGCTATTGTAGAAGCAGGTACTTTCGACTGGTCGCAGAACGATAAATTCCCGCTGCTTGCTAAACCGGACAGTTCCTATCATGGGGTTTCCTTCCACCAGAACTTCGGCAACCTGGCCTTTACGGTGCGCTCAATCGCCGTGGGACTGCGCGATCTCGGCACCACGCTTGCCCCATTCAGCGCATTTCTGGTCCTGCTCGGCACGGAGACATTGCCCTTGCGGATGCAGAAGCACGCGGAAAACGGCATCGACATCGCGCGCTTCCTGCAATCGCATTCCAAAGTGGCATGGGTATCTCACGCCGGGCTGGAAGGCAGCAAGCATAAGGCACGCCAGGAAAAATACCTGCCGCGTGGCGCAGGCAGCGTGTTCAGCATCGGCCTGAAAGGCGGATATGAAGCGGGTAAGAAACTGGTGGAAAATGTCAGCCTGTTTCTGCACCTTGCCAATATCGGCGATGCCAGATCATTGATTCTGCATCCTGCATCCACCTCACATTCGCAATTGTCCGATGAACAGAAAAAGGAAGCGGGCGCAGGTCCGGAAGTGATACGGCTTTCCATCGGCCTGGAACATGCGGATGATTTGATCCGCGATCTGGGAATTGCGCTGGCTAAAATTTAAAGGTGTTTTATGCCTATCATTCTCCCGCGGGCTTTGCCCGCCTATAATCTGCTTTTGCAAGAGGGATATAATGTACTTGCGAGAGAAGAAGCGGTAAACACCAGCGTGCGCATCGGCCTCATCAACCTGATGCCAGGCAAGGAGACGACGGAGGCGCATTTCGCACGCGTGCTGTCGCACACGCTGGCCCCGGTGGAACTGGTATTGCTGACGCTGTCCTCGCACACATCGCGCCATGTTTCACCGGAGCATATGCATGCGTTCTATGCTCCCTGGACCGAGGCACGCAACATGCCATTGCACGGCACCATCATTACCGGCGCGCCGGTGGAACATCTGGAATACGAGCAGGTGGACTACTGGCAGGAAATGGCAGCCATCCTGGACTGGCTGCGAAGCAGCAGCATTCCTGCGCTGTTTATCTGCTGGGCGGCACAGGCAGCGATCTATCACTATTATGGGGCGCGGAAACAATCCCTCCCGCATAAACAACTCGGACTGTTTCCACACCGGACAGTGCAGCCGGACCCGCTGCTGCGCGGGTTCAACGATGTATTCGACGTGCCGGTGGCGCGCAACACGGAGATACCCCGTGCTGCGCTCGCGGCGCTGCCTGAGGTCGATATATTATCCGAGTCGGACTTATCGGGCGTCTACATCGCGCATGACCGCAATAAGCCGTTTTATTATGTGTTCAATCACCTGGAATACACTTCCGACACGATCGTGGAGGAATATTTCCGCGAACTGCGCGACGGTAAAACCGCACCCTTACCTTATAATTATTTTCCCGCTGAAGACCCGCAGGAGAATCCCCTTAACCGCTGGCGGTCCCATGCGTCGCTGCTTTACAGCAACTGGGTGCACCAATGCAGCCAGCCGGTGTACCGTTACCGCAAGGTTTTGAACATCGCCCTTGCGGGTCTTGGCACGGTAGGCGGCCATGTATTGCAGCTATTATATCAGCAGCGTGAATTGATTGAGCAGCGCACGGGTTGCGCGGTAAGAATCGTCGGCGTGTCCGCGCGTGACCGTCTTAAGGATCGCGTGAGCGCCGTTCCTGATGATGCGATCTGGTGTGACAACCCTCTCGATCTGGTCGATCTGCCTGACCTTGATATCGTAGTAGAACTGATCGGCAGCGCAGGCGGCATCAGCCGCTCGTTGATCCGCAAAGCCCTCGCCGCCAAAAAGCATGTGGTCACCGCCAACAAGGCGCTGATGGCAAACGAAGGCTTAAATCTCATCATTGAAGCGGAGCGGGGGGGAGTGACGCTCGCCTTTGAAGCAGCCGTGGGAGGGGCGGTACCGGCGATAAAGACCGCGCGCGAAGCGCTGGCGTCCGACAGCATGTCAAGCATCGCCGCCATCCTGAACGGAACGGCCAATTACATTCTTTCCGCGATGGAAAGAGAAGGACTGAGCTTTGACGAAGCGCTGGCGCAGGCGCAGAAACTGGGATATGCCGAGGCTGACCCGGCTGCCGATATTGACGGGCTGGATACTGCCCACAAGATCAATATCCTTAGCTGCATGAGCTTCGGGCGCAATATACGCCTTGAGGAAGTGCCGGTGAAAGGCATCCGTAACGTGATTCCTGCCGACATACGCGCAGCGCGTATTTTCGGCCACAGCATTAAATTGCTGGCGCAAAGCTGGAGAGAAGAGGGAAAGATCAGCACCCGCGTTTCACCCTATCTGGTGCCGCGCCAGCATCCGCTGGCGGAAGTGAACGGCGCGCATAATGCCATACTCTATACCGGAAATTTTGTCGGAGAGCTCTTCCTGCGCGGTTTTGGTGCAGGGGGAAAACCTGCGGCGGCGGCAGTGGTTTCCGATATCGTCGACATCGCGCGCCAGCGCAACGTTTTTGCCTTCAGCATCCCGGCCCGCACCATCCCCACCGTTGCCGCAGCGGCCGATTACTGGCCGCGCCCTTATTATCTACGGGACGCGAAGCCCTTCGCGCTCTCGGCGCTCGACGTCATCCAGCGCAGCGACATCGTGAGCCACCAGCATGTGGCCATTACCAAGCCGTTGCTGGCGCAGGAGGCAGCCGCGCAGTTTGCGCGCCTGGCCCAGATGATTCCGCTTTACATACCGGAATCCATTATTCGCTCCCCGGCCCCGGATGCATGAGGCTGACGCTATTCGCTCCCTATCCAATTGCCAATGGTTCTGATGGGAATGGAATAGGTGATGAGGGCGCTTTCTTCGCTCGGATTGTGATCGTAAAGTCCCGCATTGGACATATGGTTAAAGACAACTCCTAAGCGCTGGGCATTGAGAAACTGATAATCTATTTCAATACCCGGGCGGAATATAACCGGCCCTCCCAGAGACTTTCCGTGACCAGGACTATAGCCTCCTATGGCAAAATTGGGGATAAGGTATAACTGGTCGCGCCACACGGGGATATCCCAGTCCAGTCCGGCATATCCATAGGTGCTGTCATCGGTCGTGACAAATCCGCCCGCTACGGGACGAATGCCGTATTTAATAGGATCGAAGCGGTATTCCAGGCCGAAAAGGGCGGCGGTATCCTTCTGGCGCATTATATCGAAATAACCCGCGTTCAGATTAAGATAATCCTGCGCCTCCGCGAGGGGTGTCGGGAACAGCAACGGGAGGAATACTAAAGAAACAAGCGTAAATTTTGACATATATCCTCTTCTGAAATGGTTGGCCTAAAAAGGGGCTGATATGCAATCCAGTGAAGCAGTTGAATAGCCTGTCATGACATTGCAGAAGGCATGCTTATGCTCTTCCGACCCGGCTCGCAGGAGTTCGATAGCAGATGATTGCGTTTCGGAAGAGGCAATGGGGATGCCGAGCTCAGTCATGTGAGAATCCGGGGCAATGGAATTGGAATGTGAATTTGGAATATGCGCGGCGCAATTCTTGCAGTGGCTCTATCAAAATTCCATGATGACGTTATGATGACATGATTAAGCTCCTGCAAATCAGGAATCTGCTGTAATCCGGCTGTTCTCTGATTCCGGAGCCAAGTGGCAGCGGACGCTGCCTGCGGCGAATCATTATCCGCGGGTATTGGCAATGGAAGGTTTTATAAAACCGGGCAGTTTCCGCGCATCTTTTGTCTGTGCAAGAAGGACGGCTTGCTCTAAAGCTCTGTCAAAATGTTTCTTAAGCCATTTTTCTTTTATATGCTTCCGGTAAAAATCCGCCCACAGAAACTCGGCATACGGAGTGGTTACTTTGCTAAAACCACCCGCTTCCCTTACAAATCCGGCGAGGCTGCGATAGGGATTGTCTTCCAGCGCCTCAAGTTTTTTCGGAATATGCGTGAGTGATCTCCGTTTTCCGTTTGCATCATAAGGATGGACGAAATTAAGCGCCTGCATCTTGTTCCAGAAAGCTGTTTTGGAAAGCTGTGAGAAATCTTCTTCCACATCCATTGGCGCTGTCTCAAAACGCTCTTCCAGTAACGCAAGGGCAAGATGGTGACGGTCAATGACATAGGCCTTCTTATTGGGACCAAGCACTACACGTATCGGATGTTCAAGGATGAAATCCACCAGTTCACATGGACGCTTTTCCAATTGCCTGAGCCGGGCACGTTTATGCTTTACCTGCAACCGCCCTACGGTTATTTGCGTAGGCTTTAATTGTGATATTTTTACAATAGCGCGAGATACCATACTTTATGAATTAACCGTATTTATCAATATGGGCAATAAGTTTTGATTCTCTATCAGTCTCATCCAAGCATTATAAGAAAACATTTTGCACCGCTTAAAATAGCGGGTTAGAACTCTCGTAAATCAGCCTCATAACTGCTTTATGGAAAGTGATTATAAATTCGCGGAAATGTGGATGCGATGCAGTCGCAACGAATCTTTATCTGTTAACAAACGGCTAATGAAACGTCAGATACGATTTCGTAAATACGTGGCGGATGAGGGGGGATTCGAACCCCCGATACGGTTTTGCCGTATACACACTTTCCAGGCGTGCGCCTTAAACCACTCGGCCACCCATCCGT
>CAYVTI010000006.1:50130-74370 GCA_964454545.1 uncultured Rickettsiales bacterium
CGGGGATCAGGTGTCAGGTTCCAGCAATTTCTTAACCGACTCCTGCCCCCTGATTCCTTAATTCGCACCTTTTTATATACATAATCGAAATATCGTCTATAAATATTTATGCAACCCGTGATAAATTCATACGTCATATATGAGAAAAATGAATAATTACAATAATAAGAGGGGCATATGGCTAATGACAATAAAATCCAGAATGCGCAGGACGTATTTCTTAATACGCTGCGCAAGAAGAAAATCCCGGTTACCGTATTCCTATCCAGCGGCGTAAAGCTTCAGGGCAACATTACCGGCTTCGACAATTTCTGCATGGTGCTGCGCCGTGGCCCGCAGGTCCAGCTGGTATACAAGCATTCCATCGCGACCATCGTCCCCTCCGGCCCCGTGAGCCTCTATGAGGAGGAAGGCGAGGAAGAACAGCAGCTGGACATGGCAAAGGCAAGTTAAGAGGGATTCATGGATAAATATATTGTTATTCTTGCCTTCTCGCTTCTTACTTTTCCGGCAGTTTCCCTCGCCCAGACATCCGGTTACCATACCCCGCCTACTTCCACGAGCAATGATCTGGAACGCGGATCAGCCAACCCGGTCAATAACGGCGTAAACGATTCGCTCTCCATCTACCCTCCGCCGACCGTGATCAGAAGGCCCGCGACAGCAAACCTGCCGGAATCAGGCGAGGAAACCACTACCCATGATAATCACCGGCACAAACACAAAAAGAAAACGGCCGGAGACGCCGTCACTCCCGATGCCAATCCCGCCGGAACCGGGCGCTAAGGCACAGAACATATTAAAAGCTTGAAAACTTGCGCCGCCGCATTATGGTGGCGGTCTTTCGGGCCCTATTATGACTGATTTATCGCTAATTAGAAATTTTTCCATCATTGCCCATATCGATCATGGAAAATCGACGCTTGCCGATCGCCTGATCGAGTATTGCGGCGCGCTGGAGGCGCGCGAGATGAGCGCGCAGGTGCTTGATTCCATGGATATCGAGAAAGAGCGCGGCATTACTATTAAGGCGCAAACCGTGCGGCTTAATTACAAGGCCGACGACGGCAAGACCTATATCCTGAACCTGATGGATACGCCGGGGCATGTGGATTTCGCCTATGAGGTGAGCCGCTCGCTTGCCGCCTGCGAGGGATCGCTCCTTGTGGTGGATGCAAGCCAGGGTGTGGAGGCGCAGACGCTCGCCAACGTCTACCAGGCGCTTGACAATAATCATGAGATTATCCCTGTACTTAACAAAATTGATCTACCCGCCGCTGAGCCGGAGCGCGTGAAGCAGCAGATTGAGGACGTCATCGGGCTGGATGCCAGCGACGCTGTGATGATTTCCGCCAAAACCGGCATCGGCATCAAGGACGTACTGGAAGCGCTCGTCACCCGCCTTCCCGCCCCTAAAGGCAACAGGGAAAGTGAACTGAAGGCGCTGCTGATTGACAGCTGGTACGATACCTATCTCGGCGTGGTCATTCTTGTGCGCGTAGTCGACGGCGTGCTGTCCAAAGGCATGAAGGTGAGGATGATGTCCACGGGCGCAACCCAGCAGGTGGAACAGGTCGGCGTATTCACCCCGAAAAAGAGGCAGGTCGATTCGCTTGGCCCCGGCGAGGTCGGCTATATCATTACCGGCATCAAGCAGGTGGCGGACTGTAAAATCGGCGACACGGTGACCGATGACCGTAAGCCTTGCGCAACCCCGCTGCCCGGTTTTAAACCCAGCGTTCCCGTCGTATTCTGCGGTCTCTATCCCGTTGACACGTCCGATTTCGAGAATCTCAAGGAGAGCCTTGCCAAGCTGCGCCTGAACGACGCCAGCTTCGAATATGAAATGGAAACGTCATCCGCGCTCGGCTTTGGTTTCCGCTGCGGGTTCCTTGGTCTCCTGCATCTTGAGATCATCGAGGAACGGCTGGAGCGTGAATTCAACCTCGACCTTATCACTACCGCGCCGAGCGTGGTCTATAAGATATATAAGACCAATGGCGAGGTGCTGGAACTGCATAACCCCGCCGACATGCCCGACCCTACCTATATTGATCATATGGAGGAGCCGTGGATAAAGGCGACCATCATGGTGCCGGATGAATTTCTAGGCAACGTGCTGACGCTCTGCACGGAAAAGCGCGGCGTGCAGCTTGATCTCACCTATGTCGGCAACCGGGCGATGGCGGTCTACCGCCTGCCGCTCAACGAAGTGGTATTTGATTTCTACGACCGGCTGAAATCCTGTTCGCGCGGTTATGCAAGTTTTGATTATTATCTCGACGATTATTCGGAAAGCGATCTGGTGAAGCTCACCATCCTGGTCAATGGCGATCCGGTGGATGCCCTCTCCGTCATCGTGCATAAAAGCCAGGCCGATTTCCGCGGACGATCGCTCTGCAAACGCCTTAAAGACCTCATCCCGCGGCAAATGTTCCAGATTGCCATTCAGGCGGCGATGGGCGGACGCATCATCGCACGCGAGACTGTGAGCGCGATGCGCAAGGACGTAACCGCGAAATGCTACGGCGGCGATATCACGCGCAAGCGCAAGCTGCTTGAAAAGCAAAAGGAAGGCAAAAAGAAGATGCGTGCCGTAGGCAATGTTGAAATCCCTAAATCCGCATTTATTGCAGCGCTTAAGATGGGGGATGGGGAATAAGGAGGGTGTTAGGGATCTAAACTAGGTTCGACAGAACCACACTCATTTCTCATTCCCTTCTCCCTGCCCTTAGAACCTGTTGAAATCTTCTCGGTTTTATGACAAAATCATGCTTGGTTAACTTAAGAAAATAGAAAATAAATGTCGGTATTACCTGTAATCATAGCACCCGATCCCATACTGAAACAGAAATCCGCTCCCGTGGAAGCGGTGGATGACGCCGTGCGCGCAACGCTTGATGATATGCTCGATACCATGTACCAGCAGGGCGGCATTGGCCTCGCAGGGGTGCAGGTAGGCATTCTCAAGAAGCTTATTGTGGTGGACGTCAATTGGCGTGAGGAAGAATCGGAAACGCGCAAGCCACTCAAACTTATCAATGCCGAAATCATCTGGGATTCAGAAGAGGAAAACTCGTATAACGAAGGCTGCCTGTCCTTCCCCGACCAGTATTCGGAAGTCGTGCGCCCTAAGGAAATCACGGTTTCTTATCTTGATGAGCATGGCAACCCGCAGGAAATCCAGACCGGCGGGCTGCTCGCCACCTGCATCCAGCATGAAATTGATCATACCAATGGCATTACATTTGTAGATCATATCTCACGCCTGAAACGCGACATGATACTGAAGAGACTGGAAAAAGCCAAGAAGAACGGCGTATTCGATCACCATCACCACGAACATGACGAATTCTGCAACCATTAAAAGATATGAAGACAGGCACTCTCAAGATTACGCATAAGTTGCCGAAAAAGCTGATTGAGCCGTTGCTGGTGGCGTTCGGTTTCTTTTACATTGTATTTCATGTCCTAAGCGGGGAGCATGGCGTTTATGCCCTGCTCAAGGAGGAGCGCAGGCTTGAAATACTGAAGGCGGAACTCAACCAGGTTTCCGGGGAGCGCAAGGAACTGGAGCACCGGGTGCATTTGATGAGTTCCGGCTCTCTCGATCCGGACATGCTCGATGAGCAAGCGCGTAAAATCCTTGACGACGCGCAGGAAAATGAAGTGGTGATACCGCTTAATAAAAACAGGTAATAACAAAGCCGAAATTGCTTGACCTATAGGCAAATACCCCTATGTTGCATAGGTCATTTGTGGGGATTTGGTTCACTTGCCGCCACGGGGTTAAGCCCCAATAGGTCTAAGTGCTGGCTTGAAGGCCGCGCCGTTCCCCCTATACGTTAAACTTATATGGAGAAGGCATGTCACAATTCAATACCGCCGGACGCAAGCATTACCTGTTCACCAGCGAATCCGTTTCCGAAGGCCACCCCGATAAAGTCTGCGATCAGATTTCGGATGCCATTGTCGACGCCTATCTCCAAGTAAATCCGGAAGCGCGCTGCGCGGTGGAAACACTTGCCACCACCAACCGCGTGGTCATCGCGGGCGAAGTGCGCGGCGCCGACAGCATCAGCTACGACATGGTAGGGAAAATCGCGCGCGATCAAATTAAGCGCATCGGCTATATGCAGGACGGCTTCCACTGGGAAGATGCCAACATAGAAGTGCTGCTGCACCGCCAGTCAACGGATATCGCGATGGGCGTGGATGCGAAAGACGATAAGGATGAAGGCGCGGGCGATCAAGGAATCATGTTCGGGTTTGCCTGCAACGAAACCCCGGAACTTATGCCAGCACCTATCTGCCACGCGAACAAGATCCTGCGCCTGATGGCTGAAGCCCGCCACGCGGGGAAAGAAAAACACCTGCGCCCGGATGCCAAAAGCCAGGTAACGCTTATCTATGAAAACGGTAAACCGGTACGCGCCGCCTCGGTGGTGGTTTCCACCCAGCATTCCGCGGAAGTGTCCCAGAAAGACGTGCGTGAAATCGTGCGTCCCTATGTATTGCAGGCATTGCCTGAAAGCTGGATGTGCGCCGAGAAAGATTTTTATGTCAATCCGACCGGTCAGTTTGTCATCGGGGGACCCGACGGCGATGCGGGGCTGACCGGGCGCAAGATTATAGTAGACACTTACGGCGGCGCGGCTCCGCATGGCGGCGGCGCGTTTTCCGGCAAGGATCCGACCAAGGTAGATCGCTCCGCAGCCTATGCGGCGCGCTACCTTGCAAAGAACGTGGTCGCAGCCGGGTTCGCCGAACGTTGCACCATCCAGCTTTCCTACGCGATTGGCGTGTCCAAGCCCATTTCCTTCTATGTGAACACGGTCGGCGGCAAGGTGGACGAGGAGAAACTGGAAAAAGTCCTGCAGGGATTGATAGATCTGTCACCGCGTGGAATCCGCAAGCATCTGAACCTTAACCGTCCCATCTACACGCGCACGGCAGCCTATGGGCATTTCGGCCGCACACCGGAAGCCGATGGCGGATTTTCCTGGGAAAAGCTGGATCTGGTGGATGCGCTCAAGCGGGAGTTTAAGGACGCCGCAGCAGCATAATATGTAAAAGCGCGCCCACGCTTGAGATAAACCCTCTGGATAACCTGCCATTCTTTCTCTTGGCGGTATTTTCTGGGTACTTCCTACAGGTATATATCTGGACGCAACTGCTCATAAAATAGGTTTGCTACCTAATGAAAAATGCGGGCTTGCGAAACAATGGCATGCTGGCGAGTGGGGATTATGCAGCGTTCTTCTGGGACCCATAGCACTGATTATTTACCTGACCATGCGTAAGCGTTTAATTGCCCATGCAAAACAATATCCTGCGTTTGTAAGCGTGCCGCAAAGAATAGCGGTAGCACTTTTATTGTTGTTAGTTAGTATCCCCTATCTTACTATGTACCATGGTTAGCAAAGATAGTGTGGTTGAAGTCAAAATTTAAAATGCATGCGATAATTCTAGCAGGAGGATTTGGAACAAGGCTGCGTTCGGTAGTCGCCGATGTGCCGAAGCCGCTTGCACCTATTGGAGACAAGCCATTCCTTGCATGGATGATTGATTATATCGCACAGCGCGGCGTTACAAGCGTTACGCTGAGCGTGCATCATGACTGGCAGAAAATCCGTGATTATTTCGATCGTCATCCCGCATCGTTGCCTCTTGATTATGCGGTTGAACAAGCGCCCCTCGGCACGGGCGGCGCCATCGCCTATGCGCTTGCAGAACATCCGGAAAAAAATCCGGTCATCGTGCTGAACGGCGACAGTTTCATACCCGTGGATTACCGCGCATTATACTGGCAACATCAAAATAATAAGACTGATTTGACTATAGCGCTGCGCAAAGTTCCCGATACGGGACGCTATGGCAAAGTAATTGAGAAGAATGGGATTATTACCTCGTTCGCCGCAGGCGAAGAGGGTAAATCAGGACTCATCAATGCCGGCATTTATGTCCTGCGGCCGGATTTGTTCGCCAAGAATTCCATGCCGCAGGTTTTTTCATTCGAGCGGGATTTCCTGCCACAGCACCTTGCAAAGCTGAAACCGCGCAGTTTTCTGGCGGAGGATTATTTCATAGACATAGGTATTCCCGCCGATTACGATCGCGCCTGCAGGGAATTGCCTGAAATTTTTACTAAAAGAAGCCAAGCGTGACCGAACATACCATTAAAGAAGAAGATAATGACATACGGCTTGACCGCTGGTTTAAGCGCCACCACCCCAACCTGACGCATGGCCTGCTTGAAAAAGCTCTCCGCAAGGGAGATATAAGGGTGGACGGCAAAAAGATGAAAGCCTCGGACAGGATAATGGCCGGACAAGTTATAAAACTGAGGATTCAGATGCCGGATGCCGGGGAAAAGCTGAAACCTGACATCCGGAAGCTGACACCTGAAGATGCGCGCATGCTTCAGGAAGCAGTGCTTTATAAGGATACGAACGTCATTGTCATCAACAAACCACCGGGACTTGCCGTGCAGGGCGGAAGCAAAATCACCCGAAGCGTAGACAGTATGCTGGATGCGCTGCGTTTTGATTCGAAAGAGCGCCCGAAGCTTGTACACCGCCTTGATCGTGACACCAGCGGAGTGTTGGTGCTTGCGCGCTCGGCGCAATCCGCAACCCGTCTCATGCATGCCTTTTCCAAGAAGGAGGCCGAAAAAATATACTGGGCGCTAATTAAAGGCGTGCCGGAAATTCCGCAAGGAAAGATTGATCTGCCGCTTTCCAAGCAGGAGGAAGGAGACATCGAAAAAGTCAGTGTGGATGAAGAGGATGGAAAACGCGCAATAACCTACTACAGAGTAATAGAACGGCTTGGGAAAACACTGGCATGGGTAGAATTGATCCCGGTAACCGGGCGCACGCATCAATTACGAGTTCATATGGCAGCCATCGGCCATCCGATTCTGGGAGACGGAAAATATGGCGCACGCGATGCGTTCATAGACGGCATGGAGCTATCTCGCAAATTGCATCTGCATGCGCGCCGTATCGCCATCCCCGGCATAATTGACATTACCGCCCCTCTGCCAAAACACATGCAAAGCAGTTGGACGGAACTGGGGCTCGATTAATTAATAAACGGATAATTCCCTCATGCCATTGGCTCCAGACATCACTCTGACCGTGCATTAACGCAATATTTATATTGTTTAGCATAGATATTATTCTCATAATAATATTGATTTTTTAGCAACTTAAGTGGAAAATGTTTGAATATAAAGGTAAAACTTCTACAATTAAAAAAATTGTCTGGCATAAAATGTGCCAGAACGATTTAAACAGGGAGTTTTATGCATTCGGAGAATCATTCGGCTAAAGGCAGCAAGCCTGATTACGAGAAGCGCATAGTGCGTGCGCTCAGGCAACTGATGCAGAAACTGGATGCGCACTCAAGGCAGTTGTTCAACAACCAGGACGTTACCATACCGCAGGTCATGTGCCTCGATGAGTTGCACGAAAATGGCGCGCTGACCGTCACGGCACTTGCAAACGCCATTCACTTAAGCCCCAGTACTACCGTTGGAATCATAGACCGGCTGGAGAAGAAAAAGCTGGTTTTGCGTACCCGCGATAAGGTGGACCGCCGATCCGTATTTGTGGAAATAACGGAAAAAGGCCGGGAATTCATTACGACCACTCCCCATATGCAACAAAACGGTATACATGACAATATCCGATCTCTGTCCGAACATGAACAGGTTCAGATTGCCAACGCGCTGGATACACTGATCCAGATAATGTGCAAGCAGGTCTGATTTCCAATTTGTTAATTATTGATAATTAATTATTGACCCTAGTGCCATAATATCACAGAATGCACCCGGCAACTTAAGGTGTTAATAAGATGTTCGAGATAATGAAAATATTGCGTAAAGACGGCCACTACAACACTAACGAAAGAGTGAACCTGGATAATCTCCGCATCGGCTGCACCGTCGGGTTCGGCTTTCTTCCCCAAAGGAACATAAGCGGTTGCAGAATGAAAGTGAAGACCGCCAATTCCTATATATTCGGCGATGACATCTTCCTGTCTTACGTGCTGGACAATGAAGACAACGACATCAACATGATCATCACCAGGAACGAAGGCGAAACAGTAGTGTCCCTGTCACAGCGCGTAGAGAAACACATCTATCCCATGCTGTTCCTGTCCCATCAGCCGGAAAACTGGTTTTCGATGAAAATCGGCGATGCGCTGGAAACCAGCCGTAAGGTCATGGGCATGCAGCAAAGCTGGATCGCTCCGCATTATAAGCTTGCCATGCTCGGAGGCGGGACGTTGATCGAAGGGGACCACCGATTGCTGAAAAAGCCCCATTCCACTGAGCACATGCGCCATTTTGACTACGCGCTGTTCCTCGATGACGGCAATGAACAAGCACTCGAAGCGGAAAAATATGCGGATGGCACGTTGATCGTGTATTCTACCGTCTACCGTCCTGCCATGGACATCGGCGAAATTGCAGGCCCTCCTTCCAGCCATATCCAATTGTCGCCTCACAAGGACGAGGAGCCCAAACTGGAATTGTCCGAGAACGCCATAGGCAGTAGTGATACCCTGCTTCACCCAAAGCTGAATGGCTCTTCCTCACTTCACGAAGAAACTGTCGCTTCCCATGCTGATGACATGCTGGCGATCGATACCAAACTTGCCGGGAAGATCATCCATGAAGCGCAGAGCAATAACATGTCCATCGCCGATCTTATTCGCAAGGTCATCGATCTGCCGGCCAGCATAACCGATCAGATCATGCTTGCTCTCTCGCTCACGGACGAAGAGCGCAAGGAACTGGCGCGCCGCTATAATCTCTCCTCTTCGGATCACGAAGGCGTCAAGAGGCAGATCATAAAAGAACTGCAGCAATTCGTCGGCAACAAGAATTAAATAGCTTTCCTATTCCTAAAGATCATTGCATAATTCCCTGCAGTAAGGTAGACGGGATTCTGTGTAACGCGTAGCAGTAGTCTTAGGCCTACATTCTGGAACGGGCAGCCATGGCAGATAAAGACGAAGAAAAAGAGAAAGAAAAAAAAGGCGAAACGGGTAAAGAAAAGCCCGCAGCCGCAGATGCCAAGGAGCCGGATGCAGAAGGCGGCGAAGCGGTTCCTGCCGATGCGGAGTTAGTTGCCGCAAAAAAGAAGAAAAAAAAGAAAATCATTATCCTAGCGGCAGTAGCCGTTGTGCTGCTTGCAGCTATAGGCGCAGGGGTGTACTTCAGCGGCATCCTGGCGCCGGCAAAAACCGAAACAGCCGCCAAAAAAGGGAAAAAGAAAAAGGGCAGCGAAGAAGGGGGGCGCGGCACTACCGGTTCAAGCGTAAAATCCATAAAGCAGAATCTTAACGAGTGGGTCCCTGGGCCGGTGCCAGGCCACGAGAACGACGACGTGCAGTACTACAACCTACCGGAATTCCTTGTAAACCTGAATACCGGCGGCAAGCAGACCAGCTTTATAAAAATGAAGGTGACGCTTGAGGCTCCGACGGAAGGGGATCTGGACGCCATCGACAGCCGCATGCCGCGCATTACCGACAGCTTCAATACCTATCTGCGGGAATTGCGCACGGGCGATGTTGCAGGCTCGGCAGGACTATACCGCCTGCGCGAAGAATTGCTGCTGCGCGTGAACAAAACGGTTTACCCCAACAAGGTGAATGATGTCCTGTTCAGGGAAATCATTATCCAGTAACTCCCGCGCGTGTAACTCCTTTGAATCCTGAGACACAGAAACTTTCATTCGCTGAATTCGGGCAGCATCTGGCAAACCTTGCCGTGCCTGTGCTCGCAAAAGGCTATTCCCACCTCCTTGAACGGCTGAAACAGGATAAGATCATTGCTGATATAGTCGCAAAAGAAGGCATTGACGCGCTGCTATCAGGCAACAACAACGCGATTTCCGATCTAAGGAAAGGAAACAAGGAACTGGTCACCGTGGCCGAGAAGGAAGCCGAGCAGCGGATGACAGAGGCGGTAAAGGAGCGGTTCCCTGAACATGCCGTGATCGGCGAAGAATGCGGGTTTCATCCGGGCAATCACATTCGCTGGATTTTTGATCCGGTGGACGGCACCAGCGCCATGATAAAAACCGCCGTCGCGGAAGCCTATGGCATTGAGCTTGCGCCCCCGGCGCCTTCCTTCGGCATTACGATCGCCGTGGCGGACGGCGATGAAGCCATCCTCGGGATAGTGACGCAACTAGAAGCAGCGGGCGGCACATTGCGCGCCGTCAATACATGGATGGGCGAAAAAGGGAGACCCACACGGCTTAATGGCAGCGCCGTAAGCTTGCCAAATGCGCACGAAACACTGGCCAATTCCGGCCTGGCCTGCACCGTGCCGCAGGTCATGTTCAACAGCCGCGAGAAATGGAGCGGGTGGCAGGCGCTGATGGAAGCAACCAGAGCATGCGTCACCGGACAGAACTGCATCGGCTTTATGAAACTGCTACAAAAGAACAGCGGCATTCACATAGCCTATGAATCCGATCTTGCCTATCATGACGCTGCCGCGCTGGTTCCCATTCTCGAAGGGGCTGGCATTAAAGTCAGTGATCACGAAGGCCGGGAATTGCATTTCCCTGAAACCGCCACCCGGCAAGAATTTACCCTGCTGGCAGCCTCCCCTTCCCTTCACGCGGAAGCGCTCCTATATATTAAGAGAGGGGTTCCCGAAGCCAGAAACCGTTTTGCCGAAAGAAACAATATGAATCACGGCTATGCAGAGAAGTTCCCCGCCAAAGGAGATAAGACATGATTACCATTCGCAAGTCGGGGGAGCGCGGCCCCACAAAAATAGACTGGCTGGACAGCAAGCACACATTCAGTTTCGGCGGATATATGGATCGCGACCATATGGGATTCGGCACGCTGCGGGTCATCAACGAAGACTGGGTCAAGCCCGGCGCAGGGTTCAGCCCGCATCCCCATCATGACATGGAAATCATCACCTATGTCCTGGAAGGCGCGCTGGAGCATAAGGATTCGCTCGGCAACGGCTCGATCATCGTGCCGGGGGACGTGCAGCGCATGTCGGCGGGAACCGGCATCGTGCACAGCGAATTCAACCCGCAGCCCGATAAGCCCGTCCACCTGCTCCAGATATGGATACTGCCTGCAAAAAGAGGCATCAAGCCAAGTTATGAGCAAAAGAATTTTACCCAGGCGCGGAAGCCCGGAAAGCTTACCCTGATTGCGTCCCAGGATGGGCGCGAAGGCAGTGTATCCATGAATCAGGATGCCGCGCTCTCTGTGCTGGATATGGCCCCTGGACAGGAATATGTCTTTAATCCGGCCGCAGGAAAACTCACCTGGATTCAGGTGGCGCGCGGCAAGGCAACCCTTAATGGTCAGGCTTTGAATCAGGGAGATGGCGCAGCGGTCGAAAAGGAAACCGCGCTGAATTTTTCCGCTCAGGATACGTCTGAAATCCTGATTTTCAATCTCGCAGCATAAAAAATACCCCGCAGTTTCCCACGGGGTATTCGTGTAAGTCCGGCTTAGAGCAGGATTCTTATCCCGCCATCAGCGCGAGCAGCAGGATCGCAACGATGTTGGCAATCTTGATCATCGGGTTTACAGCAGGACCTGCGGTGTCCTTGTAAGGATCGCCCACGGTATCGCCAGTAACGGCCGCCTTATGGGCTTCCGATCCCTTGCCGCCGAAATTGCCTTCTTCGATGTATTTCTTGGCGTTGTCCCATGCACCGCCGCCTGCCGTCATCGAGATGGCGACGAACAGGCCGGTCACGATGATGCCGAGCAGCATCGCGCCGAGCGCTGCAAACGCTTCCGCTTCCCCGCCTACGGCGCGGATGACGAAGAAGATCACGATCGGCATGCCGACCGGGAGCAGCGACGGAATGATCATTTCACGGATGGCCGCCTTGGTGAGCATATCCACCGCGCGGCCATAATCCGGCTTGCCGGTTCCCGCCATAATGCCCGGAATCTCCTTGAACTGGCGGCGCACTTCCACCACGACGCTGCCTGCCGCGCGGCCAACCGCCTTCATGCCCATCGCACCGAACAGGTACGGCAGCATGCCGCCCACGAACAGGCCGACGACCACGTACGGATCGGAGAGCAGGAATTCGACATGCACGTTCGGGAAATAATGCTTCAGGTCCTCGGTATAGCCTGCAAACAGCACGAGCGATGCAAGCGCGGCGGAACCGATGGCATAGCCTTTGGTCACCGCCTTGGTCGTGTTGCCTACGGCATCGAGCGCGTCGGTGATGATGCGGATGTCCTTGGGCAGGCCGGACATTTCGGCGATGCCGCCTGCATTATCCGTGACCGGGCCGTACGCATCAAGCGCTACGATAATGCCAGCAAGCGCGAGCATGGTGGTCGCGGAAACCGCAATGCCGAACAGGCCGCACTGCATATAAGCGAACAATATTCCGGCGCAGATGACGATCGCCGGAAGCGCAGTCGCTTCCATCGATACCGCCAGCCCCTGAATCACGTTAGTGCCATGACCGGTGGTTGAAGCCTGCGCGATGGAACGCACAGGGCTAAAGCTGGTCGAGGTGTAATATTCGGTTATCCACACAATAAGGCCGGTAACCGCAAGCCCCGAAACCGCACACCACAATATGTTCTTTCCGGTGAATGCCAGCGTTCCAACAGTGTATTCGGCGTCAAGGCCAAGCAGGTGATCGGTCACGCCGTAAATAGCGGCGGCCGAAAGCACGCCAGCTGCAATCAGGCCTTTATACAGGGCGCGCATGATGTGACCTGCCTTGTCGAGGCGCACGAAGAACGTGCTGATGATGGAAGCGATGATGCAGCTTGCGCCGATAGCAAGCGGATAGATCATCATATGATCGCGCGCGCTGCCTTCGAAATAGATGGAAGCGAGCAGCATGGTGGCAACAATGGTCACGACATAGGTTTCGAACAGGTCAGCGGCCATGCCTGCGCAATCGCCAACGTTATCACCAACGTTATCCGCGATTACGGCCGGGTTACGCGGATCGTCCTCGGGAATTCCTGCTTCCACCTTGCCCACGAGGTCTGCGCCGACGTCAGCGCCCTTGGTGAAGATACCGCCGCCGAGACGGGCAAAAATGGAAATGAGCGATGCGCCGAAGCTCAAAGCCACGAGCGCTTCCATTATCTTGCGGATTTCAAAGCCCTGGCTCTGCAGGTACCCGTAATAAAGCGTAATACCCAGAAGTCCCAGGCCTACTACGAGAAGTCCTGTCACCGCGCCGGATTTGAACGCGATGTCGAGCGCCTGCTGGAGCCCGGATTTTGCTGCTTCCGCCGTGCGCACGTTTGCACGCACCGAGATGTTCATGCCGATATAACCTGCAAGGCCCGAGCAGATCGCGCCGATGGCAAAGCCAGCACCTACGAACCAGCCGAGCTTGTAGGAAAGCAATGCGCAGATGACTACGCCGACAACGCCGATAGTCTGGTACTGGCGGTTAAGATAGGCGCGCGCGCCTTCCTGGATGGCGGCAGCAATGGCCACCATGCGCTCAGAACCGCTGGATGCGGCCATGATGGAGCGGCCGGTGAACAGTCCATAGAGCAATGCAGCTACTCCGCAGAGGGCTATATACATCAGGGCATGCGACATAGAAAATTTCCTTTTTTATATACTGACTGAATTGAAAACAGAGGGGGGAGTAATGCCAGAACGTTGAGCAGGATGCAAGCAGGAATTTATTAAGATTCCACATTTGTATGAGACACTTGCAGTTTATCCACAGGTGAGGAAACGATAATTTTCATTTCAGATCGCGTTCTAAGGTGTAGGCCTAAAGACTCACGCGCCGAAAACCCGCTTGAAGATCGTGTCGACATGTTTAGTATGATAATCCATATCGAATAATTTTCTGATTTCTTCAGGCTTAACCGACTTTGTCACCTCCTTATCGGAAAGAAGCTCGGTCAGGAAATCCTTCCCCTGTTCCCAGACCTTCATGGCGTTGCGCTGCACCAGCGCATAGGAATCCTCGCGTGAAACCCCGGCCTGCGTCAATGCCAACAACACTCTTTGCGAGAAAATCAGCCCGCCCAATTTATTGAGATTCTTCGTCATATTCTCCGGATAGACAATGAGCTTATCCAGCATATCGGTGAGACGCGCCAGCGCAAAATCAAGCGTCACCGTGGCGTCCGGCCCGATCATTCTTTCTACGGAGGAATGCGAGATATCGCGTTCATGCCATAAGGCGACGTTTTCCAGCGCAGGCATCGCATAGGCGCGCACCATGCGCGCCAGCCCGCAGAGATTCTCCGAAAGCACCGGGTTGCGCTTGTGCGGCATCGCGGAACTGCCCTTCTGGCCAGGCGAAAAATATTCTTCCGCTTCCAGCACTTCGGTGCGCTGGGAATGGCGGATTTCCACCGCAACATTCTCCACCGAGCTTGCAATCACGGCAAGCGTCGAGAAGAACGCCGCATGGCGGTCGCGCGGGATGACCTGGCTGGAAACAGGTTCCGGCTTAAGTCCGAGTTTTCCGGCGACATATTCTTCGACGAAAGGCGTAATATTCGCGAATGTCCCTACCGCGCCTGAAATCGCGCAGGTCGCGATATCGTCGCGAGCCGCGAGCAGGCGTGTCCGGCAACGGACAAACTCACCGTAGAACCGGGCAAGCTTGATACCAAAAGTCGTAGGTTCGGCATGAATGCCGTGGCTGCGGCCGACACACACCATGTCCTTGGCCTCGAAGGCGCGGCGCTTGAGCACGGCAAGCAGCCTGTCCAGATCGGACAGCAAGATATCTGCTGCCTGTTTGAGTTGCACGGCAAGGCAGGTATCGAGCACATCCGAGCTTGTCATGCCCTGATGCATGAAGCGTGCATCTTCCCCCACATATTCCGCCACGTTGGTCAGAAACGCGATGACATCATGCTTGGTAATGCGTTCAATTTCATCAATGCGGGCAACGTCAAACTTCCCTTTCTTCCAGACATTCTCCGCTGCCGATTTCGGAATTACCCCCTGGACGGCAAGCGCATCGCAGGCATGCGCTTCGATTTCAAACCATATGCGGTAGCGGTTTTCCGATTGCCATATGGCAGCCATTTCGGGACGGGAGTAACGTGGAATCATTATCTTAACCTTATTGCTTTTTTATATTGGGGTGTTATACCATTGCTATCAGAGAGAGCATAAATATGCAAATGACACGGCGCAGCTTCTGTAAATCGGCAATCGCAGCCGGGGCGACTCTGTTGTCCGCGCGTGCATTTGCAATAACTCAAAAGGAGGAACTTATGGCCCAACCTGCTACAAAACCCTTGAAGGAGAACACCGCAATGCCTTTCACGCTTCCGGAACTGCCATATGCGCAGAACGCCCTCGAACCCTATATCAGCGCGAACACCCTGGGTTTCCATCACGGCAAGCACCATGCAGCCTATGTGAACAACCTCAACAACCTGATAAAGGACACTCCTCTCGCAGGGCTTCCGCTCGAGGAAATCATCCAAAAAGCTGCTACCGATAATACAAAAGTAGGCGTCTTCAACAACGCGGCGCAGGCATGGAACCATACGTTCTACTGGCATTCCATGAAACCGGGCGGCGGCGGCACGCCGACCGGTAAAATCGCCGACAAAATCAATAAAGACTTCGGCAGCTTCGACAAATTCAAGGAAGAATTCAAGAATGCGGGCGCTACCCTGTTCGGCAGCGGCTGGGCATGGCTGGTACTCGAAAACGGCAAGCTTAAAGTCACCAAAACTCCGAATGCCGATCTGCCGATGGTTCATGGGCAGAAAGCCATTCTTACGATGGATGTATGGGAACACGCCTATTATCTGGATTACCAGAACCGCCGTCCTGACTATATCACGACGTTCCTGGATAAATTGGTGAACTGGGATTTCGCGGCCGCCAATCTGGATTAGTTTAAGCCGGGAAGTTTAGCGTTATACGCCGTGGCTTTTGCCGCCGAACGGGATTATTTTTGACAATTGCTCCGGCAATGCGCCGTGTCTTTTGGCGATGGTGGCGAATGCTGCCACGCCCATGACGCCGCCGATAAGGGTCTTCCAGTTGAAAATGCTGCCGGTTTCCTGTTCGCCGGTTTCAGGATTTGTTCTGCTACGCCCCAGAAGCCCTGAAAGCAGCAGCCCGGCGCCAGCCACACCGGCTGTTCCAAACGCCAGATCCGTGCGATTGCTGGTCAGCCTGCTCAGGATTCCCGGTTTGCCACTTTCATTAGCCATAATTTCTTCTCCCTGGACGATTTTTTCCTAACTGCCTGTTTTTGTCTTAATAATTAATCTTATACCATTTTTACATGGCAAGAAGTGTTACAATTGTGTGAAATTTACGTGAAGGAACGATTACTGGCAGGTTGCGCAAGCCTGAAAATAGCAATAATAACTCATTATATTACCCGGAAAAATATACATCTACGGCTTTTATAACCCCATGCAGGAATTTCTTCCTATGAGTAGCGCTTTGGAGCTGCCCTTCCTCACGCGGATTGCTTAGGAACCCGGTTTCTATAAGCACAGAGGGGATGTCGGGCGCCTTAAGCACGGCAAACCCGGCCTGCCGGTGGGTATGATTGAGCAGATGAACCTCATGACTCAGCTCCTTCACTAAAATAGTGGCGAACTTATTGGATTTTGCCCGCGTCTCACGCTGTGTCAGATCGATGAGGATATCGGCCACATCCTTGCTGGTATCGGATAAATCCATGCCGCCTATGATATCCGCCTTGTTTTCCTTTTCCGCAAGCGCCGCGGATTGCTTGTCGGACGCTTTCTCGGAGATCGTATACACCGATAAACCGCGCGCGGACATGATAGGCGACGAGTCGGCATGGATGGAAATAAACAGGTTGCCATGTGCAGCGCGGGCGCGCCTTACACGCTCACCTAATAAAAGATAGGTATCGTCGCTGCGGGTAAGCACCGCGTGGTAGCGCCCTGTCTTATTCAGCGCTTCCCTGAGCGCTTCCGCATAGTTGAGCGTCAGATCCTTCTCATAGCTGCCGTCCACTCCGGAAGTGCCATCATCCTGCCCGCCATGTCCTGCATCAATCACGATAACCGGCCTGGATGATCTGTTTTCCGATTTTGCCTGCTTCTCATAAGCAGCGGATTTATGCCTGCTAAAATGTTTTGAAACAGGACGGCCAATCAGATCGAACTCGAGACTGTAATATCCTCTTTCACGCACCAGCCCTGCATTGCTGAAATCGGTGCCGTCCGCCAGATCCATCACGATACGGCTGGTATTCTTATCATGCCTGCCAAACCGCACGCCGCGGATAAGCGCCCCGTGATATTTGCCGGGTGACCATACCTTACCGCGCCAGCTTGCTGGCTGGAGATCGATGACCAGGCGTGTCGGGGAATTGTCCTCCGCTATAAAGATTTCATATTCCGTCCTGGCGCTCATATGCAGGGAGACATGTTCTCCATCTTCCGTGCGATCCACTTCCATTCCGGTGATTTCAAGGGCGTCCACCGCAAGGGGAGGCAGTAAAAAAGCAAGCAATATTATTATATAACGCATGGTTACGGGCAAAACTACTGAATACTGCATGGCTACGGCGCAGTTCACTATGCTTCAGCAGCATCAAACTTGCAACTGGCACGGTAAATTAAAAAACAATTGTAGTTATTGTATCACTTATGTATAGTGCGCTTGCTTTACGAATTTTTCTGTTCGTTTTTCATGCCGCTGACTCTTCAAAGAAAATAGCGCATTTAGGCGGGCAGCTTGGGGCATAAGTTTAACTGGTTTTGACCTTATTTATGGTGTTGTCACTTCGTTTAAATAGCAATCTTGCGCAACGGTTGCGCAATCTGACTGCTTTGATAAGCGGCATGGGCTTTGTTTGTTTTAAGCATGAAGTATCCTGCGACCCAGTAAAAAGGTCAGCTATAGGAGCATATTCATGGCATTACGACTACTTATCGACGCGGTTCATCCTAACGAAACCCGCATAGCTATTGTTGATAACGGACGCATTAACGACTTCGATTTTGTCACTTCGGCAAAAAAACAATTAAAGGGCAATATCTATCTTGCCAAAATCACGCGAGTTGAGCCTTCGCTACAGGCGGCTTTCGTCGAGTATGGCAGCGGCAAGCAAGGGTTTCTGCCCTTTGCCGAAATCCATCCCGACTATTACCAGATACCCGTCGCCGACCGGGAACGCCTGCTCAAGGAAGCAGAGGCCATTGCCGAAGATGCGGATACGACAGCAGAAGAAGTTTCCGGACGTGAAACACAAAAACCCTCCCCTGAATCCGCGCCGGAACCGGAAGATGTTTTCCTGAATGCAGAGCGGCAACTCATCGCGCAATTGCATGAAACGCCGGTCATGCACGGCGAAATTCCCGTTGAACCCGTAAAAGAAGAAACCGTCGAATCAACGCTGGAATATACCCCTGCCGCCGAATCGGCAGAAAACATCGTGCAGCTAAATGAAACGCCGTTGCATGAAACACGCGAAGAACGGCATGCGGAAGCTTCCGAGCCCACAGAGACCGAAACCATTGACACGCTGGCCAGCGAAGAAGAGGCGGTGCGCCGCGAATCAAGGCCGGTTTCCTTTTACCGCCGCTATAAGATACAGGAAGTCATCAAACGCAACCAGATCGTCCTCGTCCAGGTCATCAAGGAGGAACGCGGCAACAAGGGGGTATCGCTTACCACATTCATTTCGCTTGCCGGACGCTATTGCGTGCTGATGCCCAACTCCCCCAAGGGCGGCGGCATTTCGCGCAAGATATCGAGCGGCGAAGACCGCAGGCGGCTCAAGGAGATTTCCTCCGAGCTCAAGCTGACAAGGGGGATGAGCGCTATCATACGCACGGCAGGCATCGATCGGTCACGGGCCGACATCCAGCGCGACTATGAATATCTGGTCAAGCTGTGGGAAAGCATCCGCGAGCAGACCCTATCCTCTAAAGCCCCGGCGCTCATCTATGAGGAAGGCGACATTATCAAGCGCACCATACGCGATCTTTACAGCAGCAATATCGAAGAGATCATTGTGGCAGGAGAAGCGGGATATGAGCAGGCCAAAAATTTCCTGACTATGATCCTGCCCGGCAGCGAAGTGAACATAAAGCTGTACCAGGACAACATTCCGCTGTTCCATGCCTATAATATAGAGGAACAACTCAACTCGATGTACGACCAGAGCGTGAAGCTGCGCTCCGGCGGCTACATCGTGCTTAACCCGACGGAAGCCCTTATCTCCATAGACGTAAACTCAGGACGTTCCACGGGAGAGCGCAATATCGAGGAAACCGCGACCAAAACCAACCTCGAAGCGGCGGCGGAAATCGCCCGCCAGCTCCGCCTGCGCGACCTCGCAGGTTTGATCGTCATCGACTTTATCGACATGGCCGACTCGCGCAACCGCAGGGCGGTGGAGCGTGCATTGAGGGACGCGCTTAAGATGGATCGCGCCAAGATACAGATCGGGCGCATCAGCCCCTTTGGTCTGCTTGAAATGTCGCGCCAGCGCTTGCGCCCGAGCATCAGCGAAACCAGCACCGTGCCCTGCCCACACTGCCATGGCAAAGGCGTTGTGCGCTCCAACAGTTCCATATCGCTGCAGATCATCCGCACGCTTGAGAAGGAAGCCGCACCGGGCATCGCGGTGGAACTCAAACTTTTCGTCACCACTCCCGTTGCCGTCGATTTACTGAACACACGGCGCGACGCCATCTCTTCCATTGAACAGAAATATGCCGTGAAGATCATGGTAGTTGATGATGATAATGTGCCGCATGGCAACTTCCGCATCGAAAAGGTAAAGAACGTCCGCCGCAATACAACCGGAAATGTCAATAACAGGACGCCTGTATCGATGGAACAGGCTATCATGGATACCCCTCCTGTGGCGATTGAAGAAATTCCCGAAACCGCATCAGTCGTTGCAGAAGGTGAAGAGCCCACCCTCACAGCTTATAACGATGACATGCCACCACGCCGCAGCCGCCGTGGGCGCGGAAAGCGCGGAGGAAGAAATTTCCAGGACCGTAATCCTCAGGACCGCCATGACCGCAATCCTGAAGAATCATCGCCATCCTATAATGCGCCAAAAGCCGCTTCTGAAGGCGGCGAGAATGGTTACAACCGTGAAGAACAGGGGCGCGGAGAGCGCGGAGGACGGCGCAGATCGCGCCGCTGGCGTGACAGGCGCCCGCGCGCAAACGAAAATACCAATAACCCGGAAAACCGGGAGCATAGCGCTTATCAGCAGCAGCCACGGCCGGCAGCGGCAGAAGCGCCTGCCGTTGCCCCGCAGCCTTCCCCGCCGCCGCTTGAACAGCAGGCCCCGCAGGATACCAAACCCAAAAAGGGATGGTGGCGCAGAATAGTGGAAGCATAGAAAGACTACCAATTCTATAGCTATATCTCATAGGCTTTTTTCGATTGGGCATTATACTAAGTAATGTTATCTATCGTCTTGTGATCAGATTCTCTACTACTTCCCTTACATAAGACACTGAATTATTGATCATAAATCTTGTATGTAATAATTTGTTAATAATTCCCGCATATAATCTACCTATTATTGGTTATTTATAATGGTTGGATCACGTGAGAGTGAAGAAAATCTGCGTCAATGGGTTAACTGGTTTAGGAATACCTATATACCAGCTCTTGTAGCGCGGTCTGCCTCAGATACAGTAAAAAAGTCCGGCCCAGATGACGAAGGAAAAACTGGACTTCAACGTAAGCAAGAAGAATTTGAAACAGAACTTGCTACATTATTTGGCTTTAGTACCCTACAGGAGTTTATCGATGCATTTGATAATGGAATAGGAACTTTTAAGATTGAGACAATTCAACGTAACGAGAATAAAAATGAGATAATGGCTCTACTTGATTTTGATGGAATGAAACAGTTCTACTCTCTAGTAGAACATTTGGAAAATTTAAACAGAGCAAATAAAATTCAGGAAATAGCAAGAGCAGCTGCTGCACCAATTCGGCAAACAATGAGGATAGCTGAGAATGTAACTCAACCGGCAGGGTCTTTGATAAATATAGCGTTCACTAATCCATCCGCGGATATAAATTTAGGACAGCTAATCACAGAGTACAGAACTCACGAAGGAATAACCCAAAAGGCATTGGCTGATAGACTAGGTGTCAATAGTGATATAATACAACAATTGGAGGCAGGAGAGATACTTTCTATTCTATCCATACATTTTAATGCACTTAAGGAAACTTTAGGACTTTCCGTTGAAGGAGCAAAAAACTTTGCCAATATTGCCGTACAGAATCTGCTGACAACATGGTTGCGTTCTGGAATAACTGAATCTGAACTTGCTGATAGTGCAGAAATTTCTTACGCATCAGTACGAAAATTTGAAAAAGGGAAACATATCGGTAATCTGTACAGATACGTAACTCCATTCGCAAATAAATTGGGACTGTCGTCCGAACAGAAAGAAAATTTCAGAGAACTTATTATACCAAAAGATATTGCCCTAATTTCCAGAGCATTACGTGAACCAATTCCTGATGACATTACACCAGAAGACTTCCTCAGATCTATCAGAAGACGGTCGGGATTAACTCAGACAGAATTGACACGATTGTTACGTTACGATTCTGATGCTCTTGCTGTTTTACGAAGAACGCGCTCTGGAATGCCCTCCGGAATGCCGCAGGGCCAACTACTAAATTTTATACCTAATAGTCCAATTATCGTACGATTTGAGACTGGAGCAAGTCAGATTTCACAGGAATATTTCAAGTATATTACTCGGGTAAAGGAATTAGGACTTTCACCTCAGGAACTGGGAGTCTTCGCCAAAATCTTAAATAGAAGCACATTCCAAATTACAGACATGCCAAATACAAATTTGCAACCTCCATCTCCACCTAAAAAGCTCCCTAAAACGGGAAAGCCCCCTCCACAAATGGAATAGATTCCTTATTATAACGAATATAATCGTTTGAGCAGTAGTATGTTATAAAGCATACGGAGGATGTTATGAAAAATCTTATCATCAAAGCCATAGCCGCCACCCTTATGCTTTCAACGCTCTCCGGCTGTTATGTCGCGCCGGCGCCAGCAGTGGTGTATGGCGCGCCCGCTTATTACCCTTATTATTATCCGCCGCCCGCCTACTTTAGCGTAGGCATCGGTGGGCATGGTTACTGGCGCCATCGCTGATTGCGCAATACACGTATCAGCCCGCCGCCGAACTGGTTGAGGCATAACCCGCCGATAATCAGCAGTGTAGCCTCGAATTTCCACAGCGGGTAGGATTCATGCAGGCACATCGCGGAACCCAGCATCCCGAAGACGGGCACAAGCAAGGTAAAGGGCGCGACCTGGCTCGCGGAATGTTCCGCCAGCATGCGGCTCCAGATCGTGTACCCGATGAACGTGCTGATATAGACGATATAGGCGAGCGACAGCAGCATCCTATGATTTATCTCTGAAAGGCTGCGCAGGATCGTTTCATGATCCTCCATAGCCCAAGCGGCAATCGCAAGCAGGAGAAAGGCGAACAGGCTGCCCCAGATGATAAGCCCGAATGCGTCTATCCTGCCGAACGTCTTCATCAGGACATTGCCGCTCCCCCATGACATGGCCGCACAGATGGCAAGAAACAATCCTGATATACTCGCCTCCCCGCCGGTATGAAACGCCACGACTCCAATCCCCAAAGCCGCGACTGCCGTTCCGAGAAGCTGAAACAGCCTGGGATGCTCATGCAGGAACAATATGGCAAACCCGATGGTAAAGAACGCCTGCATCTGCAGCACCAGCGAGGCAAGCCCTGCCGACAGTCCCGCATGCATGGCAGAAAACAGGAAGGCGAACTGCCCGGCAAACATCAGCGCGCCGAATGCGGCAATCTTGCTTAAGGGCAAATCCGGCTTTTTCACAAAGCAAATGACCGGAAACACGGATACAAAAAAACGCAGCGCGGTAAAAGTGAGCGGCGGGATGCCATTGAGGCCAATCTTCACGGCAACAAAATTAAATCCCCATATGGCAGTAAGAAGCACGAGCAGGAATATATGACTTAATTTCATGGGGGCAGCAATCCGCAGTAATTCCTGCTGTTATACACGCAATTCCTCAAAGTCCAATTGATATTTGGGAATTATCCGGCTACAGAGAATGTATGGCGTATAGGTAAATATCCATGAATGAACTGGCGATAGATTTCGGCGACATCGTGCTTGCGCACAACCGCATCAAGGGCATAGCTCACCATACCCCGATGATGACCTCGGCGACCGCAAATGAAAGAACGGAGGCGCAGCTTTTCTTCAAGTGCGAGAATTTCCAGCGCGTGGGAGCGTTCAAGTTCCGCGGCGCATATAATGCCATCGCGCAGTTTGACGGGAAGCAGCGCGCAGGAGGCGTCATTGCTTTCTCTTCCGGCAACCACGCGCAGGCCACGGCGCTCGCCGCGCGGATCATCGGCACAAAATCGGTGATCGTCATGCCGTCCGATGCGCCGGAAATAAAAGTGGAGGCAACCCGCAACTACGGTGCGGAAATTGTGTTCTATGACCGCTACAAGGACGACCGCGAAGCCATCGGCAGGAAGCTCGCGGAAGAACGCGGGCTTACGCTGGTTTCACCTTATGATCACCCGCACGTCATAGCCGGACAGGGAACAGCGGCCAAGGAACTGTTCGAGGATACAGGCGGGCTGGATGTGCTTGTCGTGCCGATAGGCGGCGGCGGATTGCTTTCCGGATGCGCGATTGCCGCTAAAACCATGAATCCCCGTTGTACCGTCATCGGAGTGGAACCAGAAACGGGCAACGATGCGCAGCAAAGTTTCCGCTGCGGAAAGATTGTCCGTATCGACACTCCCGACACCATCGCAGACGGTGCGCAGACCCAGCAGATCGGGAATAACCCCTTCAAGATCATCCGGCAATTTGTTGATGATATCGTCACGGTAAGCGACGCCGAGCTTATAGACACCATGCGGTTTCTCGCCGAACGCATGAAGATGATCGTGGAGCCAACCGGGTGCCTTGCAGCGGCAGCCGCGCTTACCAACAAGCTGGATATTTCAGGTAAGCAGGTAGGGATAATTCTTTCCGGCGGTAATATCGATCTGATGCGGTTTGCGAAGCTGGTGAATACCTGATTAAACCGTAAGAATTGTCATCATCCCGACCTTATGAGAGATGGAGACCGGATAAACTCGCCTCCTGCCTCGCTCTCCGGCATAATGGGATGGACCTACCTTCATCGAGACTACTACGGTAGTCTGTTAGGG
>CAYVTI010000007.1:0-11346 GCA_964454545.1 uncultured Rickettsiales bacterium
CGTGAGCTGGGTTTAGAACGTCGTGAGACAGTTCGGTCCCTATCTGCCGTGGGTGTAGGAAAATTGAGAGGATCTGACCTTAGTACGAGAGGACCGGGTTGGACGTACCTCTGGTGTACCTGTTGTGGCGCCAGCCGCACCGCAGGGTAGCTATGTACGGAAGGGATAAACGCTGAAAGCATCTAAGCGTGAAACCCGCCTCAAAACGAGTTTTCCCCATTAGAGCCGTAGAAGACTACTACGTTGATAGGACGCATGTGGAAGTGCCGCGAGGCACGCAGCTTAGCGTTACTAATAGCTCGATTGATTTAATATTTACTTTTAAGATACTTGTTGCATTGCATGCAGTGCAAAAAGTCATGAGTTGGTGGCATATTTTTGTAGCATCGATCAGAAGAACCTATTGAATAGAAGGTTCTAGGTTCTTGGGACTAGGTGCTAGTGAAAATTTAACTAGAACCTAGAACCCGGCGCCTAGAACCTCGAGAGCTGGCTTACACGGCTTGGTGGTTATTGCGAGTGGTAAACACCCGTTCCCATCCCGAACACGACCGTGAAAACGCTCCGCGCTGATGGTACTAAGACTTAAGTCTTGGGAGAGTAAGTCGCTGCCAAGCCTTGTAAGCCAGCTTCTATTCAATAAAAAAAGCCCCGCGCAGAAATGCCGGGGCTTTTTTTCTATAGGCTTTCGACTTACTGTGTAAGGTAAGCTTCGTAGTAAGCGTCCGGTAAACCTTTCAATTACCCACAATTCGTAAGTAGGGTCATAATTGAGTGCTTTACATGAGGTGAGCGCTGTGATTCAAGGGAATCAGCCATGTTTAATGGGGATGACTTTGATGAAGCAGTGTTATCCATTACCGCAATTGTCGCTACGAGATAGCCGTGCTGGCTGAAGTTCCTTCCTGGATAGAGCAGGAATTAGCCGGATGCCGGTTCAGGGATGCACGTCTCGGCAAAAGGCCGCGAGCGTTGCTTACCCGGCTCGGCAGTGGCATTGGTGGAAGCATTCCCCTGGTGTGCCAGGATTGGGCAAACACCAAAGCCGCTTACCGCTTTTTCTCCAATGACCGGATCAGCGAAGCGGATATTCTGGCCGGTCACTTCCAGTCCACGCAGGAGCGTTTTGCAGCGACTACCGGGACCGCGCTAATTCTTCATGACACCAGTGAGTTCTCGTATCAAAGGGCCAAACCTGACCTTATCGGGATTATGCATAGCAATCACTGTGGCAGGGATGAACACGGCCTTTCAAGATACCGCACCATTTGCGGGATTATGATGCATTCAAGCCTTGCGGTCACGACCGAGGGGCTGCCGCTCGGCCTGGCGGCGATTAAGTTCTGGACAAGGCAGAAATTCAAAGGATGCAACGCCTTGAAAAGAACGGTCAACCCGACGCGGGTTCCCATCGAAGAAAAAGAAAGTATCCGGTGGCTGGAAAACCTGAAACAGGCTACAGAACTTCTTGGTGAACCTGGGCGATGCGTCCATATCGGGGATCGGGAAAGCGATATCTACGAGCTTTTCTGTACAGCGCGAGAGGCCGGAACCCATTTCCTCATACGCACCTGCGTTGACCGGCTCGCAGGCAATGGCAAGCATACTATCGCCCATGAGATAGCTGTAGCGCTGGTCGCCGGTCAGCACCGCATTCAGATATGGCTGATCAAAGTGGTGAAGAACAGTTTTATTTCGTAGTTGACGAAACTGGTCAGCGGCGTGCGCCCAATGCTAGCGAACTGAGAGCTTTTCAAGCTGCACGGGGTATCATACAGGACATTGCTACTAGGAACGGGGTTATAGTTAACAGTCTCGGCATGCATTTAGCTCCTGGAGGAGAGGATTTCGCAGCAGGCAGGCGTCCTTCCGATCCAATCGGGACTGGTTTTTTCGAGTTCAGTCAGTCTGCATTGGAGCAGTTCACATTGCCTGCCGGTTCTATTTCTGCAGAGGAAGCGGCAATGCTGCAAGCCAAGTTGATACATGAAAGCGAACACCCAAAGCGTAATTTAGATTTTTCAGTCTTTATGCTTCCACTGATCGCAAATGATTTTAATTCAAGAGCAACCAGTCTTAGTCGAGAACAGATTGGCAGAATAGAGTTCGTTTTCGGCTCTACTGATCAGTTTAATGAAGCACTTAGGCTTGTCGGACAAATATACAACAAACATGAGTATCTTGTTAGCAGTTTTGACAGACACCTGTTTAAAGTGGAGGTAATAGCGGGAGAGCCGATAACAGGAGAGGTGATCCCAGGGCAGTTATTGACAAGAGATGGAAGAGAGCGTCTTACCCCTGAAGGGATAGCGGATGCATACTCAGGGCGCCCTTCAGTATTTCTGGAATTGGTAGGGATAGTAACTGCAATACCCCCTGAAGATTTAGAGAGAGTGCAGGGTTTTCTGGAAAAGCTTGAACAGGTAAACGAAATGGACAAGATTCCTGATTCTTTTCAGGTAAAAGGCATTCCTACCGATTTTGATCAAAAAGTAATGCAAGCTTTATCTTCTAAAGCGTCCGGCGTTTTAAAGATGGCGGAATTTCAACAGGCTTATACGCTTGCAGTTGAATATCTGTGCGATGAGGCCATGATACTCAAGTCTGATCATCCAGATATTGTTTTAGATACCTTCAGGCACGATCAGCAATTTGCAGAAGATTATGTAACGGAGGAATATAAACGCGGACACAGCGGCAAGTCTCCATCTGAAAGAGAAGTAGAGCGTATGATAACATCAGCCGATCCTCTTCATCCATCGCCAGGTCACAGGGCCGACCATATGATAAAGGTAGCAAAACGGGAAGGCAGAAGCTTCTAGACATAAGCCTGCTATCATGTGTAAAACCTCTCGACTTGATCTGACGGACGGGTATTTATCAGGCAGCGATAATGCTGTCACCGAAAGCTTACGGATGGCCGCTGGTGCTTATCCATGTTCCTATGCATCTATTTTAGTTTCTTGACGTATACGAATGTTACTTTATCATTAAATTTCAATCTAATATAAAAATATTATGCGCGTTTGTTACTTTAAATGTATTTTTTTAACAATTGTGATTCTAGGTTCTATCGGGGAACTAGCCTATTACCTTCCATCGGAAAAATGGGATTATTTCTTCAGATATATATTCTCTGGATTTGCTACTATTCTAATCACTCCTTCTGTTTGTGGTGCTAAACTAAAACATATAGTAGGTTCCAATAATTAAATAATAAAATAGTATTCTGGATTGCTTCGTCGCTAAAGCTCCTCGCAATGACGGCTAATACTCACACAAAATCCACCAGTGGCCACAGGCTCTCAGCAATTAAAACCGGCGTCACTTTCGCGCCGCCGGGCAGGGGAAGGCGCATGCGGTTGTGCCAGTAGACGGGCATTCCCGTGCCTGCTGCGCCGGGAACGTCGAAGGCCGAGCCTGCGACAAACAGCGTGCGCTCCGCTTTTGTGCCGAGCTTCGGCAGTATCATCCGGTAAGGCTCCGGACGCGGCTTGTAATAGCCCGCATCCTCCGCCGTAACCACGGAGCGAACGCCCCCTTCACCTGCGCAACGGCAATTCTTGCCCGCGCGTTTGAGGAATTGGTCACCACCCCTAGCGGCACTTTTCGGGAGAGTATGCTGAGCACCTCCCGCGCTTCCGGCCATGGCTCCAGTTCGTTCCAACGTGAAATCAGTTCGTCCGCCTTGCTGCCGTCAGCTCCTGTCCGGCGCGCGGCATCGCGGATGACGCCTTCATAGGGAACATATCCCCCGCACTGATAAGTGAGCTCCAGATATTTCCGCCGCCAGCGATAGCCTTGTTCCTCAGAGCCTGCGACACGGTTCCACAATGCCCAGGAATCGAGCAGCGCCGTCAGCAGATCGAAGACAACGGCATCATATTGCACGGTAGAGTAATTTATTCGAACTTATCCATTATTTTTGTAAGATAGTTACCGATGGTGGGGCCTAATACAGCGAAACCGACCAGCTTCTGGAATAATACGAGTATCCCTCCTACAATCGCCAATACGCTGGCGATGGCAACAATGCCCTCGATAATACGAAAGAGCAGCAATTGCCAGTAAGAGTCAAACAACTCAACGCCGAGTTCGTTTTTACGATGAAAAGAGCGTTTCTTGCACCATAGCAGCCCGAAGATGCCCGCAATCATAAGAACCGATCCTATTACGATGGCAACAGTGGCAGAGGAACCCATAAGAAACATCTCCCAAGTTTTTGTACCCGTTAATAAATAAAGTATGTTTTATAGCTTGCGAATGTCAACAGATAATAAATACTCCTTGCAAAGCGGCAGGTTTTGGCGCAAAAATAATTCCCCCTCTTATTACAGAATATGCGCGGAACGTGGAGGAGCGTTAGCGACGGCCCCGCGCAAAGCGCGAGGGGGGTAAGCGTAACGAAGGGAAAACCCCTTACAAGAAAACAAGAATTAAAGGACAACAGAACTATGGCAAAGACAAAAGCAGGTGGCATTGCGGCGGAGCAATTAAGATCCATCGTTGAGCGTATCGAAAGACTCGAAGAAGAGAAGGCCGGTATCGCATCGGACATCAAAGACGTATTCGCCGAAGCCAAGGGCAACGGCTATGACGTCAAGACGCTGCGCAAAATCGTTTCCCTGCGTAAGCAGGACGCCGCAGAGCGCGAAGAGGCTGAACACCTGCTCGACACCTATCGCCGCGCGCTCGGCATGCTGCCGGAGCTGGATGAAGAAGCCGAAGCGGCTTAATTCTTTGCGCCGCGGTTTCGTCGCGCTGGCCGTCAGGCTGGCATTCGCGGACAGATAAGTGCAGAACGGGTTTACCGCCCCGCGCCTGCCGGATCGGCTCCGTTAGCGTTGCCTGCCGTATTGGCATGAGGGACAAAAAAGAAGTGGCGGGAGGAGCGAAAGGAGCGGGCGCAGCCGTTATTTTCAGCGCCGGGGCCGTTTGAATTGGGATTGCTTCCGTTCACGGCCTGCCCGGCCCTGATGCTGCCGCAGTCGATGGATTTCTGCTGGCGCGCTTGATCCATATGCTCTCTCTCGTGTTCGCCCAACACATCGTCGCTATCCGCAAAAGCGCTTGCCATATGCGCAAAAACAAGGGCAGCCATAAGAATGTATTTCCCCATGATTTCCTCCTTTGGTAGCAGCATAGAGATAAACAGGAAATAGTATCACATATATATTATGATACTATCCGTGAATAGACGAGAAACATAAACGAACGGTCAGAATATATGGTGTTAAAAAATCTTCCCGCCGATCTTTGCCCTCCGGCCTGGCATAAGCAGTGAAAGGCTGCTGTCTTCCGCCGCAGCGCCCAGGATAAGCACCTCCGACATGAACCCGGCGATATTCTTGGGCGGGAAGTTGACCACCGCCACCACCTGCCGCTCAAGCATCTCTTCCATCTGGTATTCGCGCTGGGCTTGCACGCTCGACCATTTCACGCCGATTTCACTGCCGAAATCGACCTTTACCTTATAGGCGGGATTGCGCGCGCGCGGGAAGTCCTCGACATGGATGACTTTTCCCACGCGTATGTCGACCTTGGCGAAATCGTCATAGGTAATCATTTATGCCACCACGCTGAATGCCTTGATATCTTCCACCGACGCGACGCAGCTGCCTTCGAGATTTTTGTCGATGCGCTTCGTGAGGCCGGTGAGCACCTTGCCGACGCCGATTTCCAGCACCGCGGTGGCGCCGAGCGTCGCCATATACGCAACCGACTCGCGCCAGCGCACCATCCCGGTCACCTGCTCCACAAGCAGCCTGCGGATTTCATCGGCATTGCCTGCTTCCCTTGCGGTCACGTTGGCGATGATGGGAAGCACGGGATTATGAATAGGGGTTGCCCGCAGTGCGGTTGCCATGACTTCCGCCGCCGGCTTCATGAGCGGAGAATGAAACGGCGCGCTCACCGGAAGCGTCACGGCGCGCTTCGCCCCTTTTTCCCTGGCAAGTTCTGCCACCCTGTTCACCGCTGCGACCGCGCCGCTCACCACAATCTGCCCCGGCGAATTGTCATTGGCTATTGCGACAATACCTGCCTCGCTGGCTTCGGCCACAATCTTCGCCACCGGCTCAAAATCGAGCCCTAAAATGGCGGCCATCGCCCCTTCGCCTACGGGAACCGCTTTCTGCATCGCCTGTCCGCGCGTCTTGAGCAGGCGGGCGGTGTCGGCAAGCGTAAAGGATTGCGCCGCTGCAAGCGCGGTATATTCTCCGAGCGAATGCCCGGCGAGGTACGCAGCATAGGAGATAATATTGAATCCGTTCTCTTTTTCCAGCACGCGCAGCAATGCAATAGAGGAGGCCATGATCGCGGGCTGCGCGTTCTCGGTAAGCGTCAGTTCCGCTTCCGGCCCCTCGAACATGATGCGCGACAGTTTCTGATTGAGCGCGTCGTCCACTTCCTCGAACACGAGCCTTGCCTCGGCGAAGTTAGCCGCCAGATCCCTGCCCATGCCGACCGCCTGTGAGCCCTGGCCGGGAAATACCACCGCACGCTTCATATCATCTCCTTTTTATTATAAAATCTTTATAATTCTTATAGATAGCGTATAAAGCGCGGTAGGACAAAAACTCATATTACCCCTTGCATTATTACGCATAGTCTGTATAGTACGCCTCCCCTTAAAAGCAAGGGGGTAAACAATTTTGGAGTAAACTATGCCTCTCTATGAGAGTACTTTTGTCGTGCGTCAGGATGCGCCGCGCAGTGACGTCAACAAGCTGATCGAGGATTTCAGCAACATCGTCAAGCAGCAGGGCGGTACCGTCGTAAAGAACGAATACTGGGGTCTGCGTAACCTCGCTTATAAGATCAACAAGAACCGCAAGGGCCATTACGTGATGCTCGCGCTCAACGCGTCGCACGAAGCCGTGAAGGAGCTGGAGCGCAATATCGGCCTGCATGAAGACATCATCCGCCACCTGACGGTGCGCGTGGACGCGATCGAGGAAGGTCCGTCGGTCATGCTGCAGAAATCCGGGCGTGACGAAGAACTTCCGGAAGCCCCGACATTTGATAACGTTGCATAAGTTCAAGGGGCGAGGGGTAGGGATTAAGGGTTAAAAATTTTCTCTTAAACCCTCTTTTCCCCTAATCCCTTACCCCTAAACCCTACTATAAGGAAATATAAATATGGCATATCATCAGTCAGAAGCACAGTCATCCCAGGGTGGATCCTCCGGCCGCAAGGTATTTTTCCGCCGCCGCAAATCCTGTCCGCTCTCCGGAACCAATGCGCCAAAGATTGATTACAAGGACGTGAAGCTCCTGAGCCGTTTCATTTCCGAGCGCGGCAAGATGCTGCCTTCGCGCATCACTTCCGTTTCCGCCAAGAAGCAGCGCGAACTCGCCCGCGCTATCAAACGCGCCCGCAACCTTGCCCTGCTTGCGTTCGTGGTGCAGTAAGCTTTATTGCTGTTGCCGGACTCCCCTGCCGTCTGTACCCCTAGGGGTGATGGGTGGCGCAGGCCGTGTTTTGCCATCTGTTTCTTTCAATAATTCCTGCATTTTCTTTCCCAAGACATTTATAGCTTCACATGTGTCTCCGCCCTGATGGTAAGACTGACCTGCAATCGGAATGTCTGGTTCCGAAGCGGTTCTTAACTGAACCAGTTCTTGCCATGCCTGCTTTACTTCTTCTAACCTTTCAGCATACCTTTCATTTCCTCTTTCATATATACCGAGCCGGAATGCTTCGCCTTCGATTTGTAACAGTTCAATCAGGCTTCCCATTCTCCGTGAAAAACTGCCGGGTGCCATAATTGTATCTGCTGTAGAATCGATCGCTTTAGCTGCTCCTGCCGCCGCTTCACGGATATCATTTTCTAAAGTCTCATTTAAAACTGTCTTGCTTCCACCGGTAGGCAGTTTTCTGTTTGTTTTGTAATATTCAATGGCTATCTCAGGAATTATAAGCTCATTGTGATCAGCCAGTCCCACATCGTAAAGCGCTTTCGTCACGGCATTCATGAAAATTTTGGCGTTATCGTTATTATCTGTTGATCCTATGTTATGAAGGTAAGGTAATATCTCCTTCATTTCCGTCGTATCCAGACCCAAGGGAACATTATCCATTTTTAGGTGATCCAATATTATAATTGCCTGATTGACCAGCGTGTTTCTGTTTCTATCGAGATTCTCTCTGTTTGTGCTGAGCAGGCCTTTTACGGCTGATATGGCTACCTGGCTGTAAATACCAAATTTTTCCAGTTCTTTTAATGCATCATCTATCCGGTCGGCGCACTTGCGTATTTTCTTGCTGCCAGTTACCAGATCTATCCCTAGTATCCCTTTTCTTCCCTCAGAAAATCCAGCGCTTCCAAGGCTATCACATTTGCGCAAATCGACTTGATGAGTGCCGCTTTTTCAATTCGTTCCCGCTCCTCAATGGGGACGAGCTGTGTAACAGCTTTAGTTTCCATGTAATTCTTTATATTTACAATAGTTCTTATGGCCCATTCATCCTGACCGTATTTCAATTGGCATAGAACTTTAATAGGATAATCTACAATCATAAAGCCTGTTGATTTTCTGCATACAGGATAAAGCTCTAGGGCTTAATTTTTAGTTAACGCACGCAAATAATTCTCATGCTATTGATTCTTGCGGAAATAATAGCGCGTTTTACTATTTCGGCATCTTCCGGATAACGAAAATATAGCCCGGCTTATTGTCCTTGACGCCTTACTTTGCAGCATGATTAATCATCAAAGTGTGACCTATAAATAATATGCAAACCCTCCGGGCGCTGCGGAAAATGCAACCGGCTGTCTCAAAGGCCTTGTCTGTAGTCCCCGCTACGCATGGCGGCCTTTTTATTGCCGGACCGCATTTTCCGCTTGCGCGGAACCCACGTTATTTATAGGTCTACACTCTTAGTCATGTTTACCATTTCCAAACTTCAGATATTTACCGTTGTCTGCGGCGTTCTGGCCGGTGCGGTTTTTGCGCTGTCCGCGTACAGCGCGGGCAGCGGCTTGCTGCTCATGTTCCTTCCGGTGATACCGGTAGCGATCATAGGTCTTTCCTTTTCCCCACGCTACAGTTTCACCGCCTCCCTCGTTGCCTGCTTGACTTCCAGCCTGCTTGTAGGAGCGGAATATGGGCTTTTCTACATCATACTGGTTGCGCTGCCATTACAGCATCTTATGCGCAGGCTGCTTTTATGGCGCGAAGGAGATAAAGGAGAGCGCCTGTGGTATCCCGTACTGCCGGTGCTGGCGGAAATCAGCGCTATGACCGCCGCCATGTTCATGATTTTTGCGATCCTGGCGGGTTATTCCGATCACGGCGACCTGAAGACCCTGGTCGCGAATTCCTTTTCCGGCCAGCTTGACAGCCAGATGGATAATGCCGACCTAAAGTTCGCGCAATTCATGAAGCAGGTGGCAGGCGAATGGAGTTTTCTTATTTTTGCCTGCATGAGCTGGATGTGGGTGATGATGCTTTATGCCTTTACGGTGCTGGCTAGCATTTTTCTCAGGATGAATAACATTGCGCTTCGCGAGAGCCTTGCCATTTCGCCGGAAGGAATGCCGTTATGGGTGCCGGGTATTATCGCCATCAGCGTTCTTCTCGCCGCTTTCGGCCATGGCAATGACCGTTTCGCCGGTGAAGTGGTGTTTCTTATCATGCTGCTGCCCTACCTGCTTTCCGGCATCGCAAGCGTCCACCGCCTGACCGCTGCGTGGCGCAACCGCAGGCTATGGCTTGCCGTTTTTTATTTCTCCATGATGGCTATTCCCTGGATTCCGGTATTCCTGATTGCGAAAGGGCTGCATACCCAGATAGAGACGCTTTTGAAAACGCACGCAAAGGCCAGTGAGGATTGACATAACGAGCATTGACATAATGCTGCCTTACCCCTATCTCTTACGCCATTATGATTGGAAATCTAGCCAGAAAAATATTCGGAACCGCCAACGAGCGCTACGTATCTTCGCTTGGCAGCATCGTGCGTGCGGTCAATGCGCTTGAGCCGGAAGTGGGAAAACTTTCCGATGAGGCGCTGCAGGCGCGTACCGCATGGCTCAAGGGACGGCTTCAGTCCGGCGAAACGCCGGATAAAATACTGCCGGATGCTTTCGCCACCGTGCGCGAGGCCTCGAAGCGCGTGCTCGGCATGCGCCATTTCGACGTGCAGCTTATCGGCGGCGTGGTGCTGCACCGGGGCATGATCGCCGAAATGCGCACCGGCGAAGGCAAGACCCTGGTTGCGACGCTGGCCGTGTATCTTAACGCGCTTTCCGGCAAGGGCGTGCATGTGGTGACGGTCAACGACTACCTTGCCCGCCGCGATGCCGCGTGGATGGGGCGCATCTACCGGTTCCTGGGTCTCTCCGTCGGCGTCATCGTGCACGGCATGGATGATGACGAGCGCAAGGAGTCCTATAACTGCGACATCATATACGCCACCAATAACGAGCTGGGATTCGACTATTTGCGCGACAACATGAAATACGCGGTGGAGCACATGGTGCAGCGCCCGTTCAATTATGCCGTCGTCGACGAAGTGGACAGCATTCTCATCGACGAAGCGCGCACGCCGCTCATTATCTCCGGCCCGACAGAAGACAACTCCGATCTCTATACCCGGATAGACCGTCTCATTCCCAGGCTTGTGAAGGAAGACTACGAGAAGGACGAAAAGGCGAAAACGGTCGTCCTGAGCGAAGGGGGCGTGAAGCATATCGAGGAAATACTTGTAGATACCGGCTTGCTGCAGGCGGGGCGGGGGTTGTATGACATCGACAATGTCGCGCTCGTGCATCACGTCAACCAGGCCCTGCGCGCGCACCATATGTACCAGCGCGATGTCGACTATATCGTGAAAGACAACCTGGTCGTCATCATCGACGAATTCACCGGGCGCATGATGGAAGGGCGGCGCTATTCCGAAGGCTTGCATCAGGCGCTTGAGGCGAAGGAGAAAGTCGAAATCCAGAATGAGAACCAGACGCTCGCCTCTATCCCAAGCTTGCGGGCATGACCGGAACGGCCATGACCGAAGCCAATGAATTCAGGGATATCTACAAGCTCGAAGTGGTGGAGATACCGACCAACCTCCCGGTCAAGCGCGGGGATTCGGATGACGAGATTTACCGCACCGCGCAGGAAAAATACAAGGCGGTCATCGAGCAGATAAAGGATTGCCATGCGCGCAAGCAGCCGGTGCTCGTGGGTACGGTCAGCATCGAAAAGTCCGAGTATCTTTCGGGCATGCTGAAGAAAGCGAAGATCCCGCATAACGTGCTCAATGCCCGCCACCATGACAAGGAAGCGCATATCGTGGCGCAGGCCGGGCGTTCCGGCGCGGTGACGATCGCCACCAACATGGCG
>CAYVTI010000007.1:11356-25453 GCA_964454545.1 uncultured Rickettsiales bacterium
TGGGCGGCAATCCGGACATGCGCGTTGCCGACGAACTGGGGCAGGATGTGGAAAGAACCTCCGCTACGGCGAAGAAAATATATGTGGAAGTGGAAAGCGAGAAAGCGGAAGTGCTTGCTGCGGGCGGGCTCTATGTCATCGGCACCGAACGCCATGAAAGCCGCCGCATCGACAACCAGTTGCGCGGCCGTTCGGGACGCCAGGGCGACCCGGGAGCGTCGAAATTCTTCCTGTCGCTCGAAGACGACCTGATGCGTATTTTTGGTTCGGAGCGTATTGACGGGCTGCTGCAGAAAATGGGGCTTAAGGAAGGCGAGGCGATTTTCCACCCGTGGATGAACAAGGCGATCGAAAAAGCCCAGCAGAAGGTGGAAGGCCGCAATTACGAAATCCGCAAGAACCTGCTCAAGTTCGACGATGTGATGAACGACCAGCGCAAGGTGATCTATGAACAGCGCATTGAGATGATGACGGCGGAAAGCGTCACGGATACCATCGCCGCGATGCGTGCGGAGGTCGATGAAGAACTGGTGTCGAATTTTGTGCCCGATCGCTCCTATCCTGAGCAGTGGGATATAGAAGGGCTGGAAAAAGAAGTGTTCCGCATCTACGGGCTGCATCCCCCCGTCCATGAATGGGCAAAGGAAGAGGGTATCGCCGATGAAGAAATACTGGAACGGCTGCATAAAATCACGAATGAACAGATACAGCATAAAGTCGCCATGTACGGCCCGGAAATCATGCAGATAGCGGAGAAACGCCTGCTGTTGCAGACGCTGGATCAGTTATGGAAGGATCATCTCCTGTCGCTTGATCACCTGCGCCACGGCATACATCTGCGCTCCTACGGGCAGCGCGACGCGCTCACCGAATATAAACAGGAGGCTTTTTCCCTGTTTGAACAGTTGCTCTCGCAGCTGCGCGAACTGGTGACTTCCCGCATGGCGCATCTTGAAATCCAGACCGAGCGTCCTGTTCACTCCATTGCAGAAATCAGACGGATGCAGAAGATGCAGGAGAGCCGTCACGATCCGGCGATGGCGGATAGGGAAGAGGGGGCAACGGAGCAAAGCCATGTGCCGGTGCGCACCCATGTGAAGCCGGAAGACCGTGACCCGAACAATCCCGAAAGCTGGGGCAAGGTGGCAAGAAATGATTCCTGCCCGTGCGGCTCAGGCAAGAAATATAAACATTGTCATGGCGCCCTTGTATAGGGTATGAGATATACAAAATATGGAGATGATATATGGCACTTAAAGATATAATTGTTCCTGCGATGGGGGAATCCGTCTCCGAGGCGACCATATCCAAGTGGTTCAAAAAAGCAGGCGATTCGGTGAAGATGGATGAGGCCGTCGCCGAAATCGAGACGGATAAAGTCACGCTTGAAGTCAATTCTCCGGCCAGCGGCGTGCTCAAGGAAATTATTGCCAAGGAAGGCAGCACCGTGCAGGTGGGAGCGCTCATCGGCAGGGTTGAAGAAGGCGCTGTAGCGACGGGTGTCAGCAGTCAGGTGTCAGATGTCAAGCAGCAACCGGTGCCGGAAAAGCAACCGGAGAAACAAGCAGAAACCCGAATCCTGAGACCTGAAGCCTTACCCGAAAAGTCAGGTCCCGCTGCGCGGAAAATCGCCGATGAAGCGGGTATTAATCTTGCGAATGTTCAGGGAACCGGCAAGGACGGGCGCGCGACCAAGGGCGATGTCCTGGCGTATGCTGCCGCTCCCCAGCCTCAGAGAACCTCTGCTCCCGCAGGCAGGGAAGAGCGCGTGAAAATGACCAAGCTGCGCCAGACTATAGCCAAGCGCCTGAAGGATTCGCAGAATACGGCGGCCATTCTTACCACCTTCAACGAAATTGACATGAGCAATGTCATTGCGCTGCGCAATGAGTACAAGGAAGCCTTCGAGAAAAAATATGGCGCCCGGCTTGGCTTCATGTCTTTCTTCGTCAAGGCGGCCGTGGCTGCGCTCAAGGAAGTTCCGGAAGTCAACGCCAGCATCGAAGGCGATGAGATCGTCTATAAACGGTATTACGATATCGGCGTTGCCGTCGGTGGCGCGCAGGGACTGGTCGTGCCCGTAGTGCGTAATGCCGATGAGCTTTCCATCGCCGAGATTGAAGCGGAAATCGCGCGCCTTGCTCAGAAAGCCAAGGATGGCACTCTCGCCATGAGCGACATGGCGGGCGGCACGTTCACCGTGAGCAACGGTGGCGTATACGGCTCGCTGCTTTCCACTCCCATCATCAACCCGCCGCAGTCGGCCATTCTCGGCATGCATAAGACCGAAGAACGCCCGATCGCGGTGAAAGGCCAGGTGATCATCCATCCGATGATGTATGTGGCGCTTTCCTATGATCACCGCATCATTGACGGTCGCGAGTCGGTTACCTTCCTTGTCAAGATCAAGGAAGCCGTGGAAGATCCGCGCAGGCTGCTGCTGGGGGTTTAGAGCCTAACCAAAGGAGGGATATATGCTGCTGAACCGAAAATACCTTATACTTGCCATGGTATTGCAGTTCTTCCCTGCATCCCTTTATGCTCAGCCTGTTATACCCGTAGGGTCTGAAGAAAAGAATCCGGTTCTTGCGGGGCGTCCAAGTAAGAAACCAGAGGAATTGTATTATTCATTGCAGGTGAAGGGGGCGGAAAATGCGGGGATACTGCCTGATGACATAACTCAAATAGAGACGATTTCAGATACCCTGTCATCTTATATGGAAAGTGCATTCGTGGGAGCAGCGGCGGCAGGAAACTTGTCATCATTTGCCGGCGACACTTCCCAGAAAAAATTATTTTCCGGCCTGCCTTCTCCGGCCGATACCGGACTGAAAAAGCTTGATCCGCCCATTTATGCCGCCTTTTCTGACAGAAACATGGTAGGCGGAAAGGCGATAGTGCTATGCGCAAGCGCGCGGCGGCTTTCCAATACTGCATATGCAAAATCAGGGATATTAAAGATTTCCGCCGCGCAGTGGGTCAAGGAAGGAAAAGATGTCAGGCTCGTTTTCTACGTCGAACCTGTACAATGACTGGAAAACGCCAGGCCTTCCGTTTCGTATTCATCATCGGCATCATGAGTCTGTTTGCCGATTGCACCTATGAAGGCTCACGCAGCATTGTTGGCCCTTATCTCGCCACTTTCGGCGCAAGCGGCTTCATCGTAGGTATCGTCGCCGGGGGAGGAGAGTTGCTGGGCTATGTTCTGCGCATGGCGTCAGGCTACCTTGCTGAAAAAACAGGTAAATTCTGGCCGATCACGATTTTGGGCTATATCATCCAGATGCTGTCTGTTCCCTTGCTGGCGCTCGCCGGAAGCTGGCAGGCGGCGGCGCTCCTTATCGTCGCCGAACGTATCGGCAGGGCGATGCGCAATCCGCCGCGGGATGTCATGTTGTCCCACGCCGGGAATATACTGGGCCAGGGGTGGGTGTTCGGCCTGCATGAGGCGCTTGATCAGCTGGGAGCCATGATCGGGCCGCTTGCGGTCGCTATGGTGCTTGCCGGGCACGGTGATTATAAGACCGCTTTTCTCATGCTGCTTTTCCCGGCGCTGCTTACGCTTGCTGTCCTTAGCGTTGCGCGTATCCTTTATCCTGCGCCGGAGCATATGGAAGCGCATGCGCCGGAAGCCAATCTCGATACAGGCAATCTTCCGAAAGCGTTCTGGATATACCTTGCCGGCGCTGCGCTGGTGGCAGCGGGCTTTCCGGATTTCTCGCTGATGTCGTTCCATTTCGGGAAAGCGGATGCGGTGCCTGCGACATGGATTCCCATCTTCTACGCGGTTGCGATGGGTACAAGCGGCCTGGGGTCGCTTGTGTTCGGCAGGCTGTTTGATCGTAAAGGCATCGCGGTGTTGATCCCGTTGACTCTTATCACCACATTATTCGTGCCGCTGGTTTTTTTAGGCGGGTTCTGGGCGGCGTTTGCAGGTTCTGCGCTCTGGGGATTGGGCATGGGCGTCCATGAATCGATAATCCCGGCGGCGGTCGCGTCAATGGTACCCACGCAGCGACGCGCATCCGCCTACGGCATATTCACGGCTGCCTATGGCGTGGCATGGTTTCTGGGTAGCGCCGTCATCGGCCTGTGTTACGATATTTCGCTCCCTCTCGTGGTCGTATTCTCGCTCGTGGCTGAAATAGCGGCAGTGCCTTTCTTTTTCCTGCTTAAGAAGCGTATTACGCGATAGAAAGCAATTCTCTTGCCCGCTGCAGATGTTCGGCTGTGTCCACCCCAAGCGGCACGGTATCGACGATGGCAACGCCGATTTTCATGCCAGCTTCGATGGCTCGCAATTGCTCCAGCTTCTCACGCAGCTCCAGAGGGCTTGGCGGAAGGCTTACGAAGCGTTCAAGCGCTTTACGCCTGTAGACATAAATCCCGATGTGGTGATAAAGAGGGCCAGCGCCATAGGGGGTAGTGGATCTGGTAAAGTAAAGTGCAATTGCAGTACTTTTCTCAGAGAAAGACAGGATGGGTTTCACTACGGACGGGTCAACCTTCTCCTGTTCCAACTTTATCTCGCAGGCAAGCGTTGCAATGTCTACGGTCTTGTCTTCCAGCGGTTTAAGCACCGCCTTGATGACCTGTGGATCAATCGTCGGCACGTCACCCTGCACATTGACGATGATGTCATATTTCCCCTGCGGATCGATTTTTTCCAGCGCCTCATAAACGCGGTCAGAGCCGGAGGTATGATCCCCGCGCGTCATCACCGCTTCGCCTCCTGCGCTTTTAACCGCATCTGCAATCCGCTTGTCGTCGCAGGCGACATAAGCCTTGCCTATTCCGCTCGCTACCGCTTGCCGCCACACATGCACGATCATGGGGGTGCCGTGGATGTCGGCAAGCGGCTTTCCGGGAAGGCGTGTTGCCTGCATGCGCGCCGGGATAATAATGACAGGATTCATGCCGATATACTATTGAACAATCCAATAAGTGCAATTATAAACGAATTGTGGGGTTATAACTATCTTTAAGAGAAAATCATGCAGAATAAGGGATTGGGTTGTCTACTGACTCAGGTTGCGGGGGCAGTGGTGCTTGCTGTGCTTGTGACCGGGGCAATTATAAAATTCTCGGATGTGTTTTATGGAAAACCTGAAGATGGCGCGCGCGGTTACACCGTGGATATTGCCGGGACTCCCGCCGCCGCGCCGACTACCGCCGTTTCTTCCGGGGGCGCTGCAACGGCATCTGGTAAGCCGGTGGATATAGCGCTTTATCTTGCGAAAGCCGATCTGAAACTGGGCGAGCAGCTTATCAAGCGCTGCCAGGCCTGCCATAACTTCGCTAAAGGCGGTCCGAATGGCGTGGGGCCCAACCAGTATGGCCTGGTAGGCCGCAAGACGGCTTCAGTAACCGGGTTCGATTATTCGGATGCGATGAAGAAAAAAGGCGGCACATGGACGTTCCAGGCATTGTCAGATTTCCTGACCTCCCCGAAAAATATCGTGCCGGGCACCAAAATGGGATTTGCGGGCTTTGCGCGGCCTGAGGAACGCGCGGCGGTCATCGCCTATATCAATAAGAATTTCAGTGACAAACCTCTTGCGTTACCGGACAAATAGTGCCATCTGATGAAGGGAGGCAGGCTATGGAAACGTTATTAAACAACCAGGCATATCTGTGGCTGACATTCGGCGCGCTGCTTGTTCTGTTTGAGGCCGTGACTGCGCCGGGGCTTGGCATATTCCTGGGCGGGCTGGGCGCCATCTGCACGGGTATCATCATAGAATCCGGACTGGTTCCTGCCGATGCGACGCCTTTGCAATTTGCCTGTTTCTTCGGATTTACGACCATCTGGGCGATTGCCCTGTGGCGGCCTCTGCTGAAATTCCGCGCCGGAAAAGGCAAAGGCAGCGCAGGCTTTAATATCATGGTAGGTGAAACCGCCACTGTTGGCGAGCGCGGGTTGAGGCGCGGCGAGATGGGGCAGGTGCTCTGGTCGGGAACGGTGATGAACGCGGAGATTGACGACGCTGCAAAAGCGGATTTCCTGCCTGCCGGTTCGCATGTGATTATCAAATCAGTTTCGGGCAACATACTCAGAGTGGAACCTAAATAAGGGGATTTTTATGAGCTTTATAACCTTTCTTGCGCTCGCCTTTACATTTCTCGTGGTGGTGACCATATTCAAAGGTGTGCGCATTGTGCCGCAGCAATCGGTATGGATCGTCGAGAAACTTGGAAAATTCGACCGCGCTCTTGAGCCGGGGCTTAATTTCCTCATTCCCTATATTGAAACCGTCGCCTATAAGCATTCCCTCAAGGAATATGCAATGGATGTGCAGGAGCAGACCGCTATCACGCGCGACAACGTGACCCTCGTGATCGACGGGCTGATTTACCTTAAGATAATGGATCCGGTGCATGCTTCCTACGGCGTGAGCAACCCGGTGTTCGCCGTAACCCAGCTTGCCCAGACCACGATGCGCTCGGAAATCGGCAAGCTCACGATGGAAGCGGCGTTTGAGGAAAGGGAGCGGCTCAACACCAACATTGTGACCGCGATTAACCAGGCGGCGCAGAGCTGGGGCATCCAGTGCATGCGCTATGAGATCCGCAACATCACCCCGCCCGCAAGCGTGCTCAAAGCGATGGAAATGCAGGTTTCCGCCGATCGCCAGAAACGCGCGGTCATTCTGGAATCCGAAGGCAAGCGCCAGTCGCAGATCAACGTGGCGGAAGGCGAGAAACAACAGGTGGTGCTGCGCTCCGAAGCGGCGCAGATTGATCAGATAAACCGTGCGAAAGGTGAAGCGGAAGCGCTGCTTACGGTTGCGGAGGCAACCGCCGGAAGCATCCGGAAAGTCGCTGCGGCGATCAATGAGCCGGGCGGCCGCGAGGCGATTGAGCTCAAGGTAGCGGAACAGTTCGTTGATGCGTTCAGGAATCTGGCAAGGGTCAACAATACCATCCTGCTGCCCAGCAACCTGAATGATCCCGGCTCCATGATCGCGCAGGCGCTCGGCGTATTTGATACGGTGCGCAAGAACAGGGCATCGGCGGGAGATAAGTAAGCCGTTTGATAATGATGATTAGTGAATCTGCCGGTAAGGATATTCAGGGCTGATATCCAGATTATTAGCCCATACCAGCGCGCCATGCTCCAAACCGAACTGAATAAATTTCCTTGGATCTTGCAATGCACTGAACAGGTCTTTTTTTACCCATTCTGATAAATCCACCCGGCCCTCTTTCCCATCCTGAAAACGCAAGAAGAGCGTATGGCCCCCAGATAATCAACGTCTATAACTCTAGGTATGGGATTCCCCGCGCTTATTATATCGCGCTGATAATCTGTCATAATGGCTCTATATGATTAAGAGGCAAATTGTTTTGTACATTCTTCCAATTCACCAACAGTTCTTCTCTATGAATGCTACACCATTCTTTATATTTACAGTCAAACAAAAATCCCCGGCCTTTCCACAAAGGCTTTTCTGGATTTATGTTTTCGCAGGAATGACGAAATTAAGCGATATTTCTAAGTTTCTCCTCCACAATGCCCAGTACCTGCGCGAATACTTCCTTCGCATCGAGGTTTGACGTGTCGATGATGACGGCGTCATCTGCAGGGACTAAGGGAGCGACCGAGCGGGTGGCGTCGCGCTCGTCGCGTTCGCGTAAGTCCTGCAGCACCGATTCGTAGACCACTTCAATGTTTTCCCCTTGCAACTCGCGGTGGCGGCGCTGGGCGCGCGTCTCAAGGCTCGCGGTGATGAAGATCTTGAGATCGGCATCGGGACAGACGACGGTGCCTATGTCGCGCCCGTCCAGCACTGCGCCTTTGGGATTCTTTGCAAACTCGCGCTGGTAGTCGAGCAGGATCGCGCGCACTTCCGGTATGGCGGAGATGATCGACGCCGCCTTGCCGATGCGCTCCTGCCGCAGGCGCGGGTTACTCAGATCATGCTCGCTCAGCGTGCGCGCGGCTTCGCAGGCGGTGCGCTTGTCGTAAGGGTCTTTACCCGAATAGATGAGCTTCAATCCCACGGCGCGGTAAATGCTGCCAGTATCAAGATAGGCAAACCCCAGATGCTCGGCGAGCCTTCTCGCGAGCGTTCCCTTGCCGGAAGACGCAGGCCCGTCGATGGCGATGGTGAGCGGATGGGGGGAATTGTTCACCGCCACATGCGGCGTATCGATGACGATATTCGCCCCGATGCTGTTCATCAGCTCGGCGAAGTTCGGGAAGCTGGTGGCTATCATGCTGCCGTCGTCGATATGCGCGGGCTCCCTTGATGCCATTCCCATAACAAGAAAACTCATGGCGATGCGGTGATCCATGCCGGTCTTTATCGTGCATCCTCCCCGCGGCTGCCTGCCGCCTTCTATGATCAGCGTTTCGCCTTCCACGGAAACTTTCACGCCGCACTGCAGCAGTCCTTCCTGCACCGCTTTCAGGCGATCGCTTTCCTTTACCCTGAGCTCGCCGAGGCCGTGCATAACCGTCCTGCCTTCGGCATAGCTTGCCGCGACCGCGAGTATGGGATACTCGTCAATCATCGACGGCGCGCGCTGCGAAGGCACTGTTACGCTGCGCAACCTGCTGTGGCGCACGCGTATGTCGGCGACGTCCTCGCCTGCGCTTGCGCGGCGGTTGGTGAAGGTGATGTCCGCGCCCATTTTCCTGAGCGTGTCATAAAGGCCGGTGCGCAGCGGATTGATGGTGATGTTCCGTATGGTGATGTCGGAGCCCGGTACAATAAGCGCGGCCACGACCGGGAAAGCTGCGGAAGAAGGATCGCCGGGCACGAGGATGCTCCGATCGGCGGGTGGTAACTCCTGATGTCCGGCAAGCGAAACGGCGGTGCTGCCGTCAGGGAGCGTTTTCGTGTTCACCTGCCAGCCGAAATGGCGCAGCATGCGCTCGGTATGATCGCGCGTGGCTTGCGGCTCTATGACCGTTGTAATTCCCGCTGTATTAAGTGCGGCAAGCAGTATTGCGGATTTTACCTGGGCGGAAGCCACCGGCAGCCTGTACTCTACAGGCAATGTCTTAGAGGTGCCGTGCACGGCGAGCGGCAACTTGTCTCCCTCTCTTGCCTCAAACCGGGCGCCCATCTGCGCAAGCGGCATCATCACGCGCTTCATGGGGCGTGTGCGCAGGCTGTCGTCTCCGGTAAAGAAAGTGACAAAATCATAGGGGCTTACCAGCCCCATCATCAATCTTGTGCCGGTGCCCGAATTTCCCATATCGAGAATATCCGCGCTTTCGGACAGGCCGCCCACGCCCACTCCCTGCACATGCCAGCGAAGCTCCTCTTTCTGCTCGATTCTTACCCCGAGGAGCCGCAGCGCCCTGGCTGTATGGAGGACATCCTCGCCCTCGAGCAGGCCGGATATTTCCGTGCCGCCTAATACCTGCGAGGCGAGCATCAGCGCGCGGTGGGATATGGATTTATCCCCGGGCACGCTGAAAGTTCCGGCAAGCGGACTGCCGGAGGATTTCGACTGCATGCGGAAACTGGGGTGTGGATTCTCGTGCGATTTCATTATTTTTTATGGTCAGGCTTGCAATTTATATTAAAACGTACCATACAAAAAATTAACGGAATGAAAAGCGCAACATCTATAGTGTTATAAAATAGCCGGGAGGAGCGTGTACAGTGAGCAAGACATCGTGGGGAACCAAACGTAAATGTAATACTTGCAGCAGCAATTTCTACGATTTAAATCATGCCCCTATCGTGTGTCCGAAATGCAAGAGCACTTTTGACCCGTCACTGGCAGCCCGCCCGAAGCGTAATAAAGCCGTTAAGCGTCCCGTAACCGAGGTGACGAATGCGGCTCTTCTTAAGCCCGTTGCGGCTCTCAAGAAAAGCCTGCAAACAGATAAGAAATCCAAAAAAGAAACTGGCGACGAAGATGGCGGCGACGCTATCGGGACGCTGATGGAAATGGATGAAGTGGATGACATTGAAAGCCTTCATGAGCTGGGCGAGCTGGAGGAAATAGAAGAAGATCTGGTGAACGAAGACGACGCGGACGAAGAGGCCCTCATTGAGGATTTGGACGCCGGGGATAATGTCATAGTGGAAAATGTCGAGGAAGAAGAAGCTATGGCTTTCGTCAAGGAAGCGGGTGAAGAAGAGCAAAGCGGCGGGAAAAAGAAAAAAAGCAAGAAATCGGGATAGCTGCTGGCCAACCGGCCGAAGGAGTAGAGCGCTTTGAAAATTAAAGATGTCATCGTACCGGTCGCGCTTGTATTGGGCATTCTCGTCATGACCTGGTTCGCTACGTTTCCTCTGCTTGTCAATAAGGAGTCAGTCAGGAATGAACTGGTGAATTCCTTTTATAACGCCACCGGCATGAAACTGGAAGTGCAGGGGGAAGTTGTGGTGAAGCTTGTCCCTATACCGCATCTCAGCATAGATTCAATGTACGTACTTAACTCGCCAAGCGCGCGTTCTCCCTTCTTCCTGACCATAAAGAACGTGGAGGTGTGGCCGGCTTTCCTGTCCCTGTTCAGGGGAAAGGTGACGATAAAGAAAATGCAGGTAAGGGGCGTCAATATAGAGCTTGAATCGTTTGGCAACGGCAGAATGAACTGGCAGGAGATCTCAAAATACTGGGACAACGGGACTTTTCAGGTGAAGCAGGTTAAATTGCAGGACGATCTGCTGGATAATATTTATTTCCAGGTGTCCGGCACGCATGTGAATTACACTTCGGAATCGGGAACGGTTTCGGAATTGAATGATGTCAATGCTTCATGGAAGACAAATGCATCTGAAAAGAAACATGTAGTTAACCTGTGGTTTGATTACCTGGGCAGGAGTTTTGCCATTACGTCTACGATTTCGGCTGCCATACCTCAGCTTTTATCGCCAGAATCCGGAAACATTGAATTAAATCTCGTAAGCGATAAGGATACCATCGGTTATGCAGGACGTATCGGCTACAAGGACGGAAGATGGCTGTTTAACGGTGATCTGAAATTCGATACGGAGGATGCCGCCTACTGGGTAAAACTGATGCGGGGACAAAGGCTGGATACGGACACGGCAACCTATCGGAAATTGCCGGTGAGCCTGAGAACCACGGTTGTTATGAAAGACAGCGATAAAATGACTTTTCCGGATATCGTGCTTAGCGGCACTACGATAGAGGGAAAAATGCAGGCCGATATGATGTTTCCCAACCGGTTGACTATAAACGCCGCAATAGACCGGCTTAACCTGGAAGATATTACGGAGAACGGGTTCCTGAACATGAAGCCGGAGGAAGCGCAGGATGCGGCCCGTAATAACTATTACCCCGAGAAATCGGATTCTTCCGTTCTTGCTATTTCTTCTGCGGTAAAGATTAAAGACATTGCTTATAACGGCAGGCATATAGCCGATACCAGTTTTGCAACGGATATTGCGGGTAAGGAATTAACCATCCCGCAGTTCCTTGCTACCATGCCCGGGGATTCCCATCTTGACTTTTCTGGCATCGGCAAATTTTCTCCTACCGGCCTTGCCCTTGAAGGTCAGGTAGACTTGGAAGGCAAGAGTTTCACGGATGCGCTCAGCCTATTCAAGACCTCGGGATTTAATCTGCCGCCTGAAGATTTCAAGCGGTTTCATCTGAGAACCAATGTCAGCATATCGGCACAGGAAATCCGGTTGTCGGAAATCGCCGCGCGCATTGAAAACATAAGCCTGGTAGGGGGGGTGCTGGCAAAAATCGATGGGCGTACCAATATACGCGCTGCGCTCAGCATAAATGGCCTTGACTTGGATCATATCATGGATTTATGGGGCGTGGAAAGCTGGAAAAAGGCCATACTGAGCAATAGCATAAAATTAGATAACAGCGAAAACGCCATATCCGTCTGGCTGAAGCGGTTGGGATATGACATGTATATAAGCACGGCCCTTGAGAATTACGTGTTTAACAGCAAGTTGTACGCAAAGGCGAACATGAATCTGGCGGCGACCGCCGGCAAGATAGAATTTGACAGCGAAAGCCTGGCCTATAAGGCTTCGCACGTATCCGGTAAGGTTAAAATTGATGTTACGGGAGAAACGCCGAAAATTGATGTAACCGGTAACATAGACAATCTGGATGCTACAACGCTCTTTGCAAATCCGCCGCCTAAAGAAAAAACTGCGGATAAGGGAAGATGGTCTGCGGACGTTATCGATTTTAAATGGATGGGTTTTATTAACGCTGTCTATGACATCAAGATCGGGCATTTCAAATACGGTCTCGTTGAAGCGGATAATGTAGCTGTCTCAGGAAATATCTCGGATCGCAAGCTGAATATGGACAGCATAAAAGCGACTGCATTTGAGGCGGATGTTGCGGGCAAGCTTTTCATTGACGGCGGAACCATCCCGACGGTAAAGGCGGCGGCCAATGTCTCTTCCCTGAGAATAGAGCGCATCGCTCCCCTGTTGCCACTGTTTAGCGGAATATCAGGACTGTTTAATATCAATGCGATTGTGGAGACGAATGGCATCAACATGCAGTCGATGGTTTCCAATCTGGAAGGCTCGATGGGATTGAGCGGGCGCGACATAGAGATGCATGGGTTTAATCTGCCCGGCATTATCCGCGCCGTGGCGTATGTGCATACGGTAGCGGACATCATCAATGTAGTAAGACGGGCGTTTCCTGCTGGCAATACGGTGTTCACCGATGTTGCGGGTTCGTGGAATATATCCAAGGGAGTAGTCCAGACCTCGCGCACCCGTGTGAATAATGAGCAGGCCGAGGGAACCATGGCCAGTAAATTTGATCTGGTAAACTGGGCGACTAGCACCAATGTCACATTTGCCCTGAAATCCCTTGATCCCGTGAATGTGCCGAGCATCACCGTAAACCTGGCGGGAAGTATAGACAATCCTGAAGTGACCTTTGATACGCATGCTCTGGAGCAATATGTGAATAATAAGACGTCGGAACAGATGCTGCAGAAATATGGGGCGCATTAACTCCGGGATATGAAGGGGAAGGGATGTTCACGCTAACCAAGAATGCTGAGGTGAAACTGGTAGACACGGCAGGTAATATTGCCGAGGAGACTATCAGCTGGCGCGCCATTTACTTTCATTTCGACAAGCTGCTTGAGCAATACCGGAGCCAGTACCAGATCCAGATAGCGGTCAACCTGCTGGGCGATCTGCTGGTGGATTATCAGGGGGGGATATTCCTCTGCATCGATCAGTCCATCATGGTGCTGTGCCGTAATATCAGCAAGAGCAGGATAGACAAGGCCATCTTCCAGTTGCGCTACCTGTTCATCGACGATCCGCTCGCCTATAACGCGCGCGGCGAGGAAAATGATGCCTTCTGCAAAGTATACGATCTGGGCGGCGAATATGCGGAATTTTACCAGCTTTGCCGCAAGAAACTCTCCCAGAGTTCCCGCATGGAGCAGGCGGAAAGCGCGGCACCCGTTCTTGCAGCGCCGGGGAAGACGGCGGAAAAAGGGGGACAGAACTTTACCCCGACGCTGCTTGCCCATGTGGAGCATGATCTCAATAAGGCTGATCTGAGCCGGGTACTGCGCCGCCAGCCGGTATGCGCCATGACCCATAACAAGAGCATCCGCAAGGTTTTTGACGAATATTATATTCACATCGCGCATCTGCGCCAGATGCTCAACACCAAGGCCGATTTCTTCAGTAACCGCTCGCTGTTCAGGTACCTGACCCAGATTCTGGATGAGCGCGTGCTCGATCTTTTCAGCACCGGGCCAGCGCGTTTCCTGGATAGTCCCGTCAGCATCAACTTTAATATAGAGACTCTGCTCTCCAAGAAATTCATAGAGTTTGATTCGCTGATAAAACCGATAGTGAAATTCCCCATTGTCATCGAGATACAGATAGGGGACGTGTTCAGCGACATAAGCGCATTTGTGGCAGCAAAAAATATTCTGCAGACGCTGGGGTATAAATTGTGTGTTGACGGACTTACTCATTTCAGCATCGTGCAGATAGATCGTGAAAAGCTGGGATTTGACTTTGCCAAGCTGCAGTGGAACGCCGATCTGGAAGACGATATCGGCGCAAAGGACAATCAGGATATCATGAAAGCCATCAGGAATTTTGGTCCTAACCGGGTCATTCTGTGCCGGTGCGATAGCAATTA